>JAURKV010000145.1 GCA_030831585.1 Ramlibacter sp. | reverse complement strand
TGACCAGGAATCTCCACGCAGGCACCGGTGGGGTCGAACTTGAGGCCGTGGTACATGCAGCGCACGCAGTCGCCTTCCTTGCGCCCCAGGTGCAGCGGTGCGGCTCGGTGACAGCAGCGGTTCTCCAGGGCCACCACCCGGCCGGCGCCGGTGCGGTAGAACAGCACCGGCTCCCCCAGGAGGGTGCGAGCCAGCATCGCGTCCTGAGGCACCTCGATGTCCCAGGCGGCGACGTACCAGCAATTCTTGATGAACATATTTGCGGTTTCCTTGTGCGGGGTGGCCCAGGCCTGTCCTTGAGCCAGTTCGCAGGCGATGTTAGAAACCGGGGGTGCGCCTGAAAATTCGTTTTTTCAGGTCCGTGATCAAAACAGCTAATCTCAGTAGTAACCCGAATGAAACTCACCACCCTTGAGGCGCTGGTGCAGGTGGAGACCCATGGCAGCCTGCGGTCCGTGGCGCAGCACCTGGGCGTCACCCAGCCTGCCCTCACGGCTGCCATCCAGCAGCTCGAGCAGGAGTTGCAGGCGCCCTTGCTGGTGCGCAGCAAGCAGGGCGTGAGCTTCACGCCATTCGGTCAGGCCTTCCTGCCCCACGCCAAGTTGATGGTCTCGCAGAGCCGCCGCGCCACCGATGAAATCGCGCAGATGCGGGGCCTGTGGCAAGGCACGGTCAAGATGTCCATCTCGCCTGCCATCGGGCTGGGTCTGCTGCCCCGGGCCATCCGCCAGTTCAGCCGGCAGCATCCCCAGGTTCGGGTTCATTGCCGCGATGGGCTCTACCCCGGCATCGCGCCGCTGCTTCGGGAGGGCAGTATCGACTTCGCGCTCACCCCTGTGCACCGGGTCGACCTGGAGGCTGACCTCTTGGCCGAGCCCCTCTACGCCAGTCAGGTGGTGGTCGTCGCTCCCAAGGCCCATCCTCTGGCGGACGCCATCTCGCTGGCGCAACTACGCGACTGCGAATGGGTGCTTTCGAGCCCCTCGCGAGGGCCCGGTGCAGTGATCGAGGAGGCTTTCGAGAAGGCTGGCCTGGGGGCGCCGCGGGTGGCCATGCTGTGCGAGTCCTTCCTGGCCCTGCCTGGGCTGATCGCGGCGTCGGCGAACTGGCTCGCCACCAGGCCGCGGGTGGTTTACGAGCATTCGGCCATGCGCTCGGAGTTGGCGGTGGTGCCGGTGCGCGATGAAATGCCCAGACCCATCATCTGCACCGTGCGGCGGCACGACATGCCCCTCACGCCTGCGGCCATGAAGCTGGTGGGATGGATCCAGCACTACGCCCTCAAGCAAGAGGCATGAGGCATCAGGCCCTGCAGCCTCGGTCTTTAGAGCTGGTCAATCCGCGCAAGCGTCGCCTGCGCCTGTTCCCGCAGGGCCTGCAGGTCAGCGGGGCTGAAGCGATCGAGCTGCCGGTAGACCATGCCGAGGCGGTGGTTGCCCGCCAGGCGTCCGCGCTGGCGGTCGAAGAAATCCCAGTACAGCGCGTTGAAGGGGCAGGCGCGTTCGCCCACTCGGGCCTTCTTGTCGTAGGCGCAGCCCGCGCAGTGGTCGCCCATTCGGTCCAGGTACGCAGCGCTGCTCACATAGGGCTTGGTGGACAGGCGGCCGCCATCGGCGAACTGGCTCATTCCCAGAGTGTTGGGCGCCTCTACCCACTCGAAGGCGTCGATGTAGATGCCCAGGTACCAGCGGTGCAGCGCTTCGGGCTGCAGCCCGGCCAGCAGCGCGAAGTTGCCGATCACCATGAGGCGCTGGATGTGGTGCGCGTAGGCCGTCTCTAGTGACTGGCCGATGGCGCGGGCCAGGCAGGCCATCTTCGTCTGCCCTGTCCAGAACCACGCGGGCAGGGGGCGCTCATGGCCTAGCGCGTTGACCTCGGTGTAGCCCGGCATGTGGGCCCAGTAAAAGCCCCGTACATACTCGCGCCAGCCCAGGATCTGGCGGATAAAGCCTTCCACCGCGTGCAAGGGTGCGTCGCCGGCGCGCCAGGCCTCTTCGGCGCGGCCAATCACCTCACGGGGCCGTAGCATCTTGGTGTTGAGGCCAAAGGACAAGAGCGAGTGAAAGAGAAAGTCGCTGCGGCTGGTGAGCGCGTCCTGGTAGTCGCCGAAATGCGGCAGGGCGTGGGTGATGAAGTGATCGAGCTGCGTCAGCGCCTCACTGCGATCGAGCGGCCAGCGAAAGGCCTGCGCCTGCGGTTCGCCCATCGTCTGCACGCCGGCGGCTTCGATGGTTTGCCACAGCGCGCGGTGGTCATGGATCGGCCTTGTGTCGGCCGGGGCGGGCGGCTTCCCCTTCCAGGGCTTGCGGTTGTCGGCGTCGAAGTTCCACTGGCCGCCCTCGGGTTTGCCCTCGGCGTCTAGCAGCACCCGGTGCTTGCGGCGTTGCTCGCGGTAGAAGCGCTCCATCAGCCACTGGCGGCTGTCGCCGAAGAGGCGCTGGCAATCGTCCCGTGCGGTGAGAAAGTGCTCGGTCTCGACCGGCGTCACCGTCAATGCACGCTCGCGTGCCTGCGCAGCCCACTCCGTCAGGGCGCGGTCGAGTCGCCATTCGTCGGGCGATTGGTACTGCACCTCAGAGGCGCCGTAGTGCAGGACGAGGGCATCGAGGTTGGCGGGGATATCCTGCCGGTTGCTGGCGTCGTCAATCGCCACATGCCGCACTCGGTGGCCAGCGGCTTGCAGGTGCGCGGCAAAGGCTCGCATCGCAGCGAAGATGGCCAGCACCTTCTGTGCGTGGTGGCGCACGTAGTCTGTTTCCGAACGGACTTCCATCAGCAAGTAGACGACGTCTGCGCGGACCTCACGGAACCAAGAGTGCTGCGGGTCTAACTGGTCACCCAGGACCAGGCGCAGCATCGGCCCCGCTGCTTCTGGATGCGGCCTTGGAGTGCGGCCTGCGCTCACTGGTTGGCCCGGCGCTTGAGCCAGCGCATCAGGCCGCCGACCACGGGCAGCTTCTCGTACAGCTCCTCGGCCGCGTCCCAGTAGTCGCGGTGCAGGCTGACCCTTCCCTGCTCGTCGAACACGATGTGCGAGCTACCGCGCACCCGCTGCTCGGTACGGGTGTCAAAGCGGCGGAAGCGGAAGTGGAAGTCCCACAGCAGGAAGCACTGCTGGCCTTGATGCACCTGGCCGGTGACCACGAAGCGCGGCGCCTCCAGAGACACGTACATGTGCCGGAAGATGGCCTCAATGGCGGCCACGCCCTGGACCTCGTTGAAAGGGTCCTTGAAGCGGGCGCCCTCGGCATAGAAGTCCGGCAGGCGAGGCAGGTCGGCGGGCGTGAGTTGCTCGAAGTAGCGGACGAAGTCGCGCACTGCGGCGTCAAGATCAGGCGGGGTGGACGCGGCCATGCGTTCAAAGCCCGGTGCTGCGACGCACCGCTGCGAAGTAGAGGCGATAGGGCAAGAGCGCCAGCAGCTTCATCACCCGAGTGAACCGGCGCGGGAAATGGATTTCGAACTGACCCTGTCCCCAGCCCTTGATCATTTCCCGCGCGGCCTCGTCGGCGCTGATGAGGGCCGGCATGTGAAACTGGTTGCCGGCGGTCAGTGGCGTCTCGACAAATCCGGGGTTGACCAGGCTGATGCCCAGCCCCTTCGGCTGCAGGTCCAGGTACAGCGTCTCGGCCAGGTTGATCAGGGCGGCCTTGGTCGGTCCGTAGGCCATGGCTTGGGGCAGGCCTCGGTAGCCGGCCACGCTACTCACCAGGCTGATGTGCCCGTGGCCCTGGGCCAGCAGAGCCGGGGTGATGGCATGGAGCAGGTGCAGCAGGCCCACGGTGTTGATCTCGTGGTGCCGCAGCAGGTCGTCGAGGTCGATGGCGGTGGCGCGCATCGCGTTGTAATGGCCTGCGCAGTAGCACACCAGGTCGAGCGGGCCGCCTTCCAGGGCTTGCGCGGTGACCCGGGCCACGGCCTCGCGGTCGGTCACGTCGAGCGGCAGGGCCAGGCTGCCGGGGTGGGCACTCGCGAAGTCCTGCAACGGCCCAGCTCGTCGTGCCGACACCAGCACCTGCGCGCCCAAGGTATGCAGCTGCCGAGCCACGGCCAGCCCGATGCCGCTGGAGGCGCCGACCAGCCAGACCCTCTTGCCGTGCCAGTCGCCAATCTTGGGGTTGAGGCTCATGGTGCGGTGCTCAGGGCAGTTTCTGGAACGAGAGCGTGACCTCGCCCAGACGGACGCCGAATTTGCTCATGGTGGCCCGATTGAGCATGACCCGGTCGTCGACCAGGAACATCCAGTCGTCGAAGCTCACCTCGTAGACCGAGCCGTCCACGGGCAGCTTCAGCACATAAGACCACTGGAAGGCATTGCCCGCGGTTCGGCCGGTGGCCACGCCCACGACATCGTCGGCGGTGCCGGTGTAGCGGCCGTCGGCTTCCTTGGTGAGTGTCCAGACCCGGCGCTGTTTCGTGCCGTCTGAATAGGTGAAGCGCTCGTCGAGCACGCCCTTGCTGCCCTCCCAGCGGCAATCCATCTCGACGGTGAAGCGCTTGACTACCAGGCCGCTGCGGTCCTGGAAGATGCCGTGGGCAATCACCTTGCCGTTGAAGTAGGCCGCCAGGTCCAAAGCGGGCCGCTCGGCGCTGTATTGCTCAACGCGTGGGCTGGCGCAGCCGGCCAGGGTGAGGGCGCCAAGGCCCAGGGCCAGTGCGGCCAGCAGCCGGCAGGCGCGGCCAAGCAGAAGGTGGGCGAGGGTCATGAGGGACTCCGGTGAGCGGGGGAAGGACTTCGTTAGAGGCTGCCGCGGGTGGCCAGCCCCAGCAGGGACAGCCGAAGGCCAGGCTGGGAGGTGCTTGGCGACAGCCAGATGCCGAAGAAGCGCCGGCCAAACTCGGGGTCGGTGATTTCGCCCAGCGGCCGGCCGTCGATCCAGAAGCTGACGCCCTGGCCCGGCTGGTGCAAGCCAGTGACCCGTTCGCCACTTCGCACATCGGGAAACACCCGCCGCATGGCCGCGAGCCAACGCTGGGCCTGCGCTTCAGACAAGGACCCTGCGCGCCGTATTTCGTCCAGCGAGCGCTGGGCGATAGAGTCACCTTCGAAATCGCGCAGATAGGTCAGTTCGAGCACCACCGGATGGTCCAGCGCCTGGTCGGCCCGGAAGCTTGGTGATGTCCACAAACGCGCCTGGTAGATACCCAGGCCCAAAAAGCGCAGCTTCCCCTCCCCGCGCAGCCGGCTACCCGGCAGCTGAGGGTGTGCGGTGCTTCGCGTGACCGCCTCGGCAGCGCCCCGTTCGCGTTGGCTTTGCGGTTCAGGCAGGTTCTCGGTAGATGCAGCGGCAGGCTGGCAAAGCGCCAGGGCCAGAGCCATCACCACCGGCATAGCCACCCAAAGGGGGATCCTCGCGCTGGTCAAAACACCGGAATTCGCACCGGACATTGCACCTACCAACACGCCGCCCAACGCGGGCTTTCGCGCGCGCGATAGGCGGGCTGACGCAGACCGGCGCGGCCAGGCGTCAGCGGACCAAGGTGTACTGGACAACATCGATATCCCCCGCGGCAAAGCCGGCTTCACAGTACGCCAGATAGAACTCCCACAGACGCAGGAAGCGTGCGTCGAAGCCCTGCGCTAGCACCTCGTCCCGTCGGGCCAGGCAGGTCTCGCGCCATTGGCGGCAGGTCTCGGCGTAGTCCTGGCCGAAGGCAAACTCTTCCACCATGCGCAGGCCGGCAGCTTGCGTCTCCCGTCGAAATTCGCTGGGGCAGGGCAGGCAGCCGCCGGGAAAAACGTACTGCTGAATGAAGTCGGTCGACCGGATGTAGCGCTCAAACAGCGCGTCGCGGATCACGATGGTCTGGATACAGGCGCGACCGCCGGGCTTGAGCAAACGCGCGATGCTCTGGAAGTAGGTGGGCCAGTACTCGCGGCCGACGGCCTCGAGCATTTCGATCGAGCAGACGGCGTCATAGGGGCCGTCGGCGATGTCACGGTAGTCTTGCAGGCGCAGGTCGGCGCGCTCGCCCAGGCCCTGGTCCTGCAGGCGCTTTTGCGCCCAGGCCAGTTGTTCGGTGGACAGGGTGACGCCTGTGACCCGGGCGCCAAATTCCTTTGTCGCTTTTTCGGCCAATGCGCCCCAGCCGCAACCAATTTCGAGTACCCGGTCGCCCGGCTGAACGTCGACCATGCGCAGCGCGCGGCGCACCTTGGCGTGCTGGGCCGCGTCCAGTGATTGCGTCGGCTCGCCCTGCGCATTGCGCTCGAACAGGGCTGAGGAGTAGTTCATGGTTGGGTCCAGCCACAGCCGGTAGAAGTCGTTGCCCAGGTCATAGTGGGCATGAATGTTCTTGCGGCTGTTCCCTTTGGTGTTGCGGTGAAGCAGGTGGCGCAGGCGGTATACGAGGCGGCCAATCCAGGAGCCGTGGATGGCGGCATCCAGTGCCTGCCGGTTGGCTAGCATGAGGCGCAAGAGGCCGGCGAGGTCCGTGGTGTGCCAGTCGCCGGCGAGGTAGCTTTCGGCAAAGCCGATGTCGCCCGAGCGCAGCGCCGCGGCGCAGGGGTTCCAATTGTGGAGTTTGACTTGGACCTCCGGCCCCTGGCCGTCGCCGAGCGCGCGAACCGAGCCGTCGGGCAGTTCCACCACCAGAGTGCCGTGGCGCAGGCCTTGCAGCAACCGGAAGAGGGCGCGTGCCGCAGCGGACGCGCCCTGGGGCAGCCCGAGCGCCAGGGGCGCGCCGCGACTTGCCGCGGTGGCAGTGACGCTGGCCGCGCCCGCCTCGGCACCCTGTTCGTGGCCAGGCCGGGCACCCGCGGCCGCGCGGGTCGTTGGTGAACGGGACGTCAAGATATTCATGCGGCGTGGTTCGGAGGGGGATCGGCTTAGCGGGTCACGAAGCGTTCAGGTAGCGGCGGCTTGCGGTGAAAGCCCACCTGCTTGCGCCACAAGTGCAGGGCCTGCCAATGGATCCGGGCGATGACCATCATCGTCATCGCAGGATAGCGCCAGAGGGCCTGGCGCAGAAGCCGTGGGGTAATTGGCTTGAGCGCGCCGCTGACGCTGGTGGCCAGCAGTGGGCCATCCTTGTCGTCCAGGTCGACCCGGGCCACGGTCCGGGCGGGTGCGCGCTGATCGCTGTGCAAGAAACGGAATCGGTAGCGACCCTCTGTGGTGCAAAAAGGCGAGACATGAAAGCACTTGTCGGCCTGCAGCTCCACCCCGTAGCGGGGCTGGTCCAGCAAGTAGCAATGTCGCTCGCCGAAGGTGTTGTTCACCTCGACCACGATCGCCCGCAGCGGCCCATCGGCACGGTGACAGTACCAGAAGCTCACCGGCTTGAACACATAGCCCAGCACCCGGGGGAAGGTATGCAGCCAGACCTCGCCGTCGGCGTCGGTGATGCCTTCGCTGGCCAGCAGCGCGTCCAGCCAGGCCAGCGCCCCGCCCCGCTCGGGGCCCCGCCCATCGCCATGGTCGCGGTCGTGGAAGCTCAGCGCCCCATGCTGGTTGACGGCCAGACCGCCACGTGCCGCTGGATCGCCCAGCCGCCGCATCGGCAGCAGCAGAAAAAAGGTGTCATAGGCGAACGCATGCCGACGCGGGCGCACACGGGTGTGTCGGACCTGGCCGAAGCCGATCTGTGCCACGCTGGCCTGAGCCATCCGATCCACCCTCTGTTCCACTCCCAACCCCTTCTTGCTCACGCTGCCACTTTGCGCGCCGACGCGGTGTAGGCCAGGAGCTCTTCGGCCACGGTCAGTCCAGACTTGAGCCCGTCCTCGTGAAAGCCGTAGCCGGTCCATGCGCCGCAGTACCAGGTGTGGGCGACGCCTTGCAACTCTGGCACGCGGCCCTGGGCCTGGATGGCCGCCATATCGAAGACCGGGTGGCTGAATTCGAACTCGCTCAGCACCCGGGCCGGGTGGATCGCGCGCACCGGGTTCAGTGACTCGACCAGAGGCTGGCTGAAGGGGAGGGGTTGCAGTTTGTTGAGTAGATAGTGCAAGCAGACGCGGCCAGACTCCTGCGAGTCTTCTGCGGCGCGCTCGTAGTTCCAGGCGGCCCAGGCGGCGCGGCTTTGCGGCAGTACCGAGGTGTCGGTGTGCAGTACCGCCCGGTTGGGTTGGTAGCGAATTGCGCCCAGCACCTCGGCTTCGGCCGTGGTTGGCTGGTTCAGTAGCGCCAGTGCCTGGTCGCTGTGGGTGGCCACAACGGCGTGGTCAAAGCGCTCGGCGCCTTGGTCGGTGCGCACGGTCACGCCAGCAGCGTCGCGGTCGATCCGTCTTACCGGGGTTGCCAGCCGGGTGTCGGGCAAGCTGTCGACGATCTTCTCCACATACTGGCGCGCTCCACCGGCGACCGTGAACCACTGCGGCCGGTCGTTCACCTGCAGCAGTCCGTGGTTGTGGCAGAAGCGGATCATGGTTGCTACCGGGAATTGCAGCATCTGGTCTGTCGGGCAGCTCCAGATGCAGCCCAGCATAGGCAGGAAGTACCAGTCCCGGAAGGGCTGGCCAAAGCCCTCCCGTTGGAGAAAGCTGCCCAAGGGCTCCATCAGACGGGACTCCTCGCCCTCCAAGGCCAGCCGGGTGCACAGGCGGTTGAAGCGCAGCAGGTCGGCCAGCATGCCCAGAAAGCGGGGGCTGAGGAGGTTGCGCTTCTGCGCAAACACCGTCGCCCGGTTGTTGCCACTCCATTCGAGCGCGCGGGTGCGGGTGCGGGCGGGCACCTGGACCGAGAAGGACATGTCCGAGGGCGCGGTGGGCACCCCCAGCTCGGTCAGCAGCGCGATCAGCTGAGGGTAGGTCCGCTCGTTGAGCACCAGGAAGCCGGTGTCGACGCCCCAGCGCTGTTCACCCTGCGCCGTAGGGAGGGTCACGTCCACCGTGCGGGTGTGGCCGCCGAAGTAACTGCCGGCCTCGAACAGGGTGACATGGGCATGCGCACGCAGCTTGTGCGCGGCAGCAAGGCCAGAGATTCCGGACCCGACAACAGCAACTCTCACGAACCCGCCCTCTTCCCTGGAGTGTTTTGGACCAACTCATTGTATGGCGGAGCCTGACCGATTGCCCATCCGTGGTTACAACCTCATGCGTCGCGCGAGGTTGACGCTGCGGGCCCTGGCTGGCTGGGGCCGCCCGCTTGGATGTGGGGGCTTTCATGCGGGCTGCCGGCATCGTCCGGGAGGGTGCCGGGCATGCCGCTTGCCGGGTAGTGGCATGTGTCCAGACGGCCGCATGTTCATTCGTCCAACCAAGCACCCCGGAGGCCCCTATGCCAATTTCCAACTCTTTTTTGCACAGCCTGAATTTCCTCGGCGCGAGGGTTCGTTTCGCTTCAGGGATGGGGGTGGCCTCTGCCGCCTTGTTGCTGGTCGCCTGCGCGGAGCCCTCCGCCACCCGCCTGGGCGGGCCGGGCGAGGGCATGGAGCCGAGCAGCACCACGACCCAGCGGGAAAGGCGCCCGCAGCAGGCGACCCCGCCAGGGGACATCAATCAGTCCGACACCCATTTCGAGCGAGAGGATCAGCCCTATAAGAGCGGCCCGCCCTCCATCGTCAGGCCCGCGCAGTGAGATGCGGCCTCGGGCCGGCTTCAGGTCCCGGGCGGTAAGGCCAGGTCTGCTGGCTGTAGTCCGGCCGACCGAAACGCCATTCCTGCAAAGGGGGCGGGTCGGCTTGTGCTGGCGATCGGTGATCCGCTGGCATGCCCACCAGGGCCTAGGCTGTAGGCGGCTGGGCCTGCGGCAGATTGCAGAAAGCACTGACGCGCGCAGTAATCCACCAGCGCGTCGATCTCGGTGGATTTGTCGAACACCGCATCCACTCCGAGTTGGGCACAGCGCTTTCGGACGGTGGCGTTCACGTAGTTGCTGAACACCACCACCTTCTGCCAGGGGCCGCGCGGCGGCAAATGTTCCACCAGGTGCAGTCCGCTGCCACTGCGAAGGAAGAGGTCGACCACCAGCACTTGCCAATCGTGGGGGTGCTCGTGCAGCCATGCGAGCGCCCGGCTTTCGGCGCCGGTGGTGCCCAGGACCTTGACCCCGGTGAG
>JAURKV010000144.1 GCA_030831585.1 Ramlibacter sp. | reverse complement strand
GTAGGTCCCAACAATGGCCCAAACAATCTCAAGGGCGGCGACACAGACGCAATCCAAGTCCATTTCAATCCCTGCCCGAGGGAGCTCTATCACACTGACTGGGTGGCCGACCGCTCCATCGATTGGCTGCGCTCGCTAGGGCAGGAGGACGACTGGTTCCTCTGGGTCAGCTTTCCGGATCCGCATCATCCCTTTGATCCTCCGGCGGCCGAGAAAAATCGGGTCAACTGGCGCGATCTTGATCTACCAGCTGGACACCCGGGTTCCAGGGAGAAGATCGAGCGAATCCTGGCGGGTAAGCCCAAGCACTGGCTGGACTTCTTTCTGGGTAAGGCCGACGTCGCCGAAGAGACGCCCGACGGATTCGTCCCCTCCACATTGACCGACGACAACGTGCGCGAGATCAACGCCATGGTCCATGTTCAAAACGAACTGATCGATGAAGCGCTCGGACGCATCCTCTCCTATATACGAGACCGGGGATGGGACGATGATGTGGACATCATCTACACCACCGATCACGGGACAACTCAGGGTGACTTCGGCTTGATGTTCAAGGGGCCCTTTCATGTCGACGGGCTGATGCGGCTGCCCATGATCTGGCGGCCTGCGCCATCAGCGGGCATCCCCGGTGGTCGGGTGATTCACGACCCAGTCGGACAAGTTGACTTGGCGCCGACCTTCGCAAGCATCGCTGGCCTGACCGTACCGCCCTGGATCGAGGGCCGAGAACTGCCGGTTTCTGCCGACCCCAGCAGAGACGCCGTCTTCTGTCAGTGGGATGCCTCAAAGGCGGGCCTGGAGATCCAGATGCGCAGCATCTACGACCGTTCGGGCTTCGTCTGCACCACCTACAAAAAAACCAACTACTACCAGGGCACCGAAGGTGAGCTGTACCACCTCGGCGACGACCCCAGACAGTGGGTGAACCTGTGGGACGACCCCGGCTATGCGACCGTACGCCAGGAGCTGACCGAAAAAATCACGCGCATGGAGGGCCATCCGCGCAGCCCTCCCCTTGAGAGGCGTTCTCGCACCTGAATGCCGATAATTTCCCTACCCTTTGATACACAAAAGGAGCGACTATGAGCCGACGTCTAGTGTTCGCGATTCCATTCATCCTTGCCAGTGCGCTGAGTTGGCCGCTCCAGGCCATTGCCAACGACGCCTTTCCTGGCAAGACGGTGCGGGTGGTAGTTCCCTATCCGGCTGGTGGCACGGTCGATAACGTTGTGCGAATTTATACCGAGCGACTTTCGAAGATGTGGGGTACGCAGGTCATCGTCGAAAACAAACCCGGTGCAGACGGCAATATCGGGGTGTCCGAAGCCCTGCGAGGCGCCCCGGACGGCTATACGCTTCTGGTGCACGGCCCCGCCATCGTTGCCAACCCCGCGCTCTACCCCAGCCTGTCCTGGAATCCGACCCGTAATTTCCGCGGCCTATCGGTCCTTGCCTGGGTGCCACAGATCGCTGTTGCAGCGGCGGACCTGCCGGTGAAGTCTATGAAGGACCTTGAGAATCTGGCGCGCAAGGATCCTGGCAAGCTGTTTTACGCCGTGCCGGGCGCCGGCAGCGGGAACAACTTGTCGACCCAGTTGTTCCTCCAGTCCGTCGGCGTAGAAATGACGGCCGTGCAGTACAAGGGCCAGCCAGAGGCGGTCATGGACTTGCTCGCAAACCGTGTGAATTTCATGTTTGTGTCGCCAAGCATCGTGCTGCAGCACATCAGTGCGGGCAAGCTGCGTGCACTGGCTATTGCGGGACCGGGACGTCTGTCGCAATTGCCCGATACCCCCACGATGTCTGAATCGGGCTATCCGGCAGCTGTCCGTCCATTCTGGTTTTCCATGTTTGGACTGGCTGGAACACCTGAGCCCGTGCTGCAGAAGATCAACGCTGATCTCGTGAGGATCGCCGCATCCAGCGAGGTGCAAGCGGCACTGCGAAGCGGCGGATATCAGCCTCCGGCAGCGATGTCGATTGCACAGATGGATGCACTGGTCCGCGGTGACACCGAGGCTTGGGGGAACGTGATCCGTAAGGCAGGCATCAAGGCCGAGTGAGACGGCGGTAACCGAAATTCCCCGCATCGCTGGAGATCTCGGGGGATCATGAATTTACGCAAGCGCGTGAGCGCTTGCGGCGCCTGCCTCAGGCGCCGCAACACTTCTTGAATTTCTTGCCCGAGCCGCAGCTGCAGGGGTCGTTGCGGCCAGGTTCCGGCGCCTTACGCACCGCCACCACGCGCGGGCCCATGCTTTTCCAGAGCTTTCGCAGCTCGTACACGCCCCACAGGGCCGAGCCGTACTGGTCGATGCGGCGCTGGCTCACGCTAGGCGGGCCATCCTCGCTGTGCATGGACAAGATGGGTGTGTCCGTGTCGGGGCGGGTCAGGTCCTCGATGTCGGCAATAGCGTCGTCCAGCATTTCGACGGCCTCGCGGTCACGCGGCGGAGCCCAGTCGTCGGCGAAGGTCTGGACCGCATGCAAAAAGCCGTGGGCCCAGGTCTCGGCGAAAGAGGGCAATTCGGCCAGCGCAACCTCGCCGCGTTCGGCCTCGGGCAGCGCGAGCAAGGCGCCACGCACGTCGATGGCGGCGGGCTGGTAGGCGCGCTCGTCGTCCAGCATTTCGACCTCGGCGTCCAGGGCGGCGGCCACTTCCTGCCAGCGCTGCTTCCAACGCAGGACGAATTCCATGTGGGCCATGGGCCTGAAGTCCGACCCGAGCAGGGGCGGCCAGTATTCCTCCGCCGGCACCTCGCGGCGGGTACAGACGAGCGCCGCCAGGAAGCCCTCGCAGAACTCCCAGTCGGGCGTCTCGGGTTCAGACTCGCGCATGTGGTCGAGGGCCAGGTCCTGGGCGTCGAAATCGTCGGGGCCCAGGGGCTTGGGATCAGCGGGTGGAACGGAATCAGGCTGGCTCATGGAGGTCTTCGGGGTGGAGCGCGGATCGGGCCTGGACAGACCAAGGCGCCAGGCGCTTTTTCATGGACAGGACGGCGCGGTCCTTGGAAAGTAGCAGGGCCTGGCGGGACACCGCCAGGTCGATGAATTTTTGGTCGTCGGGATCGCTGCAGGTCAGGGGCGCCTTGACGGGCGCCTCGACCAGCGTGGCGTGGCGGTCGAAGGCGTCCAGCACTGCTTCGGGCGCCAAGCCGTAGTAGGCCAAACGCGGTGCGATCTGCGGATAGCCCAGTACCCGGTCGAGTTCCTCGCGCATCGCCGCCGTGGCCCACCATCGCAGGCGCCCAGCCTCCAGGGCGACGCGCAAGGGCTTTGCGGCTTCATCGGCGAAGACGAAGGTGTCGAGCACGATGTTGGTGTCGAGGACGGCGTTCATCGGCCAGGCTCAGGCACTGGCCTGCGGGTCACCCTCGGGTGGGGCGGGCTTGGTGGACGCGGTCGGCGCATGGGGCACGGTCGGCGCGGATTCACGCGCGCGGACTGAGCCGGCCACCATGGCGAAACGGAACAGGCGGCATTCCAGTGGGCCGTTCCACATCGGCACCCGGCGCGACTCTTTGAGCCGCATGCGCGAGGGCAGCTTGAGGTCGGGGGTGAGCATCCAGGCGGTCCAGCCAGGGTAATTTTTCTTCCAGTGGCTGGCCAGGCGGACGAAGAAGTCGCCCGTGGAGTCCTGGCCGCTCTCATCGCGCGGGGTTTCGCGCCCACCGCGGCTGGAGACGCCGGCCACGCCAGCGGCCTCGATACGCTCACCGTAGGGCGGATTGACCAGCATCACCGCAGGCGCGGCGCAAGGCGGCATGCGCTGCAAGGCGTCGCCGCCTCGCAGTTGCAAGGCGGTGGCCACGCCAGCGCGCTCGGCATTGCGCTGGGCAAAGTCGACCATGCGAAAGGCCACGTCGGAGCCAAAGATAGGGGCCTGCGGCTCTCGCCGCATGGCCTGCGCCTCGGTCTTGAGTGACGCCCACACATGCGCCTGGTAAGGCAGCAGCTTCTCGAAACCAAAGCGCCGCTGTAGCCCGGGCGCGATGCCGCAGGCGACCTGAGCGGCCTCAATGGCAATGGTGCCGCTGCCGCAGCAGGGGTCGTACAGCGGCATGTCGGCGTTCCAGCCACTGGCAGCGATCATGGCGGCCGCCAGGGTTTCCTTCAACGGCGCGTCGCCCTTGTCCTCGCGCCAGCCGCGCTTGAACAGCGGCTCTCCGGAGGTGTCGATGTAAAGCGTGCAGTGGGTGGAGGTGAGGTGCACATACAGGCGGGCATCAGGCCAGCGGGTTTCTACGCTGGGGCGCTCGCCAGACTTAGCGCGAAAGCGGTCGACCACCGCGTCCTTCACCTTGAGCGCAGCGAAGTTCAGGCTCTTGAGCGGGCTGTGCTGGGCGGTGATTTCCACCTTGAAGGTCTGGCGCGGGGTGAACCAGACCTCCCAGGCCACCGCCGACGCCGCTTCGTACAGGTCTTCCTCGCCGCGGTAGGGCGTGTGCGAGAGCTGTACCAGCACGCGCTGCGCTAGGCGGCTGTGGAGGTTCAGACGCAGCGCCTCGCGCCAGGACGCCGTGGCCACGACGCCACCACGGCCGACCAGCAGGGCCTCGCCGGCCAGGCCGGTGAGGCGGTGCACCTCGTCGGCCAGCAGGTCCTCGACGCCGGCGGCACAAGGGAGAAAAAGCGGGAGGTCGTTCATCGGGTCAGAAGGATAAGGTCAGGCGCGGACACCGCCCGGCGCAGGAATCAGGCAGAAACAGCGATACAGGGCGGCACCCGGGTGTCAGAGTGCCTTGCGCAGATTGGCAGGTGCGATACGCAGGGCCTCGCGGTACTTGGCAACCGTACGCCGCGCGCACTCGATTCCCTGCTCCTTGAGCATGTCGGAGATCTGGCTGTCCGACAGCGGCTTGTTCGGGCTCTCAGCAGCCACCAGCTGGCGAATCAAGGCGCGCACCGCAGTGCTGGAAGCGTTGGCGCCGCTCTCGGTGCCCAAGGCGGAGCCGAAGAAGTACTTCAGCTCGAAAGTGCCGTAAGGCGTGGACATGTATTTGGCGGTGGTCACCCGAGAGATGGTCGACTCGTGCAGACCCAGCTCGTCGGCGATCTCGCGCAGCACCAGGGGCCGCATCGCCAGCTCACCGTGCGTGAAAAAATTCTTTTGCCGTTCCACGATGGCGTTGGAGACGCGCAAGATGGTGTCAAACCGCTGCTGGATGTTTTTGATGAACCAGCGCGCCTCTTGCAGCCGCTGCTGCAAGGCCTGCTGGCCGTCGCCCTTGTGGCCTTTGAGCGCGCCGGCATAGATATCGTGCACCCGAAGGCGCGGCATCACGTCCGGATTGAGCTGCACCCGGAGGCGGGCCTGGCCACCGCGCATCGTGCGTGTCACGATGACATCGGGCACAACCACATTGCGCTCAACATCGACGAAGCGCCGCCCCGGCTTGGGCTCGAGCCGCCCGATCAGGCCGATCGCCGCCTTGATCTCGGCCTCGCCCTCCCCCGTGGCTGCCATCAGGCGCTTGACGTCACGCCGGGCCAGCAGCTCCATCGGCTGGCGCACGACGGCCAGCGCCACCATGCACAGGGCCTCTTGGGCGTCATCGGCCGCCTCCGCCAGCGCCTGTAATTGCAAGGTCAGGCACTCGGCCAGGGTACGCGCGCCCACGCCCACCGGCTCCAGGTGGTGCAGCAGGCGCAGGGCCACGGTGAAGTGGTGAACCAGTTCCTCCTGCTGTTCGAAGTCTCCAGGCGCGAGGGTGGCCGCCAGATCCTCCAGCGGGTCTTCCAAGTAGCCGTCTTCGTTGAGCGATTCGATCAGGAAGCGAAGCGCGGCCACATCTTCGCGGGCCAGCCGCAGACCCAGGGCCTGGCGGTGGAGGTGGTCCTGCAAGGACTCATTGCCGCGTGCGAGCTCGGTGGCGTCGACATCGTCATCCTCCGAGCCTGAGGACTTGCGCGCCGGCGCGTCACCGCCCCACTCGCCGTCGTCGGGGACGACTTCGGTGCTACCGTCGCCCTCCCAGTCGCTCGGGCCGGATTCAGCCGCCGAATCGGGCGTGGACTCCGACCCAGATTCGGACAACGAAGTGGGTGCGCTGTCTTGCGCGAGGCGCTCTCCGGCCTCGGCGAGGACCTCGGCGCCCAGGCCATATTCCTCGCCAGCCTCCACCACCTCGGCCACTGGCTGGTCGGCGCTGGCCAGACCGAATTCCTCGCGAGGGGACTGATCGTCAGACACCTCGAGGAAGGGGTTGTCGCCGAGCATTTGCTCGACCTCCTGGGCCAGTTCAAGGGTCGACAGCTGCAGGAGGCGAATGGACTGCTGCAGCTGGGGCGTCAGCGCCAGGTGCTGGGAGACGCGTAGCGAGAGGCCCTGCTTCACCAGGCCCTCCTACATCCGGAAATGCTCACCGAGGTAGACCCGGCGCACATCTGCGTTGTTGACGATTTCATCTGGCGTGCCCTGGGCGAGCACGTGGCCGTCGCTGATGATGTAGGCGTGGTCGCAGATGCCCAAGGTTTCGCGCACGTTGTGGTCGGTGATCAGCACGCCGATGCTGCGCGACTTGAGAAAGCCGATGATGCGTTGAATCTCGATCACCGCGATGGGGTCGATGCCGGCAAAGGGCTCGTCGAGAAGGATGAAGCGCGGGTTGGTGGCCAGCGCGCGGGCGATCTCCACCCGCCGGCGCTCGCCGCCGGAGAGGGCCATCGCCGGCGAGGCACGCAGGTGCTCGACGCGAAGGTCTTCGAGCAAAGATGTCAGGCGCTGCTCGATGGCGGCTGGCTTGAGCGGACGGCCGCTCTCATCGCGCTGGAGCTCGAGCACGGCGCGGACGTTGTCCTCGACGTTGAGCTTGCGAAAGATCGAGGCCTCTTGCGGCAGGTAGGACAGACCGAGCTGCGAGCGGCGATGCATGGGCATGCGCTCCACTGCCTGCCCGTCAATGCTGATCTCTCCCGCATCGGCCCGCACCAGACCGACGATCATGTAGAAAGAGGTGGTCTTGCCCGCGCCATTGGGCCCCAGCAGGCCCACCACTTCGCCAGAACTGACTTGCAAAGATACATCGCGCACCACGGTGCGGGCCTTATAACGTTTTTGGATGTGTTCAACCTTTAAGGTGGCCATTAGGGT
>JAURKV010000143.1 GCA_030831585.1 Ramlibacter sp. | reverse complement strand
GTCGGCTTGGAGGCCTTCTTGAGCTGGGCGATCAGGGCTTCAACGGCCTTGTCGATGCCGCGCTTGAGGTCCATCGGGTTCATGCCGGCGGCCACGTACTTCATGCCTTCGCGCACGATGGACTGGGCCAGCACGGTGGCGGTGGTGGTGCCGTCACCGGCGTTGTCGGAGGTCTTGGAGGCGACTTCCTTGACCATCTGCGCGCCCATGTTCTGGAGCTTGTCCTTGAGCTCGATTTCCTTGGCCACGGACACACCGTCCTTGGTCACGGTGGGGGCGCCGAAGGAGCGCTCGAGCACCACGTTACGGCCCTTGGGGCCCAGGGTGACCTTGACCGCGTTGGCCAGGATGTTCACGCCTTCAACCATGCGGGCACGTGCGTCACCGCCGAAAACTACGTCTTTAGCTGCCATTTGTAGGACTCCGAAATTCAGTAAATAGGGGGGATTGGGTGAAAGTAATCGCTGACTTGATTACTTCTGGACCACGGCGAAGACGTCTTCTTCCTTCATGACCAGCAGTTCCTTGCCGTCGACCTTGACGGTCTGACCGCTGTACTTGCCGAACAGGACGAGGTCGCCGACCTTGAGTTCCATCGGGACGCGGTCGCCCTTTTCATTGCGACGGCCGGGGCCGACGGCAAGGACCTTGCCCTGATCGGGCTTCTCGGCGGCGTTGTCGGGGATGACGATGCCAGAAGCGGTTTTGGTCTCGTTTTCGAGGCGCTCGACGATCACGCGATCGTTCTGAGGAATCAGTGCCATATGTTCTCCTTGACGGGTTTTGCTTGTTTGCCAACTGTGGGGCCGCGCGGGCGGTCCCGGAAACGGCGGGGAGGCGTGCGTTGTTAGCACTCGTCCCCGGCGAGTGCTAATGATAGTGGCATCCGAGGCGGTTTCAAGGGCCGGACCGGGAAATCCCGCAAATCGGGCGCCTGGCCTGAATTCTTTGGAGTTCATTTGGCGGCCGCATGCAGTCGCCTGCGGCAACCGGCGGATCGGGTGGGCCCCCTATAGTGCGCAGGTCCCGACCCATGTCCACCTCACGCCGCCCCTATCCCCTGCGACTTCTGGCGCGCCTGCGCTGGCGCGCCAGTCGCCTCTCGCCGGTGCTGCGCGGAATGCTCTGGGCTGGCCTGGCGGGTCTCCAGTTCATTTTTCTGAACGCGGTGATGCGCGAATTGACCCGGCAGCTCGGCCCCTTCGAGACCCTGTTCCTGCGTTACGCCGCCGGCGTTGTGGTGCTGACCCCGCTCCTGTTGCGTGCTGGTTTGGCTTATTGGCGGCCCCTGAGCATTCCGGGTCAGTTCCTGCGGGGCGCGCTTCACACCGGTGGCCTTATTTTGTGGTTTCTTGCGGTCGTCCATGTGTCGCTGGCCGACACCACCGCCATCAGCTTCAGCGGCCCGCTGCTGATCATGCTGGGCGCATCCATGTTCCTGGGTGAGCCGATGCGGTGGACGCGATGGGTGGCCGCCCTTGCCGGCTTTTGCGGCGTCTTGCTGGTCATGGCGCCGCGGGTCACCGGCGACGGGGGTGGCTACATGCTGGTGATGCTGGCCTCGACCTCGGTCTTCGCGGGCTCCTACCTGTTGACCAAAGCCCTAACCCGCCATGAGCGGCCGGAGGTGATCGTCGTTTGGCAGACGTTCACCGTGGCCTGCTTTGGCTTGCCGCTGGCCCTGCTTGAGCCCTGGATCTGGCCCAGCGCGGGGCAGTGGGGCTTTGTGTTCCTGTGCGGCGCGATGGGTTCTTCCGGGCATTACTGCATGACCCGGGCCTTCAAGACCGCCGACATTTCTGCCACTCAGCCGGTGAAGTTTCTCGAGCTGCTCTGGGCTGCTTTGCTGGGGTGGGCGCTTTTCGGTGAACTGCCCACGGCGTGGACCTTGGCTGGCGGCGTCGTGATTGCTGCCTCGACGGTGTGGCTGGCCCGGCGCGAGGCCCGCGAGGCCCGCGAAGCCCGGGAGGCCAGTCAGGCCCCCAGGCTGGACGCACTTGCGCAACGCGCCACGCCCGACTGATTCCGGCGCGGGTCACGCACACGCAGCAACAGACGCTGCCTGGCGTGGGCTCAACCCTCGTTGGACACGCCGCCAGCGACATGGCCGGCCGGCACATGGCGGGCAGCATGGTTCACATGGCCGGTCTGGTCGTCAAAGAAGAAATCCGGCTCGAACTCGCGCAGGAACTCCCCCTTGGGCAGGCCCCCCAGGAACATGGCCTCGTCGACCTGAATATCCCAGTCCATCAGCGTGCGAATGGCACGCTCGTGCGCCGGCGCGCTGCGCGCGGTCACCAGGGCGGTGCGGATGCGCATGGTGGGTCCGCCCGACTGCTGCAGCCGGTGCAGCGCGGCGAGCAGGGGCTTGAAAGGGCCTTCGGGCAGCGGCACCCGAGCCTTGGACTGCTCGTGGCGCACGAAGGCGTCTAGGCCTTCGGCCTGGTAGACCCGCTCGGCCTCGTCGGAAAAGAGCACCGCGTCGCCGTCAAAGGCAATACGCACTTCATCGGGGTAGGCGTCGCTGGCCTGAACCGACTCGGTGAGCACGCGGGCGGCCGGAAAGCCAGCGTTGAGCGCCTCGCGCACATCCTCGTGGTTGGCCGAAAGGAACAGGTGCGCGCCCAAGGGCTTGAGGTAGCGGAAGGGAGGTCGGCCCTGGGTGAAAACACCGCGCTGCAGCGCGATTTCATTGGCCTTGACCGAGCGGAAGATGCGCATGCCCGAGACCGGGTCGTTGCGCGAGAGGATCACCACCTCCACCCGCTGCTGGTCCGGCTCATTGAAGGCCAGTAGCTTCTTGATCAAGGAGAAGGCAATGCCCGGACGCGCCGGCAGGTCGAGCCGGTCCAGTTGCAGCGCCATGTAGGCGCCGGGGTCGCCGCCTTCGAAGAAGCGGTTTTCTTCCTCGAAATTGAACAGTGCGCGCGAGGAGATCGCGACCACCAGCTTGTCCTGCAGGCTCACGGCCATGGGGTGTCTTTCATTCAACGCACCCACTGATTGAGCTGGATGATGGGAAGCAGCACCGCCAGCACGATGAGCATCACCACGCCGCCCATCGCGACGATGAGGAGGGGCTCCAAAATCGTGGCCAGGTGCATGGCGCGTCGCTGCACCTCGGCCGACAACTGGTCAGCGGCGCGTTGCAGCATGGCGGGCAGTTGGCCGGTTTGCTCGCCGAGGCGGGCGAACATTGACAGCAGGCCGGGAAAGCGCGGCTTTTGCGCTAGCGCCGAGGCCAACGGCGCGCCCTCACGCACCAGCACCAGGGCGTCCATCGCGTCGGCGCGCAGGGAGCGGTTGCCCAGTGTCTCGCCGGCGGCCTGCAAGGCCTTCAAGATGGGCACACCACCAGCCACCAGCATGGCCAGGGTGCTGGCAAACCGCGCTGCGTTGTAGCCGCGCGCGAGGCGCCCCACCAGCGGCAGTCGTAGCCAGGCAGCGTCGAAACGCTCGCGCAGCACCGGGTTGCGCAGGGCCAGTGCCAAGCTGCTGCCGGCGGCCACGAGCACTGCCAAGGCCCACCACCCCCCATCCCGCACCGCGGCGCTGAGGCCCAGCATCAGGCTGGTGAGCATGGGCAGGCTCCGCTTGGTGCCGACGAACACGCTGGCCACCTGCGGCACCACATAGGTCACCAGGAATATGACGATCACGATGGCCACCACCGTCACGATGGCCGGGTAGAGGGCAGCCCCCAATAAACGCGCACGCAGGGCCTGCTGCGCCTCGAGGTCATCGGCTAGGCGTTCGAGCACCGTGCCCAGTTGGCCGCTTTGTTCGCCGGCGCTAACGACCGCCACGTAGACCTCGGGAAAGTCGCGGGGAAATTGCGCCAGCGCGCGGCCGAAGGCGGCGCCCGCATTGACCTCGGCGCGCAGCGCTGCCACCAGGCTGCGCTGGCGCTCGTCGTCGGCTTCTTCGGCCAGGGCGGTGAGCGCGCGTTCAAGGGGAAGGCCGGCCGAGACCAGGCCAGCGAGCTGACGCGTCCACACGGCCAGCCCGGTGCTGCCAAACACCGGTCGGGCGACCCAGCTCTTGGGGCCAGACGCTCCGGCAACCGGGTGCACATCCAGCGGCACCAGGGCTTGCGCCCGCAGCAGCGCGCGCACCGCACGCGCGGTGTCGGCTTCCATCACGCCCTGGCGGGTGGCGCCCTGAGCGTCCAGGGCTTCGAAGGCATAGGCCGGCATGCGGCAGATTATGGCGGTCGACCTGTCCGGCGACCATGCCCCTTGCAAATGCGTGCTTGTCCTACAGCCGGTTGGCTTGCCGGGTTCGCGCCTGACGCACAGAATTTTCCATGGATGCACTGGTACGCAAAATGGCGCCCCAACTGGCCACGGCGCCGGTCGATCTGGCCTTGCTGCTGCCCGGCGGGCGTCGGCTCGGGCCAGCCCAGGCGCAGGTCAAGCTGCGCTTTTCCGCGTGGCCGGGTGTGGCGGCCCTCGCCGCGGGCCGGGTGGGCCAGGTGGCCGAAGACATCGTCGAGGGCCGAACCGAGCTTCAGGGCAGCATGCGGGCGGTGATGGCCGCCGCGGCGCACCTGTTGCCGGGCTCGCCTGTGCACACAGGGCCTGGCGCTGGTGTCTGGGCGCGCCTGCGCTCCTGGCTCGGGCACACGCGGGCGCGCGACGCCCGTCAGATCCGCTTTCACTATGACGTCGGCGACGAGTTCTATGCACTCTGGCTCGACCCCTTCCGCGTCTACTCCTGTGCCTATTTCGAGCGCCCCGACATGGGCCTGGCCCAGGCCCAGGAGGCCAAACTGGACCTGATTTGTCGCAAGCTGATGCTCCGGCCGGGCGAGTGCTTTCTTGACATCGGCGCTGGCTGGGGCGGTCTTCTGCTCTGGGCGGCCGAGCACTACGGGGTCCAGGCCCACGGCATCACCCTTTCACGCCAGCAATTCGCCCACGTCAACCGCCTGATCGCGGCGCGGGGCCTGCAGGGTCGTGTTCGCATGGAGCTGCGCGACTACCGCGACCTGGATCTGGCGCAGGGCTTCGACCGCATCGCCTCCGTCGGCATGTTCGAGCATGTGGGCCGGGCCCACCTGCCGCACTACTTCACCCAGATTCGGCGCCTGCTGCGCCCCGGCGGACTTGTGCTCAACCACGGCATCACCGCGGGTGGCCCGGACAACGCCGAGCTGGGCAGCGGCATCGGGGCTTTCATTGACCGCTACATCTTTCCGGGCGGTGAGCTGGTGCATGGCAGCCGGGTTCTGCGCGCCCTGGCCCAGGGCGGCCTGGAGATGCTGGACGCAGAGAACCTGCGGCCGCATTACGCACGCACGCTATGGGCTTGGTCGGACGCTTTGGAAGCCCGCCTGCCCGAGGCGCGGGCTGCGCTGGCCCGCCCGCATGGGGCGGCGCAGGCCGAGAAACTCTTGCGCGCCTACCGGCTCTATCTGGCCGGTTGCGCCCTGGGCTTCGAGCAAGGCTGGCTGGCCCTGCACCAGGTACTGGCCAGCCGCACCGACGGCAAGACGCACAGCGGACCGCTGCCCGGCGCACAATCAGATTACCCTTTTCAACGGGGCTACATGTACCCCGCACACTCAATGCTCTACAAGTTCAAAACCAAGGCGGCCGGCGACCTCATCATGCTGGAGCCTGATGGCCGCCGTCTGCTGGAGATCATCGGTAAAGACCCCGGGCCCACCGGCATCATCCTGCCCGAGCAGATGGCGGCCGCCCTGGCTGCGTTGGATCAGGCCATCGTCCTTGAAGAGGCGCGTCAGCGCGAGGCCGACGAGGCTGCCCAGGCGGAGGGTCGGGTGTCTGCCCGCCCGCCCGTGAGCCTGCGCCAGCGCGCCGTGCCGATGATGGACATGTTGCGCCGGGCAGCCAAAGGTCAGCACGACATCACCTGGGGGGTGTGAGGGGCCCCAAAAAGCACGAAGGCCACTCTCGGGTGGCCCGGAAATACAAAAAAGGCCACTCTCGGGTGGCCCGGAAATACAAAAAGGCCACCCTCGGGTGGCCTTTGTGCATGAACCGAGTTGGGCTCAGTCGGCGTAGACGCCAGCGGCCTTAATGATCGGGCTCCACTTGGCGATTTCGGACAGCACGAACTTCTTGTGTTCGGCAGGCTCGACGCGGCTGTCGGACACCACCACGGCGCCCAGGCCTTCTTGCTTCTTGACGAACTCGGGGTCCTTCAGGGCCACCTTGAGGGCGTCGTTCAGGCGCTTCTGGACTGCGGCCGGCGTGCCCTTGGGCGCGTACAGGCCGTGGAAGACGGTGACTTGCACGCCCTTGAGGCCAGCCTCGTCGAGCGTGGGCAGGTCTTTCAGGGCTGCGGTGGTCAGGCGCTTGGGCGTGGTGACGGCGTAGCCCTTGACCTTCTTGCCCTCGATCTGAGAGGACGTGTTGGTGGTCTGGTCGCACAGCAGGTCGATCTGGCCGCCGATCAGGGAGACCAAGGCGGGGGCGGTACCCGAGAAAGGCACCGTGGTCATATCGACCTGGAGTGCGTTCTGCAGCAGCAGCCCGCACAGGTGAGAGGCCGAGCCAATGCCAGCGTTGCCGATGTTGATCTTGCCCTTGTTCTGGTTGATCCAGGTGACCAGATCCTTGAAGTTGTTAGCCTCCATGTTCGGACGGGCGATGACCGTCATGGGGACGTCATTGATCATCCCCAGGTACTCGAAGTCGCTGTCGACCTTGAAGGGGACATTGCGCAGAAGGGATGGCATGGTGGCCATGCTGATGTGGTGCAGCATCAGGGTGTAGCCGTCCGGCTGGGCGCGGGTCACCTTGGCCGCGCCGATCGAGCCGCCGGCGCCCACCGCGTTCTCGATCACGATGGTGGCACCGCCCAGGGGCTTGCGCATGGCTTCGGCCAGGTCGCGTGCGACGCGGTCGGTCGGGCCGCCCGCGACAAAGGGGACGATGATGGTGATGTTTTTGTCAGGGGCCGGGTAGCTGGCCGTTTGGGCCCAGACGCCGGTCGTGACGACGGCCAGGGCGGCCAGCGACAGGACGCGTTTGATGGATTTCATGAAAACTCCTCACTGTGTAATTCCGGGATATTAGTGCTGACTGGGACGCCGGCCTTGCGCTTCGTCAAAAAATTCCCTAGGGCTTACGCGGATAACGGGGGCTTCGGACGCTCTGGCGGGGTGGTGAGGATGCGACGGAATGTCCAGCCGGCACAGGCCAGCCCGGTGCCGGCCAAACCGCTCCAGCGGGGGAGCGGGCGGCCGGCAGTGGCCATGCAGGCCGGCCCCTGCAGCCAGAGCGCCAGCGGTAGCAGGCTCAGGGCCCTGCCCATGCCCTTGTGAGCAGCGGGGATGGGGGGCGTCCCGGGCGGCGCTGGGGCGGTCTGCGACAGGGCCTCGGACAGGGCGCCTCCGATCAGGGACCCAGCCATCGAGATGCCCACCGTGGCCGCCAGCCCGGCGACGGACGCTGCCGGGGGGCGTGGGGGGCCCGGTAGCCGTTGCCAGGCGAAGTTGGTCAGAAACAGGACCAAGCCGGGGATGGCGTCCTGGGCCAGCGTGGGCTGCGCCGGTAGCGTGGCCTGAGAGCCCAGCCAGTTCCGCAGCGCCTGCTCACCCGGCGCGGTGGCCAGGGCCGCGGCGACGGGGAGAAAGCCCGCCAGCACCTTCACATGCGCCGGCCCGCTGGCCCGGGCGAGCCCGCTGAGGGCGAAAGACAGGCCCAAGGGCACGCCTTGGGCAAGTCCGCTCACCAGGGCGGCGTGGCCGATGCGGTCCATGTCCAGGGGCTGCTGATCAAGCGGGGAGGTGCTGCAAGCTGCTCCGCCAGTGGGCGCCGGCCGCGCCGCCGGCAGGACAGCCGCTGAAGGGCTCTCCGGCGAATCGGTGCAGATGCGGCCCTCCGTCGCCGGCGGACGCAGGGCCAACTGGCTCGCGACGCAGGCGCGCCGGCTCGGAGGGAAGTGCGGGAGACGGTGCATAGGGCGCTCCAATCGGTGGTGCGGCGGTGCGGCGGTGCGGCAGATGGGCCCCATTGGAATCCCGACTCCCTGGCCGCGAGGTCCCCCCGCGGGAAAACGATAATCCCCGGACTGTCATGAATCACAGCGTAGAACCCACCAGCCGACTCAACAAGCGCATGGCCGAGCTTGGCCTGTGCTCGCGACGCGAGGCCGATGACTGGATCGCCCGCGGTTGGGTGCGGGTCGACGGCCAGGTTGCCCCCATGGGACTGCAAGTGGGGCCGCAGGCCCGCATCGAGGTCGACCCGGCTGCCCGCGGGCAGCAGGCGCAGCAGGTCACAGTGCTGCTGCACAAGCCGGTGGGCTATGTGAGCGGCCAGGCCGAGGACGGGCACCAGCCAGCCGTCACCCTGGTGCAGGGGCGGAGCCACTGGCGTGGCGACCCGTCGCACCTGCGCTTTTCGCCGGCGCAGCTCAAAGGGCTGGCCCCCGCTGGCCGGCTGGACATCGACTCCACCGGGCTGCTGGTGCTCACCCAGGACGGACGGGTCGCACGCCAGCTGATCGGCGAGGACTCCGGGGTGGAGAAGGAGTACCTGGTGCGGGTGAGCTTTGGCGAGGTCACCGCCGATGTCGAGCGCGCCTTCCCGCGCGAGGGTCTGGCCCGGCTGCGCCACGGCCTGTCGCTCGATGGCAAACCGCTCAAGCCGGCCCGGGTCGACTGGCAAAACCCCGAGCAATTGCGCTTCGTGCTGACCGAGGGCCGCAAGCGCCAGATCCGCCGCATGTGCGAGGCGGTGGGGCTCAAAGTGGTGGGGCTCAAGCGGGTGCGGATTGGCCGTGTGACCCTGGGCCAGCTGCCGGCGGGGCAGTGGCGCTATCTGGGGCCCAGCGAGCGCTTCTGAGGGCGCCCGGACCACCCGGCCAGCGCCAGGGTCTTGAAATTACTGGCGCCCGCCCCAGCTTCAGGCTTGGCTCGATGACCCGGCGAACCGCCAAGCTAGCCACCTGCGCGCGGCGGCTGGCCTCGCCTCCAACCCAGTCTCTGCTCCCCTTCCCGTTTCTGACTCAGCCCACCCGACATGACCCAAAAACAGACCCTGTCCTTTCAGGCCGAAGTGGCCCAGCTGCTGCATCTGGTCACCCACTCCCTGTACTCGAACAAGGAGATTTTCCTGCGCGAGCTGGTCTCCAACGCCTCCGACGCCTGCGACAAGCTGCGCTTTGAAGCCCTGGATAACACCGCGCTGTACGAAGACCAGCCCGAGTTGGCAGTGCGCGTCTCCTTTGACAAAGAGGCCCGCACGCTCACCATCACCGACAACGGCATCGGCCTGTCGCGCCAGGAGGCGATCGACAACCTGGGCACGATTGCCAAGTCCGGCACCCGCGACTTCGTCTCGCGTCTGTCGGACGCGCAAAAGTCCAGCGCCAGCGAGCAGGGCCAGCTTATTGGCCAGTTCGGGGTGGGCTTTTACTCCGGCTTTATCGTGGCCGACCGCATTTCCGTTGAGTCGCGCCGCGCCGGCCTGCCGCCTGAAGCCGGCGTACGCTGGGTCAGCGCCGGCAGCGGCGACTTCGAGGTTGACGACATCACCCGCGCCGAGCGAGGCACCGCCATCACCCTGCACCTGCGCGATGACGCGTCCGAGTACCTCTCCACCTGGCGCCTCAAAGACATCATCGGCAAGTACTCCGACCACATCGCCCTGCCCATTCGCATGCGCAAGGAGGAGTGGAAAGAGGGCGAGAACGATCAGCCCGGTGAGATGGTGACCACCGACGAGTGGGAAACCGTCAACCAGGCCAGCGCCCTGTGGACCCGGGCCAAGAAAGACATCACGCCCGAGCAGTACGCCGACTTCTACAAGGCGATCAGCCACGACCACGAAGCCCCGCTGTCCTGGGCTCACAACAAGGTGGAGGGATCGACCGAATACACGCAGTTGCTGTTCATTCCGCAGCGCGCCCCCTTCGACCTGTGGAACCGTGACAAAAAGGCCGGGGTCAAGCTCTACGTCAAGCGCGTCTTCATCATGGACGACGCCGAGGCGCTGATGCCGGTTTACCTGCGCTTCGTGAAAGGCGTGATCGACTCGGCCGACCTGCCCCTCAACGTCTCGCGCGAGCTGCTCCAGGAAAGTCGCGATGTACGCGCCATCCGCGAGGGGTCAACCAAGCGGGTGCTCTCGATGCTCGAGGACCTCGCCAAGCACGAGAAGGACGAGGCCGCCTCCGAGGAGGACAAAGCCAAGTACGGCAAGTTCTACGCCGAGTTCGGCGCAGTGCTCAAAGAAGGTCTGGGCGAGGATTACGCCAACCGCGAGCGCATCGCCAAGCTGCTGCGTTTTTCTTCCACTGCGTCCGACACCGCCAGCGTGTCCCTGGCCGAGTACAAGGCTCGCATGAAGGAGGGCCAGGAGGCCATCTACTACATCACCGCCGAGACGCTGGCCGCAGCCAAGAACAGCCCGCAGCTGGAGGTGTTCCGCAAAAAGGGCATCGAGGTGCTGCTCATGGCCGACCGGGTCGACGAGTGGGCCCTCGGCCACTTGCCTGAGTTCGACGGCACGCCGCTGCAGTCGGTGGCCAAGGGAGCCGTTGACCTGGGCACGCTGCAGGATGAGGCCGAGAAGAAGGCTGCCGAAGAAGCGGCGGAGGCCTTCAAGCCGGTGCTGGCGAAGCTCAAGGAAGCCCTCAAGGACCGGGCCGAGGATGTGCGGGTGACGGCTCGTCTGGTCGATTCGCCCGCCTGCCTGGTGGTGCAGGACGGCGGCATGAGCCTGCAGCTGTCCCGCCTTCTCAAACAGGCGGGCCAAAAGGCGCCCGAGACCAAGCCGGTGTTGGAGGTCAATCCTGATCACGCGCTGGTAAAAAAGCTGGACGGCTCAGTGCACTTTCATGACCTGGCGCACATCCTGTTCGATCAGGCGGTGCTGGCTGAGGGCGGCCTGCCGGAGGACCCGGCGGCGTATGTGAAGCGGGTCAACGCGCTGCTGGTCTGAGCCCGTATCACACCACCAGCGGCTCCTCGGCCATCGCCTCGAGCTGGTCTTCCAGCATCTGGCACTGGCCCTTCCAGTAGTCGCTGCTGCCAAACCAGGGGAAGGCGCGGGGAAAGGCCGGGTCGTCCCAGCGCCGGGCCAGCCAGGCGCTGTAGTGGATGAGGCGGAGGGTGCGCAGCGGCTCGACGAGCGCCAGCTCGCGCCGGTCGAACTCGCGAAATTGCTCGTAGCCAGCGACCAGCGCGCCCAGTTGGCGTTGGCGCTGTGCGCGATCGCCCGACTGCAGCATCCACAGGTCTTGCACCGCAGGGCCCATGCGCGCGTCGTCGAGGTCGACAAAGTGGGGGCCCTGATCGGGCGTCCACAGGATGTTGCCCGGGTGGCAGTCGCCATGCAGCCGCAGGTGTTGGGGCGCGAGGGCCGACAGCGCGGCGCCCGCCGCCGCGATTGCCTCGTTGCACAGGCGCTCCCAGGTCGAGGCGACGTCAAGAGGAATGGCGTCGTGGGCCAGCAGCCAGTCCCGCGGCTCGATCGCGAAGCTGGCCAGGTCCAGCGTGGGCCGGTGCTTGAATGGCGTGGCGGCGCCCACCGCGTGAATGCGCGCAAGAAAGCGCCCGATCCACTCCAGCACCTCGGCGTCGTCAAGTTCGGGGGTGCGTCCGCCGCGGCGCGGGCTCACGCTGAAGGCAAAGCCCGCGTGCTGGTGCAGCGTGCGTCCCTGAACCACCAGCGGAGCCACCGCGGGCACTTCGGCCGCTGCCAACTCGGCGGCGAATGCATGCTCCTCGAGGATGGCGTTCTCGCTCCAGCGGCCAGGCCGGTAGAACTTGGCGACCACCTGCGCGTGGCCTTCGAAGGGCTCGTCCAGGCCGATCTGGTAGACCCGGTTTTCATAGGAGGACAGCGCAGTCAGGCGGCCGTCGCCCCATAGGCCGATGGACGACAGCGCGTCCATCACCGCGTCAGGGGTGAGGGTCGCGTAGGGGTGGAGCGCATCGGACATAGCGGGGATTGTCCCCCTTTGACACGCGGATTGGCGCGGACCTGGCCCCTTCGGGGGCTGTGGGTTCGCGCTGTCTCAGGCCTGGAACCGCTTGCGGGTCAGGCCCAGGGCCAGCCAGAAGCCGCCGACCGCGTACACGCCCAGCACCAGCAGGTGCCGCAGGGGATCGCTGGGCCAGTGGTCGAGGAACATGGGTCGCACCAGTTCGACCGCTGCGGTCAGCGGCAGCCAGCCGGCGACCCAACGCACCCCCTCGGGCAATTGCTCCAGCGGGAAGAACACACCCGAGAGGAACATCATGGGCGTGAGGCCCAGGGTGAAGTAGTAGGTGAAGAAGTCGTAGCCCTTGGCCATCGCGTTGAAGATGAGCGCAATGCAGGAGAAGGTGATGCCCGCCCCCAGCAGCACGACCCACGCCACCAGCAGCTTGGGGCTGGTGCTGATACCCAGGGCCAGCATCACCAGCAGGATGGCCGTCACCGTGAACACCGACTTCCAGGCCGCCCACAGCATTTCGGCCATGAGCACGTTGTCCAGGGTGACCGGCGCGTTCATGATCCCGTCCCAGGTCTTTTGCACATGCATGCGGGAGAAGGCCGAATAAAGCGCCTCGAAGGAGGCGGCGTTCATTGCGCTCATGCAGACCGAGCCGCTGGCCAGGAAGACGAGGTAGGGCACTTGCTCGTTGCCAATACGAACCTGGCCGATCAGGGCGCCCATGCCGTAGCCAAAGGCCACCAGCCACATCAGTGGCTCGGCGATGTTACCGATCAGGCTGGGCACCGCCAGCTTGCGCCAGACCAAGAGGTTGCGCATGAACACCGGCCACCAGCGGGCTGACAGATCAGGCCGTCGCCACAGGCTCGGGGCGGAAGTGGGGGCAGACATGTCAACCTTCCTCGCGGATCTGGCGGCCGGTGAGCTTGAGGAACAGGTCCTCGAGATTGGCCGGACGGTGCAGGGTACGCAGGCCCGTGTGGGCGCCTAGCGCCGCCAACAGGGCTCTTGCGTCCTGCGTGTAGAAAAACACGGTCTCGCCGCTGACCTCCACTCGCTGCGCCATCTGACGCAGTGGCGAGTCGACCAGGGTCAGGGCGCCGTTGCCGTAGGCCTCGACCACGTCCGGCTCCAGGTGCTCGGCGATCAGCGCGCGCGGCGCGCCCTCGGCAATCTTGCGGCCATGGTCCATCACCAGCAGCCGGGTGCACAGGCGCTCGGCCTCATCCATGAAATGGGTGGTCAGCAGGATGGACTTGCCCTGTTGCAGCAGCAGTTGCAGCCGCTCCCACATGAGGTGACGGGCTTGTGGGTCGAGGCCAGTGGTGGGCTCGTCCAGCAGCAAGAGGCGTGGGTCATTGACCAGCGCCCGCGCCAGCGAGAGCCGTCGGCGCATGCCGCCGGAGAGCTGGCCTGGTTTGGCGTCGGCCTTGTGCGAAAGCGCGGCGAACTCGAGCAACTCCGGGACGCGGCTTCGGATGTCGGCGGTGCGCATGCCGAAGTAGCGGCCGTAGACCAGCAGGTTCTCGGCGCAGGTGAAGTCTGGGTCCAGGGTGTCGAACTGGGCGACCACCCCCAGTTGCTGCTTGATCGCCAGAGCGTCGCGCGGCATGGACAGGCCCAAGGCGCGTATCTCGCCGCCGTCTGGCGCGGTCAGGCCCAGGCACATGCGGATGGTGGTGGTCTTGCCGGCGCCGTTGGGGCCGATCACGCCCAGGCATTCACCAGGCGCGATGTCGAAGGAAAGGTCGTCAACCACCGTCGCATCGCCGAAGCGTTTGGTCAGGTGGCGGACCTCGAACAGGGGGTTCAAATCAGGCATGCGGGCCTCATTGTGGCCTAGCGCGGCAGGCACCTGCCCGGCACTTAGAATTTCCCTGTGCCACCTTTCGCCATCACCTTGCAGCACCTGCTGCCCAAGCGCCTTCTGACTCGCTTCATGGGCGCCTTCGCCGATTGGCGCGGTGGGCCAGTGACGCGGGCGGCGATCGGGCGTTTTGTCACCCGCTACCGCGTCGACATGAGCGAGGCGGCCGACCCCCGCATCGAGGCTTATCCGACCTTCAACGAGTTCTTTACCCGCGCGCTACGGCCGGGGGCGCGGCCGATGGCGGAGGTGCCCTTCATCTGCCCGGTCGACGGCGCCATCAGCCAGTTCGGGCCCATCGAGCAGGGGCAGATCTTCCAGGCCAAGGGCCACAGCTACAGCGCGCAGGCCCTTCTCGGTGGCGACGAGGCCCTGGCCCGGCGTTTTGACGGCGGTCATTTCGCCACCCTGTATTTGTCACCGCGTGACTACCACCGCATTCACATGCCCTGCGAGGGGACGCTCACCCGCATGATTTACGTGCCGGGCGACCTATATTCGGTCAACCCGCTCACCGCCCGTCATGTTCCGGGCCTGTTCGCCCGCAACGAACGGGTGGTCTGCCTGTTCGAGACGGCGCTGGGGCCGATGGTCCTGGTACTGGTCGGCGCCACCATCGTGGGCAGCATGGCTACCGTGTGGCACGGGGTGGTCAACCCGCCCCGTACCGGGCATGTGCGCCAATGGCGCTACGAGCTAGGCAGTGTGGTGCTGCGCCAGGGGCAGGAGATGGGGCGGTTTCTGCTTGGATCCACCGTGGTGATGTTGTTTCCGAAGGATGTGGCGAGCTTTCACCCCGACTGGGCGCCGGCGCGCCCGGTGCGTCTGGGCGAGGCCATGGCCTCGAGTGCAACGCCGTCCCCTGACCTTGCGTTGGGCACTGACACGGACTGAATCCGCCCCCGCCCGATGCGAGGTACGCATCGCGCGGTCCGCTTTGACGCCTCAGGCCGCTGGGTCTACTGAAACGCCACCTCGTCGAAGGCGCGCAGCTTGCGACTGTGCAGCCGCTGGCTACCGCCTTCGCGCAGGATTTCCACCGCCCGCATGCCAATACGCAGGTGCTGGTCAACTCGCGCGCGGTAGAAGTGGTCGGCCATGCCGGGTAGCTTGATCTCTCCGTGCAGGGGCTTGTCGCTCACGCAGAGCAAGGTGCCATAAGGGACCCGGAAGCGAAAACCGTTGGCGGCGATGGTGGCGCTTTCCATGTCCAGCGCCACCGCCCGGCTCTGGCTGAAGCGGCGCTGGGCGGTGTTGCCCCCAAGCAGCTCCCAGTTTCGGTTGTCGGTGCTGGCCACGGTGCCAGTGCGCATGATGTGCTTGAGCGCTTCGCCCTGGCTGCCGCTCACGTCGGCCACCGCCCGTTCGAGCGCGAGCTGGATCTCGGACAGGGCCGGAATCGGCACCCAGGGTGGCAGGTCTTCGTCGAGTACATGGTCCTCGCGCACATAAGCGTGGGCCAGCACGTAGTCGCCCAGCTGCTGGCTCTGACGCAGGCCAGCGCAGTGCCCCAGCATCAGCCAGGCATGTGGCCGCAGCACCGCCACGTGGTCGGTGATGGTCTTGGCGTTGGCCGGGCCGACGCCGATATTGATCATGGTGATGCCGCCATGCCCGGGCCGCAGCAGGTGGTAGGCCGGCATCTGCGGCAGCCGGGGCGGGGCCACGCCGGGCAGGTCCGGGCCCCGCAGCCGCTCGGAATCGGGCAGGCCATGGCGGTGGGTGACTACATTGCCCGGCTCTACAAACGCGACATAAGGGCTGCTCGAGTCGGCCATGGCCTGGCGACCCAGGCGGACGAACTCGTCGATGTAGAACTGGTAATTGGTGAAGAGGACAAAGTTCTGGAACCAGTCTGGCGCCGTGCCGGTGTAGTGCCGTAGCCGCTGCAGCGAGTAGTCGATGCGCGGCGCTGAAAAAAGCGACAGCGGCCGGGCCTCGCCCGGTCTCGGCTCGCGGGTGCCGTTGGCAATGCCGTCGTCCATCGCGGTCAGATCCGGCAGGTCGAACAGGTCTCGCATCAACGCACGTCGGTCGGCGCCGAGCTGGCCCTCGACATGGTCGCCCTCCGCGAAGGAAAAGTGGATTGGAATCGGCTCATGGCTGGTGCCCACCTCCAACTTCACGCCATGGTTTTGGCGAAGGAGCCTGAACTGCTCCAGCAAGTAGTTGCCATACAAGTCGGGCCGCGTTAGCGTGGTTTCGTAACGGCCCGCGCTGGTGGCAAAGCCGTAGGACAGGCCCTGTCCCTCGGCTTGGCCTTGCATGGCCTGCGGTCGCAGGCTGGTGGCGACCTCGATGCGCACATAGGGGTAGCAGGCGCGCACCCGACTGGCCAGCGTCTCGCCGGCGGCAAAGCGCGCAACCGCCTCGCGCAGGTGGCTCACCTGCTGGTTGTAGATCTTGCGGACCTGGGCCAGTGCTTGCGCCGGGTCGTCGTGGTGGGTGGGAGCGATGAAGGCAGGTGTCACGGTCATCGGCTGATTGTGCCCGGCAGTTTTTACAGGGATGGAGCGAGCGGGATGCGTTCGCCCCCTCAGACTCCGCCGCAGAGAGCCGTCCGCTCCGTCTTGTCGGGCTGTGTCCTACGGACCATCACGCTCATGCCCGACGTTACAGAAAACGGCCCATCTGCCACAGTCCGACCGCCGTCCTTCAGGGCGGCGCCCTTGATTTCTCCTTGGCCCATAGAAAGAGGAGCGCTCGCCCATGCGATCTGACACCCCGGCAGACAACCCCTTCGCCCTCATGACCGACCCCGACGCCGTTTGGCAGGAGATAGCCCGATCCGAGCAACTCAGCAAGCTCAGTCAGCGCCGCTGCCATCCGCTAGACCGGGCAGTGATCCGCAGCGCCAGTGCGGAACTGGCGGCCTTTGACGCCAAGATCGACCGTACGACGGTCTATTTGCCGCCCGAGGAAGACAAGTCCGCGGGTCTGGGCCGTCCTTGGCGGACGGCGATGAACTGAGCGCGGGCCGGCACAGACACCAGCACCCTGAGAGAGCCCGCACCTTGCGGTGCCGGGTCGGAGCTCATAAAAAAACCCGACACCTTGCGGTGCCGGGTTTTGTGGCGACGCGAACCTAGGTCCGCGCTGTCGCTCAGGGCTTGCTGGCCGTCGGGAAAGGCCAGGCGGCCTGGGGGCTCAGCGTGGTCTGCGCGGCAGGAGCCGGGGCTGCAGCAGGGGCTGCAGCGGCAGGCTTCGCTTTCTTCGCAGCGGGCTTTTTCGCGGCTTTCTTCGCAGCGGGCTTTTTCGCAGCAGGCTTTTTGGCGGCCTTTTTCGCAGCGGCCTTTTTCGCCGGCTTCTTGGCAGCAGCCTTCTTCGCGGCGGGCTTCTTGGCAGCGGCTTTCTTGGCTGCCGGCTTCTTGGCAGCAGCCTTCTTCGCGGCGGGCTTCTTGGCAGCGGCTTTCTTCGCTGCCGGCTTCTTCGCGGCTACCTTCTTGGCGGCGGGCTTCTTGGCCGCAACCTTCTTGGCCGCCGGCTTCTTAGCGGCTACCTTCTTGGCCGCCGGCTTCTTAGCGGCGGGCTTCTTCGCAGCGACCTTCTTAGCGGCCGGCTTCTTGGTGGCGGCCTTCTTGGCGGCCGGTTTCTTTGCAGTTGCCATTTCTATCTCCTGTTCAAGTTGATCAACATCAACGGAAGAAACACTCTAATAGCCCCCGGGGGCATCAGAGCGATTCATGCCGTTGGGCCAGAGCCCAGCGACATGAACACGGTAGCCCGCGTGCCGCCGGCCTCTGACGGGCCAGTCGACGATGCGGGCAAATCTTCTAACTCAAACTCCAACGAGTCGCAGTTGCCATTCAATCCCAGGAAAGCGCGCCACCCGACTGGTACTCAATCACGCGGGTTTCGAAGAAATTGCGCTCTTTCTTCAGGTCAATCATCTCGCTCATCCAGGGGAAGGGGTTTTCCTCGTTGGGGAAAAGCGCTTCCAGGCCGATCTGCGTGGCGCGACGGTTCGCGATGTAGCGCAGGTAGCCCTTGAACATGGAGGCATTCATGCCGAGCACGCCGCGGGGCATGGTGTCCTCTGCGTAGCGGTACTCGAGTTCGACGGCCTTCTGGAACAGGCCCTTGATCTCGGCCTTGAACTCGGCGGTCCACAGATGGGGGTTTTCGAGCTTGAGCTGGTTGATCAGGTCGATGCCGAAGTTGCAGTGCATCGACTCGTCACGCAGGATGTACTGGTACTGCTCGGCGGCACCGGTCATCTTGTTCT
>JAURKV010000142.1 GCA_030831585.1 Ramlibacter sp. | reverse complement strand
CCCTTGACTTCGCCCTTGGTGAAGGCTTCCACATAGTCGGCGTTTACGCGCGCGGCGCGCTCGAGCAGGCGGCTGTGGAGATAGAACACGTCGCCGGGATAGGCTTCGCGGCCCGGGGGACGACGCAGCAGCAGCGAGACCTGGCGGTAAGCCACAGCCTGCTTGGAGAGGTCGTCATAAATGATCAGGGCGTCTTGGCCGCGGTCGCGGAAGTACTCGCCCATGGTGCAGCCAGAGTAGGCCGAAACGTACTGCATCGCGGCAGACTCGGAGGCCGAGGCGGCGACGACGATGGTGTAGTCCATCGCACCGGCCTGCTCCAGGGAGCGCACCACGTTCTTGATCGACGACGCCTTCTGGCCGATGGCGACGTAGATGCAGGTCATGTTCTGACCCTTCTGGTTGATGATCGCATCGATCGCCACGGCGGTCTTGCCGGTCTGGCGGTCGCCGATGATCAGCTCGCGCTGGCCACGGCCGATCGGCACCATGGAGTCGATCGACTTGAGGCCGGTCTGCACTGGCTGGTCCACCGATTTACGTGCGATCACGCCCGGGGCGACCTTTTCGATGACGTCAGTCATCTTGGCATTGATCGGGCCTTTGCCGTCGATCGGCTGGCCCAGAGCGTTGACCACGCGGCCGATCAGCTCGGGGCCGACAGGCACTTCCAGAATGCGGCCCGTGCACTTGACGGTGTCGCCTTCGGAGATGTGCTCGTACTCGCCCAGAATCACCGCGCCGACGGAGTCGCGCTCGAGGTTCAGGGCCAGACCGAAGGTGGGCTCGCCCTTGGCGTTGGCGGGGAACTCCAGCATCTCACCGGCCATGACGTCGGACAGGCCGTGAACGCGGGTGATACCGTCGGCCACGGAGACCACGGTGCCCTGGTTACGGATGTCGGCAGTGCCGGCCAGCCCTTCGATGCGGCTCTTGATCAGTTCAGAAATCTCTGCGGGATTGAGTTGCATGACTCTTTCCTTTCCTTGTGTTTGCTGCGCGGCACGAGGCCGTAGTTAGGCAGTGAGCGCGACCTTCATCTGCTCGAGACGGGCCTTGACGGAGGTGTCGAGCACCTCATCGCCAACCACCACGCGAATGCCGCCAATGAGGGAGGTGTCTTCCCGGACGGCGACGGTGAGCTTGCGGCCGAAGCGCTTTTCGAGCGCAGCGGACACCGTGTTCAGGTCGTCGGCGGAAATGGGGAAGGCGCTGAAGACCACCGCGTCGCTGGTCCCGGTTTGAGCGTTCTTGAGTGCGCGAAACTGGGAGGCGATTTCAGGGAGGGCCGACAAGCGGTCGTTTTCGACCACGGTACGCAGGAAGTTCTGGCCGGCCACCGGCAGCGCCACGCCGGCGACCTGGGAGACCAAGTCATACACCTGCGCGTCGGACACCTTGGGATTGGCGGCAAACTGAAGCAGTTGCGCGTCCGCACCGACGGCACCCAGTGCATCGAGCCACTGGGAGGCGGCGGAGAGGTCTGCCCGGCTCGCCTGGAAGAGAGCTTCCGCGTAGGGACGGGCGATGGTGGCGAGTTCGGCCATGTGCGCGCCTTTTACAGCTGGGCCTGCAGGTCGCGCAGGAGGTCGGCGTGAACGCCGGCATTGACTTCCTTGCGCAGGATCTGCTCGGCGCCCTTGACAGCCAGAACCGCCACCTGCTCGCGCAGGGCTTCGCGGGCCTTGACGACCTGTTGCTCGGCTTCAGCACGCGCAGCGGCGACGATCTTGGCTGCCTCTTCCGAGGCGCGGCCTTTGGCCTCCTCGATGATCGCCTGAGCACGACGCTCGGCATCCGCCAGCCGCGCGGCGGTCTCAGTCCGCGACTTGGCCAATTCGGCCTCGACGCGCTGATTGGCCGCGCTCAGCTCGGATTTGGCCTTGTCGGCCGCCGCCAGACCTTCGGCGATCTTCTTCGCGCGCTCATCGAGCGCTGCGGTGATCGGAGGCCAGACGAATTTCATCGTGAACCCGACCAAGATCAGGAACACGATCATCTGAACGATGAGGGTACCGGTGATGCTCACTTTTCATCCTTCAGCCCGGCGCGTCTGGCAGACACGGGGCGGGCATTGACGTGGAGTAACAGGCGCGGGAAGCGCAGGATTACTTCGGAAGGTTGGCGATCTGGGCCAGGAAGGGGTTGGCCGTAGCGAACCACAGGGCGATACCGGTGCCGATAATGAACGCGGCGTCGATCAGACCAGCCAGCAGGAACATCTTGGTTTGCAGTTCGTTCATCAGTTCGGGCTGGCGAGCAGCAGCTTCCAGGTACTTGCTGCCCATGATGCCGATACCGATACAGGCGCCGATGGCACCCAGACCGATGATCAGGCCGGCGGCCAGTGCGACAAAGCTGATAACTTCCATGATTGCTCCTTAGGGACTTGGTTGGATAAGAAAAACGAGAGGGAAAAGGTTAGAGCGCAGGTCAGTGCGCGTCGTGAGCTTGGCCGATATAGACGAGGGTCAACATCATGAACACGAAGGCCTGCAGCGTGATGATCAAGATGTGGAAGATCGCCCAGGCAGAGCCCGCGATGATGTGGCCGATGGTCAGCGCGATGCCCGTGGCCGACAACGACCAAGCACCACCCATCAGGGCGATCAGCAGGAAAATCAGCTCGCCCGCGTACATGTTGCCGAACAGTCGCATACCGTGGGAAACAGTCTTGGCGACAAACTCGATGATCTGCATCAGGAAGTTGAACGGCCACAGCGCGGGGTGGCTGCCGAAAGGCGCGGTGAACAGCTCGTGCATCCAGCCGCCCAGGCCCTTGATCTTGACGTTGTAAAACAGGCAGACCAGCAACACCGCAAGCGACAGGCCCATGGTCACTGAGAGGTCGGCGGTGGGCACCACACGCATGTAGGCATGGTGGGGGTCGTGGCCGGCGGCTCCGTAGATCTTTTCAAAGATCAGCGGCAGCAGATCGACCGGGAGCAGGTCCATGGCATTGAGCAGGAAGATCCACACGAACACCGTCAGGGCGAGCGGCGCGACCAGCTTGCGGCTTTGCGCGTTGTGGACGATGCCCTTGGCTTGCGAGTCGACCATGTCGACCATGACCTCGACGGCAGCCTGGAATCGGCCGGGGACACCAGAGGTCGCCTTGCGAGCAGCCAGCCAAAGCAACCAGCAACCCAAGAGGCCCAGGGTGACCGACCAGAAGATCGAGTCATAGTTGAAAACGGTGAAGTCGACAACCGCCTTCGGTTTGTGATTCTGAAGGTGGGTCAGGTGGTGAACGATGTATTCACCTGCGGTAGGTCCGTGTTCAGCAGCCATCTTGTCTTACTTGACTCTCTGTTCAGCGACCCGCATCCGGGTCGGCCCGTTCAACCGTTTGACGCGGCGCCGGCTTGAAAGCCAACGCCACCCAGTACACCTTCATCGTCAGCACCATCGCGACCAGCAAAGCCGGCCAACTCAGCACAGACACCCACTTTGGCGCCATCGCCAACATGGCAATGGAGACCGCTATCTTGACCATCTCCCAAGCCATGAAGCCGAGAGCTGCTGTTCCTGCGTTGAGCGATGAAAACCGCCCGGTGAGACCCCTCGCAAAAATGACGGCGGGTACCACCACGATCAGCGCGCCGTAACCGGCGGACCAACCAACGCTCTGCTGCCCTGTCACAGCCCAGGCAACCAGGGCCACAACCAGCCCCACTGCCACCTGCCACACGACAACACGCCACGGAGAAACCGAGGGGTGCTTTTCGCGCAAGCGTTGCGCCTCTTCGGCGCTGAGCGGCCTGAGGGCCGGCTCGTCCTGCGGCGTCTGGTGGGAAGGGGCTAGATGTGTCATTCGATACTGCCCTTGCCGAGACTTCCACAAACGCTGGCACACAATTCAGCAAACCCATCGATTATATGAGGGGAAACCCGGTCGCTGACGCGTTTGTGGATATCCCGGCATGGGCTGGGGGATGGGGGCTCGCGCACATGCACGCCAAAGGTATTCATTTCGCCGACGGGCCGCTCTCGTGCGTAGCGGCCACAATCGAATCGGCGCGATGATGCGCCGCCAGCACGCCAGCACGTCCACATGAGCCGCCCCGATCCTTCCGCTGCCCCAGCCTCTCGCGCGTCGAACGCCGACTCGTTGATTGAATACCCCTGCCAATTCCCCATCAAGGTGATGGGACACAGAGCCGACGGATTTGTCGAGGCGATCACCGCCATCGTCCTGCGCTTTGACCCAGCCTTCAATCCGGCCAGCGTGGAACTGCGTGACAGCAGTACCGGCAAGTACCTGGGCATCACGCTCACGATCGTGGCAACCAGCCGGCAGCAGCTCGACGACTTGTACCGGGCGCTCAGCGGCCACCCGATGGTCAAGGTGGTCCTCTGAGCGCGATGCAAGCGCCATCGACGCTAGGCATGCAGGTACTGGTCCACGGTCAGGTCGACTACCTGCCGACCTATCAGGCCATGCAGGACTTCACCGCTGCGCGCAGCCCTGACACCCCTGACCAGCTCTGGCTCTGTGAGCACCCGCCAGTGTTCACGCTGGGTTTGGCGGGGCAGGCCAGCCACCTGCTGGCGCCTGGCAACATCCCGGTGGTGGCCACCAACCGCGGCGGACAGGTGACCTACCACGGGCCTGGACAGGTGGTGGCCTACCCACTGCTGGACCTGCAACGCGCCGGCTACTTCGTGAAGGAATACGTGCACCGGCTGGAGGAGGCGGTGATACGGACCCTGGCCGATTTCGGCGTGACCGGCCTGCGGGTGCGCGGCGCACCGGGCATTTATGTGCGTCCGCAGGACCCTGGCAGCCACCAGCGTCTGCCCGAGACGGCACCAGGCCAGGATCCATTTGCAGGCTTGGCCAAAATCGCTGCGCTGGGCATCAAGGTCAGCCGGCATCGGACTTACCACGGTGTGGCGCTCAACGTGAACATGGACCTTGAGCCCTTCTCCCGTATCAACCCCTGCGGCTATGCGGGGCTGGATACGGTCGACCTTTCTACAATTGGCGTGTCGACCACCTGGAACGAGGCGGCGGTGGTGCTGGGCCGCAAGCTCGAGGCGCTGCTCCCCGCCTGAAAGCACACACCATGAGCTCCACTCCGATCGTCCGCGAAGCCCAAGGCGTGGACAGCTACAACCCCTCGGCCAAGCAAAAGGCGGCTGCCAAGCTCTCGCGCATTCCGGTCAAGGTCGAGCGTGCAGAGGTGCTGAAAAAGCCCGAGTGGATACGCGTCAAGGCCGGCTCCCCCTCGACGCGCTTCTACGAGATCAAGCAGATCCTGCGGGAGAACAAGCTCAACACGGTCTGCGAGGAGGCCTCCTGCCCCAACATCGGCGAATGCTTCGGCAAGGGCACGGCGACCTTCATGATCATGGGCGACAAGTGCACGCGGCGCTGCCCCTTCTGCGATGTCGGCCATGGACGCCCGGACCCCTTGGACGTGAACGAGCCAGACAACTTGGCGCGCACCATTGCCCGCCTGCAACTGAAGTACGTGGTCATCACCAGCGTGGACCGCGATGACTTGCGCGACGGCGGCAGCCAGCATTTCGTCGACTGCATCCGCAAGACACGGGAGCTCTCGCCCTCGACCACCATCGAGATCCTGGTGCCCGATTTCCGCGGCCGCGACGACCGCGCTCTGAACATTCTCCAGGCTGCTCCTCCCGATGTGATGAACCACAACATGGAGACCGTCCCGCGCCTGTACAAGGAGGCCCGGCCCGGCTCCGACTACGCCTTCAGCCTGAACCTGCTCAAGAAGTTCAAGGCGCTCTTCCCCGAGGTGCCCACCAAGAGCGGCCTGATGGTCGGCCTTGGCGAGACCGACGAGGAGATCCTGCAGGTGATGCGCGATATGCGGGCGCACAACATCGACATGCTCACGATCGGGCAGTATCTGGCGCCCTCCACATCGCACCTGCCGGTGCGGCGCTATGTGCACCCGGACACCTTCAAGATGTTCGAGGAAGAGGCCTACAAGATGGGCTTTACCCACGCCGCCGTGGGCGCGATGGTGCGCTCGAGCTACCACGCAGATCAGCAGGCCCACGCGGCTGGTGTGGCCTCAACCGTGGATAGGCACGAGAGTGCACCCGTAGCCGCGGGGGCTAGCACCGCCGCTGGCGGCTGACTCACGCGACCTTCGAGGATGCATCCACTCCTCTATGCCCTGGGCGCGATTGCGCTGTGGGCATCGCTGGCCTCCCTGGGCCTGAGCCTGTCCCATCTGCCGCCCTTCCTGCTGACCGGCCTGGCACTGGTGATCGGCAGCGTCCCCGCCTGGCCACTGGTTCGGCAGTGGAAGGTTCCGCCACGCACCCTGGCCCTCGGCCTCTCCGGCCTGTTTGGCTACCACTTCCTGCTCTTCCTCGCCTTGCGCCTGGCGCCGCCGGTAGAGGCTAACCTGGTCAACTACCTCTGGCCCTTGCTGATCGTGGTGATGGCGCCACTGATCTTGCCCGGAACCCGCCTGCGCCCAGTGCACCTGGCCTCGGCCCTGGCGGGCTTCGCCGGCGCGGCGGTGGCCATCCTGGGGGTCGGCGCCGAGGTTCAGGGCGTCTGGTCCTGGGGCTATCTCCTGGCGCTGGGTGCGGCCTTCTCGTGGGCGAGCTATTCCTTGTGGACGCGCCGTGTGCCGCCCTTCCCAACCGCGGCTATCGGACTGTTCGGCTTGCTGTCGGGCCTGCTCGCGCTGACCTGCCATTGGCTGCTGGAGCCCGCGACCGAACTGTCTGGCCACGACTGGGCCCTCGTCACGGTCATGGGATTGGGTCCGCTAGGCGCTGCCTTTTTCCTTTGGGACAAGGCGCTCAAGCTGGGTGACGCCCGACAGATCGGGATCCTGAGCTACCTCACACCGCTGGCATCGACCCTGCTGTTGCTCATAGTGAGTGGGCGGCCGCTCACGTCCAACATCATCCTGGCTGCGGCCCTGATCATCGGCGCTGCGGTGATCGGTACACGGGCAAGCTGAGGGAAGGGTCCGCCAGGGCGGACCGGGCGTGAACATGGGGCGCGGAGTGCCGAGAGGCACTCCCGCCAAACTCATTCGAGAAACTTGGCTGGCTCCTCGGCAGCCAGCACCTGGACCACCCAAGGCTTGAGCCGGGCGGTATCGGCCCGCAGCACCTCCTGCTTGACCGCCAGCACCTGGGCCGGGTGCATGGAGAAACTGCGCAGACCCAGCCCCAGCAAGAGCCGGGTGTAGGCCACGTCGCCGGCCATCTCGCCGCAGACACTGACCGGTTTGCCCTGGGCGCGGCAAGCAGCAATGGTGTCGGCCACCAGACGCAACACTGCCGGGTGGCAGGGGTCATACAGGTGGGCGACCGACTCATCGGCACGGTCGATGGCCAGGGTGTACTGGATCAGGTCGTTGGTGCCGATGGAAAGGAAATCAAAGTACTTGAGGAAGGTCGGCAAGATCAAGGCAGCCGCCGGAATCTCGATCATCGCGCCCAGGGCCACCGGGCCATAGGCGGTGCCACGGTTGTCCAACTCAGCGCGGGCAAAGTCGACCAAAGCGAGCGTCTGCCGAATCTCGCTCGCATGGGCCAGCATGGGAATCAACAGGTTGACCTTGCCGAGGGCCGCCGCTCGCAGGATGGCCCGCAGCTGGGTGAGAAACATGGACGGTTCGGCCAGGCTCCACCGAATGGCGCGCAAGCCCAGGGCCGGGTTGATATGCCCCTCGTCGCGGCGGGTGTCGTCCAGCGGTTTGTCAGCACCCACGTCGATGGTGCGGATGGTGACCGGCATCCCCTGCATGCCCTCGACCGCCCGCTTGTAGGCCTGGTATTGCTCTTCCTCGTCGGGCAGCTTGCCCTGGCGGCCCATGAAGAGGAACTCGGAGCGGAACAGGCCCACACCCACCGCGCCGGCGGCCAGAGCGCCAGCCGCGTCCTCGGGCAACTCGATGTTGGCCAGCAGGTCGATCCGTTCGCCGTCAAGCGTGACGGCGGGGGTGTGCGTGAGGCGGGCCAGCCGCCCCCGCTCGAGTTCGGCCTGGCGCTGCTTGAATCCGTATTCGGCGAGGATGATCGGTGAGGGGTCAACGATCATCACGCCGGCATCGCCATCGATGATGACCCAGTCGTCCTGGCGTACCAGGTGGCTGGCGCTGCGCGCCCCCACCACGGCCGGAATGTCCATGCTGCGGGCGACGATGGCGGTATGCGATGTCTTGCCTCCCACGTCGGTCACGAAGCCAGCGAACACGCTTTGCTTGAACTGCAACATGTCCGCAGGTGAAAGGTCATGGGCGATCAGGATGAGCGGCACATCCGTGGTGCCGTCCAATTGCAAGTCCTGCTGCCGGGACGCCTGGCCGCGGCGCGTGCCCAGCGCTGGCTGCGGGACTGGTGAGGCGACGCCTTTCATATGCCGCAGGACGCGCTCGGCCACCTGCTCGAGGTCGGACTTGCGCTCGCGCAGGTACTCGTCCTCCATCTCGTCGAATTGGCGTGAGAGCACCTCGAGCTGGGTGGTCAGCGCCCATTCTGCGTTGTAGAGACGCTCGGTAATCCAGTGCTTAACGCCGGAGACCAACTCCTGATCCTGCAACAGCATCAGGTGCACATCCAATAGGGCGGAAAGCTCGTGTGGCGCCTCCTTGGGGCCCATGGTGACAATGGTCTGCTGCAGGCGGTGCAACTCATCGATCACCGCATCACGGCCTTGCCGCAGCCGGGCGATTTCGGCCTCGACTTGCATCGGATCGATGAAGTAGTGAGCCACATCCACCCGGCCGGCCATCAGGACGGCGCGGCCGATCGCGATTCCGCGGGCAACGGGGAGGCCGTGGATGGCGAAGGTCACCGGTTCATTCTCCTTCGCCGAACTTGTCCTGCATGAGCGCGACCAGGGCGTCCATGGCCTCGCGCTCCTGCTCGCCACTGGTCTCAAGAACCACCTCGGTGCCGAGGCCGGCGGCCAGCATCATGACGCCCATGATGCTCTTGGCGTTGACACGGCGTTCCCCTCGGGAGAGCCAGATCTCGCAAGGGAAGGAGCCCGCGAGCTTGGTGAGCTTGGCCGAGGCGCGCGCGTGCAGGCCGAGCCTATTGCTGATGGTAATGGGTGTCTGGATCATGGTGCTGTATGCGCTTTTGGTTTTGAGGCGCGGTAATGGCTACCTGCATCACGCCCTGAGTTCCACCGCTCACGGCTCGCGCGACCAGGGCATCAAGGGGCTCATGGCGGTAGCTCACAGCCCGCAAAATCATGGGCAGATTGACACCCGTGACCAACCGGGTGTTGACGCCATCGACGAGTTTCTGGGCAACGTTGCTGGGCGTAGCACCGAAAAGGTCGGTGAGCACCAGCGCCGTTCGGACCTGGGGGGCGTCCAGAAGCTGCTGCAGGGCAATGCGGGCAGTCGCCAGTGTTTCTTCCGGTGACAGGTTGGGCTGCACATCGACCGCGGCAACGGTGGCGCCGCAATCGGGAAACACATGCAAGGCGCACTGGCGCATCGCATGCGCCAGGGGGGCGTGGCAGATGATCAAAACGCCGTTCATCACGCGGCATTATGTCCCCGGGGCGCGGCCGGGGCTTTCCCTATCGGCTGAGGCCGCGGTGGTGGCCCAGAATCCCCGCATGAATTCACTGCACGGCATCCGAATCCTCGACCTGTCCCGCGTCTTGGCAGGGCCCTGGTGCACACAGACCCTGGCCGACCTGGGTGCGGATGTGATCAAGATCGAGCGACCCGGCCAGGGCGATGACACCCGGGGCTGGGGTCCGCCCTTTTTGCAGGACGCCGACGGCCGGGACACGGCCGAGTCGGCCTACTTCCTGGCTGCCAATCGCAACAAGCACTCGGTCACCTGCGACATCGCCTCACCAAAGGGTCAGGCCCTGATGCGCGAGCTGGTGCGTCACTGTGATGTGTTCGTCGAAAACTTCAAGGTTGGAGACATGGCGCGCTACGGGCTGGACTACACCTCTCTACGCGAGGTGAACCCGAGACTGGTTTACTGCAGCATCACTGGCTTCGGGCAAACCGGCCCCTACTGTCAGCGCGCGGGATACGACTACGCCGTCCAGGGCATGGGCGGCCTCATGAGCGTGACTGGGGAGCGTGACGGCCGGGTCGACGCCCTGGGCCAGCCGATAGCCGGTGGGCCACAAAAAGTCGGTATTGCGGTCGCTGACCTGTTCACCGGGATGTACGCCACCGTCGGCATTCTGGCCGCACTTCGCCATGCCGAACGCACAGGTCAGGGCCAGCATCTGGACATGGCGCTCCTGGACACCCAGGTGGCGGTGCTGGCCAATCTGGGCGCCAACTACCTCGTCAGCGGCCAGGTGCCGCGACGGGCTGGTAACGCCCACCAGAACATCGTGCCCTACCAGGTGTTCGAGGTCGCCCGGCGACCGGACGGCCAACCCGACCATGTCATCCTGGCGGTGGGTAATGACAGTCAGTTCGCCCGCTTTTGCGATCTGGCTGGCCAGCCCGAGCTGGCGACGGATCCGCGCTTCGCCCGCAATGCTGACCGGGTACGCCACCGAGAGACCCTGGTGCCGCTCCTGGAGGCCGTGATGAAAACGCGTGGCAAAGCCCAGTGGCTCTCGGCGTTGGAGGCGGCCAAGGTCCCTTGCGGTGCCATCAACGATCTGGCCGAGGTGTTCGCAGACCCGCATGTTCAGGCCAGGGCCATGGTCGACGAATGGGCGCACCCCCACCACGCAGGCCTTCGCCTAGTGGCCAGCCCGCTGAAGATGAGCGTTACCCCGGTCAGTCACGACCATCCGCCCCCGCAGCTGGGTCAGCACACCGAGCAGGTGCTGGCCGAGGTGCTGGGTCTGGCGAGCGAGCAGGTCGAAGACCTGCGGCGGCAGAACATCGTCTGAAGGGAGGCGCCATACGGGAATAGACCGCCCGGCCTGCTGGGGGCGCTGGGGCGGTGCATACTCCAAGCCTCCTAAGTCAGCTGAAATAACCATGTCAAAACGCGCCTGGAGTCTGATCGCGGTCGCCCTTCTGGCGCTCGGCGCCGCCGTGATTTATCTCTCGGGTCCGAGCGACCGTGCACCGGCCTCGACCTTCGTCCTGCTTGACGGTAGCAAGAAGACCACCGGGGACCTGCGCGGACAAGTCACCCTGGTCAATTTCTGGGCAACCAGTTGCGCCAGTTGCGTGGCCGAGATGCCGGAAATGGTGGCCACCTACCAGAAGTACCAAAGCCGCGGCTACCAGACCCTGGCCGTCGCCATGAGCTACGACCCGCCGGCCTATGTGGTGAACTTTACGCAGACGCGCAAGCTGCCCTTCCAGGTTGCCATCGACAACACCGGCGAGGTGGCCAAGGCCTGGGGTGACGTGCGCCTCACTCCCACGACTTACCTGGTGAACAAGCGCGGGCAGATCGTCAAGCGCTACGTGGGCACGCCGGACTTTGACGAGCTACATCTGCTGATCGAGAAGCTGCTGGCCGAGGCCTGAAGCCACTCGGAAAACCCACTGAAGGCCCGGTAGCGCCAGCCTTTCAAATGGACCAAAAAACCGGCCTCAGTTGCGGAAGGCGTCGTGGCAGGCCTTGCAGCTGGCAGCGGTCGAGCCAAATGCGGCCTTGAGGTTGTCGAGGTTGTTGGTCTTGGCCGCCACCAGTAGCTTTGCCGCCTCGGCCTGCAGTTTTTCCGAGCTGTCCTTGAACTTAACCTGCTCGGTCCAGATTTCGGGGCGGGCCTTGTTAGAAAGCTTCTCAGTGCCGGGTACGAAGCCTGCCCAGGGCAGGCGGGCCTGGGCGACGAACTCCTCGGCGTTTTCCACGGCGACCTTGGAATCGAATGGCGCACGACCGGAGGCCATGGCCCCGAGACGATCGAAATGCGACTTCATCTTCTTGAGCGCACCTTGGCGGTAGTTCACCGCATCCTCGGGCTTTGCAAACGTCGGCTGTGCCAACGAGGGCAGGGACAGGGTGAAGGCGGCCGCGGCGAGCGCCAGGGAACGGAACAACGTCATGATTTGATCTCCCTCAGTGAAACGCCACCCCTTGAGGGCATCGGGCGGCGCGAATCGGCAAAATGCAATAGCCTGATAAGGCTAAACGGTTTGTAGCAGATACCCGGCTCGTCCGGACAAGAAGAAGGAATACACCCATGTCTCAGTACACCGCTGAAGCCCGTCCAACCCACCGAGTCCGGGTGTGGGACCTTCCGCTGCGCCTCTTTCACTGGGGCCTGGTCGTAGCCGTCGTCGGTGCGGTGGCCTGCGCCCAGATTCCCGGGGTTCCGGTTGAGTGGCATGCGCGCTTTGGCTACATGGCGCTGGCACTGCTGATCTTCCGGCTAGTCTGGGGGTTTGTCGGTGGCTACTGGTCCCGTTTTTCACAGCTGCGTCCGACCCCTGCCCGCCTGCGCGCCTACCTACGCGGAGCCCCCCAACCCGATGATCACGTCGGCCATTCGCCGGTGGGCGCGCTGGCCACCCTCGCACTGCTCGCGGTACTTGCTTTGCAGGTCGGGACCGGCCTCCTGGCCGACGACGAGATCGCCTTCGTCGGCCCCCTCAACCAATTGGTGAGCACTGCAACCGGATTGGCGGCAACCGAATGGCACAAGCACCTCGGCAAGCTGCTGGTTCTGGTGCTGGTCGCCCTGCATGTGGCGGCCGTGCTCTACTACCTGTGGGTACGCAAACAAAACCTGGTGGCGCCCATGGTTCACGGGGACAAGGTTCTGACGCAGCCCGCCAGAGCGTCCCGCGATGACGGGCCGTTGCGGCTGTGGGGTCTTGTTCTGGGAGCGTTGGCCGCAGGTGCCGTCGCCTGGCTGGTCCTGCGAGCCGGTTAAGGGCTGCGCGTTACACTGACCCAACACGCCTTCGACGCTCGGCCTTGGACCCTTCAACCGCCCACGAGATCCGCTCCATCAGCGCCGGCGACACTGCCGGCGTGGCGCTCGTGCGGGAAATCTTCCTTGAGTACGCGCAAAGCCTGGGTGTCCCGCTGGACTTCCAGGACTTTGACCAAGAGATCGCTGACCTGCCTGGCGCATACGAACCGCCACGCGGCGCCCTCTTGCT
>JAURKV010000141.1 GCA_030831585.1 Ramlibacter sp. | reverse complement strand
AAGAACCGGGTGGTGTTCGACCGCCCCATCGGCAAGAACCAGGCCATCCAGCATCCGCTGGCCGACTCCTGGATGCGCCTCGAAGCCGCGCAGATGATGTCTGAGAAGGCGGCGCAGCTTTTTGACCAGGGCAAACCCTGCGGCGCCGAGTCCAACGCAGCCAAGTACCTGGCCACCGAGGCAGCCTTCGAGGTCTGTGACCGCGCGATGCAGACCCACGGCGGCTTTTGCTACGCCAAGGAATACCATATTGAACGTCTGTGGCGTGAGGCGCGTCTGCTCAAGATTGCACCGGTGTCGCAGGAGATGGTCTTGAACTTCATCGCGCAGAAAATTCTGCGCCTGCCCAAGTCCTATTGAGTCCCCAGCGGACGCGTTGTTTTTTCTGATCGGATCCATTCCCATGAACCAAGCCGTCCTCAGGCACGCTGTCATCTGCGAACCCCTTCGCACGCCCGTGGGCCGCTACGGCGGCATGTTCAAGGACGTCCCGGCCACCAGCCTGGCCGAGACGGTGATCCGCGAGCTGGTGCGTCGCACCGGCATCCAGGGCAGTGATATTGACGACGTTGTCTTCGGCCAGTGCTACCCCAACGGCGAGGCGCCGGCCATCGGGCGCATCGCCGCCCTGGACGCCGAGCTGGGGGTGCGCGTGCCGGGCTTGCAGATTGATCGCCGCTGCGGCTCCGGCCTGCAGGCGGTGATCGACGCCGCGATGCGGGTGCAGACTGGCGTGGCCGACCTGGTCATTGCCGGTGGCGCCGAAAGCATGAGCCAGGCCGAGCACTATGTGCTGGGGGGTCGCTTTGGCATCAAGGGTGACTCGCAGCCTTTCTGGGACCGTATTGCCCGCGGCCGCATCACTTCGGGCGGTCGCCACCACCCGGTGGCGGGCGGCATGCTCGAGACGGCGGAGAACCTGCGCCGCGAGTACAAGGTGACGCGTCAGGCACAGGACGAACTCGCCCTGCGCTCACACCAGAACGCGGTGGCCGCCCAGCAGGCGGGCCGCTTTGCCGACGAGATCGTGCCGGTCACCGTCAAGGGCCGCAAAGGCCCGCAGCAGATCTCGGTCGACGAGCATCCCCGGCCCGAGACCACGATGGAGAGCCTGGGCTCGCTCTCGCCGGTACGCCTCAAGCTCGACGCGGAATCGACCGTGACCGCCGGCAATGCCAGCGGGCAGAACGACGGCGCAGCCGCCTGCATCGTCACCACGCCCGAGAAGGCGGCTTCCCTGGGCCTCAAGCCCCTGGGCCGCCTGGTGGGCTGGGCGGTGGCCGGCGTAGAGCCCGAGCGCATGGGCATCGGCCCGGTGCCCGCCACGCAACTGGTGCTGCAGCGCACCGGTCTCTCGCTCAAGGACCTGGACCTGCTCGAACTGAACGAAGCCTTCGCCGCCCAGGTGCTGGCCTGCACCTATGGCCTGGGTTTTGACAAGGGTGACTACGAGCGCCTCAATGTGAACGGCTCGGGCATTTCGCTGGGCCACCCGGTGGGCGCCACTGGCGTGCGCATTTTGGCCACCCTGCTGCGTGAGCTCGAGCGGCGCAGCGGCCGCTATGCCCTCGAGACCATGTGCATCGGCGGCGGTCAGGGCCTGGCTGCCGTGTTCGAGCGTACCTGAGCGGCTCCCCCCCCGAGGCGATCGCACATCGCACCCCGCCCCTCAAACCGAGGCACATGTAGATGGACCTGTACAAGAATTTCCCCATGCGCTTTGAGCGCCACGACGCGGGTGTGCTCGAAATGATTTTCGACGGCCCCAACCTCAACGCGGTCGACGCCGAGGTGCATGCCCGCCTGCCCGATGTTTTCGATGTGGTCGACAAGGACCCTGACACTCGAGTGCTGCTGGTGCGCGGCGCGGGCCGCGCCTTCTCGGCCGGCGGCAGCTTCGAGATGATCGACGCGCAGATCGCCAGCCATGCGGTGAGCATGCGGATCTGGCGCGAAACCCGCGACCTGGTGCGCAACATGATTGACTGCCGCAAGCCGATCATCTCCGCCATTCACGGCCCGGCGGTGGGCGCGGGCCTGATCGTGGGCATGCTGGCCGACATCTCGATTGCCGCCAAGACCGCCAAGATTGTCGACGGGCATACCCGCCTCGGTGTGTGCGCTGGCGACCACGCCTCCATGGTCTGGCCGCTGCTATGCGGCATGGCCAAGGCCAAGTATTACCTCATGACCTGTAAGCACCTCTCCGGCGAGGAGGCCGAGCGCATCGGCCTGGTGTCCTTGTGCGTCGACGACGAGCAATTGCTCGAGGTGGCGCGCCAGCACGCGCGTGAACTGGCCGAGGGCGCCCAGGAGGCGATTTCGCTGACCAAGTACTCCCTGAACAACTGGTACCGGTCGCAGTGGCCGATTTTCGACGCCTCGCTGGCGCTCGAATTCCTCGGCTTCACCGGGCCAGAGGTCAAGGAAGGCCTGGCCTCCCACCGTGAGCGGCGCAAGCCCAAGTTTGTCTGATTCCAGCCGATTTGATCTGATTACCCGATGTACCCGTTCCTGTCCGACCTGCGGGTCGTCGAGTGTGCTTCCTTCATTGCCGGCCCGTCCTGCGCGCTGCACCTGGCCCAGTTGGGGGCCCAGGTCATTCGCATCGACCCGATCGGCGGCGGCATGGACTTCAACCGCTGGCCGGTTTCAGCCGACGGCCGCAGCCTGTATTGGGAAGGGCTGCAAAAAGGCAAGCGCTCGGTCGCCATCGACATGGGCCGGCCCGAGGGGCGCCAACTCGCGGTCGAATTGATCACCGCGCCCGGCCCAAGCGCGGGTTTGTTCGTCACCAACTACCCGCAGCAGGGCTTCTTGTCGCATGAGGCGCTTGCAGCCCACCGGGCCGACCTGATCACCGCCCGCGTGCTGGGCTGGCGCGACGGCGCCCCGGCGGTGGACTACACGGTTAACGCCGCCCTGGGTATGCCCTGGATAACCGGCTCGGATCGTAATGGCGAGGAGCCCGTCAACCATGTGGTGCCAGCCTGGGACCTGGTGACAGGCGCCTACGCCGCCTTCGCCCTCATGGCCGCCGAGCGCCACCGCCTGCGCACCGGCCAAGGCCAGGAGGTCACCGTGCCCCTGTCCGATGTGGCGCTGACCTGCCTGGGCCACACCGGCCAGCTGGCTGAGGCCCTGACCTCGGGCGACCGGCCCCGCTATGGCAACGCGCTCTATGGCGCCTTCGGCCGCGACTTTGCCACCGCCGACGGCGAGCGGGTGATGGTGGTGGCCATCACCGCCCGCCAGTGGAGCGGCCTGGTCAAGTCGCTGGACCTGCAGGCTGCGGTGGCGGCCCTTGCTTCACAACTTCACGCCGACTTCACCGAGGAGGGGCAGCGCTTCACCCACCGGCAGGCGCTGTTCCCGCTGTTCGACAAAGCCATCGGGGCGCTGAGCCTGGCGCAGGTGCGTGAGCGCTTCGAGGCCGGCAGCGTGCTGTGGTCCAGTTATCAGACCCTGCGCACCGCACTCGATACCGACCCGCGCCTGGCGCTGGCTGCGCCCTTGTTCGAGACGCTGGGGCACCCCAGCGGCCTGAACTACCCAGCCCCCGGCGCCGCTGCCAGCTTCCATGGCACGCCGCGGGTGCCGGTGCAGCGCGCGCCGCACCTGGGCGAGCACACCGACCAGGTGCTGGCCGAAGTTCTCTCCCTGTCCCCGACCCGCATCGGCCAATTGCACGACGCGGGTCTCATTGCCTGAAGGCCTTCCCCGTGAGCGCTTCCTCTCCATTGACCCAGCAACTCCAGGCCGCCGCTGCGGCTGCCCGCGCCTACTTGGCCGAGACCCGGCGGGTGGTCACCCAGCGTTGCACCGAGGGTGGCAAGCCCCAGCCCGCCTTGCTACTGGCGCACCAGCGCGCGCTCCATGGTCTGGCCTGGGTGGCGACCACCGTCGAAGCCATTGCCAGCGCCGCCAGCTGGGGTGAGCGCCTGGCGGCCCATGGCCGTTTGCAGCAGGGGGAAGAACTGGTGTTGACGCTGGGCGTGGGCGAGTACCTGGCCCAGCTCACGAGCGGCATCCCGATGTCGCAGACCGAAATCTTCCGACCGGCGGAACTGGGTCTGTTCGGCGCCGCCGCCGCCTTGGCCACGGAGCCTGCGGTCGCTGCCTTGATGACCCGGTCTGCTGCGCCTGAAACGCGTCGTGCGCTCATCGACCACCTGCGCGCCGACCGTCCGATCAGCGAGACCTCCTTCGACGAAGATCTCGACCTCATTCGTGACCAGTTCCGCAGATTTACCGAAAAAGAGATCACTCCCTATGCGCACGCCTGGCACCTGGCCGACGACCTGATCCCCGACGCCTTGGTGGCGCAGCTCGGCGAGCTCGGCGTGTTCGGCGTGAGTATTTCGGGCGACTTCAACGGCCTGGGCCTGGGCAAGCGGGCGATGTGCATCGTGACCGAGGAGTTGAGCCGGGGTTGGATTGCGGCGGGCTCCCTGGGCACCCGCTCGGAGATTGCAGCCGAACTCATTTT
>JAURKV010000140.1 GCA_030831585.1 Ramlibacter sp. | reverse complement strand
TGGCGTAAGGCATAGACATCACACCCGCGTTCGCCGCTGCGAGGGCCGGCGCGGGCGGCAGACCCGATTCGCCTAGCAGAGTGAAGATCATCTCGTCCCCAGCCAGGGGAGGCACCGGGGCCACGCTGGCGGTCGCCGGCATGATGACGGGCGCAGCCGCTACCGCCGACGCTGCCACAGCAGGCCGCGGCCGCATACCTGGGGGCAACATGGGCAGCGGAATCTCTGCCAGGGTGACGCGGCGGGCTGGAAACAAGGTGGTGAATCGGTCGACCAGGTTGGAGAGTTCGCGAACGTTGCCTGGCCAGGCATAAGCGAGCAGGGCCTGCAGCAGGTCCGGCGCAAACGAGATCGGCTCCTGTTCGTCCTGCGCATGGCGAGCCGCGTAAAAATCAAGCAGGTCACGCACGTCCTGCGGTCGCTCACGCAGGGGCGTGGTGTGACACGGGAGGACGTTGAGACGGTAGTAAAGGTCTTCCCGAAAGCGTCCCTCGTCCACCGCGGCCGCCAGGTCTTTGTGGGTAGCGGCCACGACCCGGACGTCGATCTCCACCTGGCGCGCGGCACCCACGGGCTGAATCGCACGGTCCTGAAGAACGCGCAGCAGTTTGACCTGCATGTCCAGCGGCAGGTCGCCGATTTCGTCGAGGAACAGCGTGCCGCCGTCGGCCATCTCGAAGCGGCCCAAACGGTCTGATATCGCGCCAGTGAAGGCACCCTTGCGGTGGCCGAACAGTTCGCTCTCGAGCAGGTCCTTCGGGATTGCGCCGCAATTGATCGGGACAAAGGGGCCCTTTCGCCGCGGGCTTTGGCGATGTAGCGCCTGTGCAACGAGTTCCTTGCCGGTTCCGCTCTCGCCACTGACCAGCACGGTCGAATGTGAGTTAGCCAGGACCTTGATCAGTGCGAGCAAGGCCTGGGTCGAGGCGCTTTTACCGATGATGGGGGTCGAGGAAAGAGGCGGCATGTCGTGTGGGGTGCGGCCGCGAGAGCTGGCCGGCGTACGAACTTTCGTGGACTTTATTTATCCCTTTTGCGGACTGACACTTCCAAAGGAATCAATTTGGTAATGGCGGGCAGATCGGCGTCAACCGCCAAGCCCTGGAACCCCAAGTGGAACCTCTCAACTACTCACTGTCCCGCGTTTCTCCAGACCTCACAATCGCATGAATATGTATATCGCCCCCTATGCCCGATGTGGCGGCATCGGCCTCATATTTCTCACCTGCATGGGGATCCCTTGCGCGCATTGCTGATTGAGGACGACCCGGTTTTCGCCGGGGCCATGGGCCGCGCAGTGCGCGGCTTGGGCGAGGGCTGGCAGGCTGAACTGGCGACGACGGTGGCCGAGGGCATTGCCATGCTGGAGACGGCGGGCGACGACCTTCAATTGGCGCTGGTCGATTTGACCCTACCCGACGGCTCGGGCCTGGCGGTGATCCGCGCCTTGCGGCAGTTACGCCCGGACGTGCCGGCTTTGGTTGTCTCCACGCTGTCGAGCGAACGCAGCGTGGTCGACGCCATCGCCGAGGGCGCACGCGGCTACCTGCACAAGAGCGACCCGCTGCACGCGCTAACCGGCTCGATCGCCCAGGTCCTGCAAGGCCACTACCCGATCAGTCCCTCGCTGGCCCGCTACCTGTTCAATCTGGTCCGGCCTGACCCGTCGGGGCAGGCCACGCCTCAGGTGCGGCTCACACACAGGGAGCTACACACCCTGCGCTGCATCTCCCTGGGCATGTCTTATCTGGAGGCGGCCCATGACATGGGTGTATCGCTGTCGACCGTGCAGTCGCACATCCGAAGCCTGTACCGCAAGCTCGAGGTCCGCTCGCAGGTCCAGGCGGTCGGCAAGGCGAGAGCGCAAGGGCTTCTGTGATCAGCAAGCGCCTCGCCTGCTGGCTGGTGCTCGGGTGCGCCCTCCTCTGGCAAGGTGTGGCGGGAGCCAACGGCGCAAGGGGCATTCAAGAAATCGACGAAGCGACCCTCACGATTCGCGAGCAGCAAACACGGGTCAAGCTGCCGCACACGCTCGCAAATGGTCAATTCACGCCGTCTGGTGAACGGGTCATCTACCGGTTGACGCTGACACTGACCGAGACACCCGCGGTGCCCCTAGCGGTGTCCATCGTCAAGGCAAGCCGATCAGCCGCCATTCGGGTGAACGGCCATGCGTTGGGCAGTTGCGCCCCGGGCCCGCTCGAAGGCCTGCGCTGCGCACAAGCGCCCCTCTTTGTGCAGGTCCCCGACGGGGTCTTGCGAGCAGGCGTGAATCAAATTGAGGTGGAAGTTTTTGCCAACGGCATGCAGACCAACGGACTGTCGCGGGTGCTGGCGGGACCTGCCCAGACACTCTACGACGAGCGCCACCAGCCAGCCCAGTTCTGGCGCCAGGACCTGGTCATGGCGGTCAGCTGGGCGACGGCGGCCTTTGGCGTCCTGGCCCTTTTCATTGGCCTGCGCTATGCCAGCCCACAGCGGCGGGGCTTTCTGTGGTTCGGCCTGGCCTGCATGCTGAGGGCGACGAGCAATCTCTATGCGACGAGCATCGCCGTCCACGACGATGCCTTCTGGGTCCAATGGGCGTTCACCGCCGCCAGGGTTGCGTCGATCCCGGTGATGATTTTGACGCTGCTGAGTTTTTTCGAACATCGACGGCCTAGGCTGGAGCGATGGCTGGTGATCTACGGCGCGACCCTACCTGTTCTCGTCGCGGCCACCGGCGCACGCACGGACTGGGCGATGCTGCTGTCGGTGCCGGGCACGCTCATCGCGCTCTACCTGATTCCAGTGATCAGCGCCTGGGTGCTGGCCCAGCGCTCACGGACCGCGATGCTGATGTTGGCTGCACTATTCGCGCTCCTGGCCTGCGGACTGCACGACGTCTGGGTGCTGGCAACGCCGAGCGGCTTTGACCGACCGATGGCGCTACCCATGGCCAATGGCATCCTTTTGCTCACCCTGGGCAGCATCATCATCGGCAGGATGGCCCACGCACTGGCGGTCACCGCCAACCTCAACGAGACCCTGCGCGACCAGGTAGCGGCGGCGGAGTCCGACCTGCGCCAGCAGCACCAAAAGATTCTCGAGTTCGAGCGCCGCCATGCCCGGACCGAGGAGCGCGAGCAACTGCTGCAAGACCTGCACGATGGCCTGGGCTCCAACCTGGCCAGCGCCCGCATCCTGCTAGAGGGCCAGACCCTGCCTGCCACGCAGGTGCGGGAGCTGATCGACGACTGCATCGATGACATGCGGCTCCTGATTGACGCCTCTGGTCCGCAGGCCCAGCTGGCCGACGCCCTGGGCAGCTTGCGCTACCGGATCACCCAACGGCTCGGTTCGGCGCCGATGCAGGTGCAGTGGGCGCTGGACCTGGCAGACCTTCCGCCTCTGCCGGCAGCCAGCGGATTGCAGCTCCTGCGGCTGGTACAAGAGGCACTGACCAATGCATTACGTCACTCGGGTGGGCAGCATATCCAGGTCAGCGCGCGCTACGACAGCGATACGGAGCGTCTGCATCTGACAGTTGCCGACAATGGCCAGGGCCTGCGCGCGGGCGCGCGCGAAGGCCGCGGGCTGGGCAATATGCGACAGCGCGCGGCGCGGGTAGGCGCCTCGCTGCAGTTTCATAGCGACGAGGCGGGAACGCAGGTGGTCGTGGTCTTACCCATCCCCCAGACGTGAAAAAGCCCGCCTAAGCGGGCGTGGGGAAGACCGGGCCGGGGTTGGGACCGAGCTTGGGCAAAACCGGGCGGGGCATGAGGGTGGTGGGTGCTGAGGGGCTCGAACCCCCGACCTACGCCTTGTAAGGGCGCCGCTCTACCAACTGAGCTAAGCACCCCTCACTGCGACCCGCGCCAGGTCAACGCAATCAGTTGAGGGCGTCTTTGAGCGCCTTGCCCGGGCGGAACTTGGGAACCTTGGCGGCTTTGATCTTGATGGCATCGCCCGTGCGCGGATTGCGACCCGTGCGGCCGGCGCGCTTGGTCACGGCGAAGGTGCCAAAACCCACCAGGGAGACGGAGCCGCCCTTCTTCAGGGTGGTCTTGACGGCACCAATCATGGACTCCAGTGCGCGGCCGGCGGCGGCCTTGGAGATGTCAGCGTGCTTGGCGATATGTTCGATCAGATCGGTCTTGTTCACGAATATTTCTCAGGGTGTTTGGTTGAAGTTCTTGGCAGGGGATATGAGGCAGGGGAAACGGCGCCAATTAGAGCCACGCCGGCAACGAACTGTCAATAAGGCTTGTCCTCTGGCAATCGACTCACAACCTGTATTTTAGGGGACTGCGGGTACCGGCACGCGGACAGCGGCGTAGAGCAGAACGAGCGCCTAGCGGACCCGGGCACGAATCTCCGGCAGCGCACGCTGCAGGTAATAGACCATGGACCAGACCGTGAGGACAGCCGCGACCCAAATGAGCCAGACGCCCCACCAGCCGGTGTCAATGACCCCGAACAGGACGCCGTCGTAGAGAAGGAAGGGGATGGCCACCATTTGCACCGTGGTCTTGACCTTGCCAAGCATATGGACCGCCACACTGCGCGAGGCCCCGATCTGCGCCATCCATTCGCGCAGGGCCGAGATCGCGATCTCGCGACCGATGATGATGAGTCCGACAAACACGTCGGCGCGCCCCAAGTGCACCAGCACCAGCAGGCTGGCGCACACGAGAAATTTGTCGGCCACCGGATCGAGAAAGGCCCCGAAGGAGGAGGTCTGGTTGAGCCGACGGGCAAGCCAGCCATCGGCCCAGTCGGTCAGCGCGAACACCACGAAGAGCACGGTCGCGATCAGGTTCTGAACCTCGGGGGCCAAGCCCAGGTAGAACACCCCCACGATCAAGGGGATGGCGACGATGCGCGTCCAAGTGAGGATCGTGGGGATGGTGAAGAACATGGGTTCGATTCTGGCACGGCGCGGCCCGGCCTGCGTCAGCGCAAGGCCCGGTAAATCGTCTCGGCCAGCGCATGCGAGATGCCCTCGACAGTCACCAGGTCTTCCACGCTCGCGTCAGCCACGCCACGGATGCCGCCAAAGCGCTGTAGCAGGCGGGCCCGCTTCTTCGCACCGATGCCGGGAATCTCCTCCAGGCGGCTGCCTCCCACCCGCACCTTGTCGCGGCGGGCACGCATGCCGGTGATGGCAAAGCGATGCGCCTCATCACGAATTTGGGCGACCAGCATCAGCGCGGCAGAGTCGCGGCCAAGGTAGACCTTTTCCCGGCCGTCGGCGAACACCAACTCCTCCAGCCCAACCTTGCGGCCCTCGCCCTTTTCGACGCCCACGATGCGGGACAGATCAAGGCCCAACTCGGCAAAGACCTCCCGGGCCATGCTCACCTGGCCTTTACCGCCGTCGACCAGCACCACATCGGGCATACCGCCATCTTCGATCTTGCCGTAGCGGCGCGTGAGCACTTGGCGCATGGCGGCATAGTCGTCGCCCGGCGTGATGTCAACGATGTTGTAGCGCCGGTATTGGGCCGCTTGCATCTTGTGATGGTGGAACACCACGCAGGATCCCTGAGTGGCCTCGCCGGAAGTATGCGAGATGTCGAAGCACTCGATGCGAAGGGCCTCGAGGTCGGCGACCGCCAGGTCCAGCGCCTCGACCAGCGCGCGGGTGCGCGCCTGCTGCGAGCCCTCCTCGGCCAGCAGCCGGGCTAGTTGCAACGCAGCGTTCTTCTCGCACATCTCGAGCCAGGCCCGCCGGCGCTCGTGGGGCTGGTGGACCGCAACCACCTTGTGCCCAGCCTGCTGCGACAGGGCCTGCACCAGCGCCCGGGACACGGGGTGGCTGGTCACCAGCACCGGTGGTACTGCGATGTCGATGTAGTGCTGGGCGATGAAGGCCTCAAGCACGAGCGGCTCGGGTTCGAGCTGCGGTCCATCGATCGCCCGCATCGCCTGCGCGTCGTCGACATGGCTGGGGAAATAAGGTCGGTCACCGAGGTGGCGGCCTCCCCGAACCATGGCCAGGTTGACGCAGGCGCGCCCGCCCTGCACACGCACCGCCAGGATGTCCACGTCCCGGTCATCGGCGGTCTCCACCGACTGCTGGTGCAGCACCCGAGACAGGGCGCTGACCTGGTTGCGCAATTCAGCGGCCTGCTCAAACTCCAGCTTGTCGGCGTGGGCCATCATCCGCGCCTCGAGGTCCGCCATCACCTCGCCCGCTTGGCCCTGCAAAAACGACTCGGCATGAGCCACGTCGCGCGCGTAGTCGTCCGCGCTGACCAGCTCTACACAGGGGCCAGAGCAGCGCTTGATCTGATAGAGCAGGCAGGGCCGGGTGCGGTTAGTAAAAACCGTGTCTTCACAGGTGCGCAGCCGAAACACCTTCTGCAGCAACTGGATCGACTCCTTCACCGCCCAGGCACTCGGGTAAGGCCCGAAATAGCGGTGCTTGCGGTCGATCGCGCCACGGTAGTAGGTCATGCGTGGGAACGCGCTCGACGGGCCACCGATCTTCAGATAGGGGTAGCTCTTGTCGTCGCGAAACAGGATGTTGAACCGAGGACTGAGCGCTTTGATCAGGTTGTTTTCGAGCAGCAGCGCCTCGGCCTCGGAGCGCACCACCGTGGTTTCCATCCTCACGATCTTCGACACCATGTGGCCGATGCGTGTGCCGTCGTGGTTCTTCTGGAAGTAGCTGGAGACGCGCTTTTTCAGGTCGCGGGCCTTGCCCACGTACAGCACGCCGCCCTCGGCGTCGAAATAGCGGTAGACGCCGGGTAAGGCCGGCAGGCTAGCAACCTGGGCCAGCAACTCGGGGGGGTGCGCCGGAGCCTGGGACATGCGGCCTATTATCCGGGCCATGCGTTGGGACATCTTCTGCCGCGTGGTCGACAACCTGGGCGACATCGGGGTTTGCTGGCGCCTGGCCGCCGAACTGGCGGCTCGGGGCGAGGCGGTCCGCCTGTGGGTCGATGCGCCCGCCCCGCTGACCTGGATGGTCCCAGGCGGCCGAGCCGGCGCTGCGCGCTTGGGTGTGGCACTGCGTGACTGGGACCCCAGCAGCCTGGTCGAAGACGAACCCGCGGAGGTCGTCGTCGAGGCCTTCGGCTGCGACCCGCATCCGGGCTTTCTCGCCGCGATGGCGCGGACCGCCCGGGTACGCGGCGCGCCGCCGGCCTGGTTCAACCTCGAGTACCTCTCGGCCGAAGCTTGGGTGGCCCGCTGCAATGGCCTGGCCTCTCCGGTGCTGGGCGGGCCGGCGGCCGGCCTGGGCAAGCGCTTTTTCTACCCGGGCTTCGCAGCGGAGACCGGAGGCCTGATCCGAGAGAACGGG
>JAURKV010000139.1 GCA_030831585.1 Ramlibacter sp. | reverse complement strand
GTGCAGCGATGCATATGCCAACGCCGAGCCAAGCTTGGTGAGCAATCACCTTGAAGGTGTAGAGACTTGACGGCACCCACCTACCGCTCCGGCCATGGTGAAGGCAAAGTCCAGGGAGTGGTGAAAGCTACGCAAACCGGAATCCTTTGGTCCCAGGTTCAAGTCCTGGTGGGCCCACCATTTACCCATCCCGAACGGTTCTCTACACCGTTCTGAAGGTCCGCTGTGGCCCAGTCCTGGCGCCATTTGCGCGGACGTCTCTTATTTGGGAGTTGCCGAGCGTCGGGAAGAATCCCTTGTTTCCCTCGCCACGCGGCTTGGTTTTTTCTCTCGGCTCCCAGAGGATCGGGCCTTCATTCATCCAGATCGAATTTTCCGAGTCTTTGCACCCAGAGATTCCACGAGCGGGGGATCTGGCCATCGTTCATGTCGGAGGACAGCTGCGCCTCCTCTCGATTGAGGAACGCGACCTCACCCAACATGCGCCCCGCCATCTGAAGTTTGGCGTTGGTCTCCGCGTAGATGGCCCGATAGACGGCTTGCTCCAGCGAACTCCCGACCACAGTGGAACCATGGCCGCGCATGAGCACGCAGCTGTGGCTGCCCAGCGAGCGGGCCAATGCCGCGCCGAGGTAAGAGCTGCCAATCAGCATGTCTGTGTTGCCCCCCACTTCCCGAATCTCGAAGTGCGCCGACCCTTCTCCGAGGAAACCTGCCATGTGAAACACCGGCCGAAGTGGATTCTGGGTGATTGCGAAGGGGATGACCGAGGGTGAGTGGCTGTGGACCACCGCCATGACGTCGGGACGAGCGCGGTAGATCTCGGCGTGGATGAAGCGTTCCAGGTAAGGGCGCTCAGTGGTCTGTGACACAGCGTTGCCATCGAAGTCGTAGCACACGATGTCTCGCCGGCGCACCATGCCCGGCGCCCGGTTGCACGAGAGCAGGAACACATCCGGTGTGCTGTCATGCCGCACGCTGGCATGACCCAAGCCATCGACGATGCCCTGCTCATACAGGATGCGGTTTGCATAGACAAGCTTGTCTACCAGTTCGGGGGCGGGTGCGGGGATGGACATGGGTGATCTTTCAGAAGGAGGGTGAGGAGGTCTGGCTGTCGCGAGGACAGCTAGAACGGAACCTGTGGATGCGGCCTGACCGCGGCAAGCGCGCCCTGCTGGCAATCGGTGCAGGGCAAGTTGCAAATGTCCTGCAAGGGAAGGTTGACGCCCAGGCCGGCCTTTGGAGGCGGCGTGGGGCCAGCGTCGCCCGCGCTCAAAGCGCGCGGCGGCTTGATACATGCCTGCACCAGCTCAGTATCCGTCATGGGAAGTTCCCGCGGCAGTCGCGCCTACTCCAGCAGTCCGACGTACTTCGTGCGTGGGCGCACCAGATAGCCTGCCAGCCGCTGCTCGAACGCATGCGCGATCCACCCGGCGGTGCGTCCTACCGCCATGATGCCGCCAGGCGCGCCTACTGGCATGTCCAGCGCGGCAGCCAGGGCCACCAGGCCCACGGCCAAACTGGGCGCCATCTGCATCTTCGTCCTTCCCGCTTCGATGCAATCGAGCACAAGGCGGGCCCGTGGCGGCATCGACGCCACGCCTTGTGCAAGGGTTAGCAGATGCGCGGCACGTGGATCCATGCCGTCGTAGAGCGGATGGTTATAGCCCGGGACACCCTCTTTGCGCTCGACGAGCTCACGCAGCGATTGAAGGTAGGTCTTGACCGAGTCGGTTTGCCGCAGCAGGTTCTCGGATTCGTCACAAGCGAATCCCGACAGCGGTCCTTCAAAGGTCCCCAGCGCACTCACCACGCAGGCGAAGAGGTCGCCACCTGCCGAAGCCGCGACACGCGCGGCGTAGGTGGACGGGGCCAGTTCGTGGTCAGCACTCAGGATCAACGCCGCGTCGATCAGGCGCAGGACTTCAGGCGACTGCGGCAGGCGCATGCTTCGGGCCAGCAAGGTCGCCACGGACTCCGGCTCTCGACCCAGATCGAACTGCGGCTGCGCGCCTAGCAGGCCCAGGGCAGCTGCCATGACCTGGATCATGTGCCTGCCGGCCAAAGCCGGTGCGCCGATCGCATTTTCCGGGTTGCGACCGCAGAAGGCGCCGTAGGTTTGGGTGACCAGTGCGAACAACTGTCTCGTCGTGCAATGCTGCATGAGCTCCGCCGAGGAGGGCACGAGCATTCCGAAGGAGGAAGGCAGGGGTGGCGGCTGCCAGACCAGCGAATGCCGTGGCATCGCGCCAGTCCAAAGCAGTTCCACGCAATCTTCGAAGGGGCGACGGGCGTTGGCCAGTTCCACCGCCAACTTGCCGCGGTAACGCGGGCCGGCTGGGTCGATGACAGTGATGGCAGTCTGCACGACCTGGGTGCCACCACCCCAGCGCGGAGTGCGATCCACAGAATCGGCCGCCGGCGTAGCGCCGCGCCGGTTCTGCCGCAGTGCTTCTATGTCCTCAAGGTGGTAGAGACTGGCTTGCGTGCCGTGACGCATCGCCGTGCGAATCAGCCCACGGCTCACATACGCGTACAGAGTCTGCGTTTTCACCCCGAGCAGTGAGGCGGCGGTTTTGGCGTCCAGCATGTCATCCGCTGGACCTGCAGTCGGTCCTTGCGAGTCTTCCGATGCATGAGACAAGCTCCCGGGAGGCGTGCCGCCATTGCGGCGGGAGATTGCTGGGCGATGGGGCGAGGGCATGGTGGGCGTGGAGTAGGTTGACGGGCGGATGGACTCCATTATGCTAAAAAATCAACTCTATTTTTATACATCAATATTGATTAAACATTGATATTTCTGTTTAGAATGCATCGAGCAGTTCACAGGCAACAGGCTGCATGCATCTGGTTGATGGCTCGTCTCTCACCGCGCCTTTAGGAGAACCCTTATGTCCCTACGCTCGATCTTTCCCCTGCTCCATACCCTGGCCCTGTCGGGCTTGGGGCTTGTTTTTGCCCCAGCGCATGCGCAGCAGCCCGCTTGGCCTCAACAAACCATTCGGGTCGTCGTTCCGCAGGCGCCAGGGGGCGGTACCGATGCCCTCGCGCGCCTTATCGCCGAGCGCCTGCAGCCCCTCGTTGGCCAAGCCGTGGTGGTGGAGAACAAGGTCGGTGCGGGGGGCAATATCGGGACCGAGTTCGTGGCGCGAGCCAAGCCCGACGGCCATACCTTGCTGCTGACCACCAACACGCATGTCACCAACGTCAGCTTCTTTGCAAAGCTGCCGTACGATCCGGTCAAGGACTTTCAGACGGTCGCGCTCGTGGGCTCGGTGCCCTTTGTGCTGGGCGTGAACGCCGCCTCCCCTTACAAGTCGGTCAAGGACCTGATTGACGCTGCCAGGGCCAAGCCCGGCGTGTTGAGTTACGCCAGCGGGGGGCCAGGCACACCGCATCAGCTGGCGAGTGAACTGTTCAAGTCCATGACGGGGACCGACTTCATCCATGTGCCTTACAGGGGGTCTTCGCCGGCGATGGTGGGCCTGCTTGGTAATGAGGTGGCCATGTCCATCAGTGCGATCAATTCCATGATTCCGCACATCCGCTCCGGCAAGATCCGGGCGCTCGCAGTGGCGACAGCGAATCGCACGCCCCTGCTGCCCGACGTCCCCACCATCGCCGAAGCCGTGCCACTGCCTGGCTACGACATCGACATCTGGTACGGCATCCTGGCGCCAGCCGGTACGCCCAAGGCTATCGTCGACCGATTGGGGCACGAGATCAACAAAATCATGCGCGAGGCCAGCGTGCGCGAGAAGCTTGCACCGCAGGGCTTGGTCCCCACGACCAGCACGCCAGAGCGCTTTGCAGAAGTGATTCAGTCGGACCTGGTGAAGTACCGTCGGATCGCCAAAGACGCCAATATCGTTGCGGAATAAGCAGACGCCATGCAACAAACCCCTACGCTCGAGAGCAATCGCCAGCGCCTGGCCGAACTGACCCGTCGCCCCTGGCGCATGCTGGTGGGCGGAGAAATGGTCGATGCCATCGGTGGCGAGCGCTATACAAGTGCATCGCCTTCCACCGGGCAGGCACTGGCCGAGGTGCCTTTCGCCCAAAAAGTCGACGTCGAAGCAGCGGTGCAGGCTGCCGAGAGGGCCTACCCGGCATGGCGCGACACGCCGCTCTCGCAGCGCGTGGCGATGTTGCGCCGCTTCATCGCGGTGCTGGAACAACACGAGGCTGACCTCGCATTGCTCGACGCGGCGGACCTGGGAAGCCCATTCAGTTCCATGCGTAGCGACGTGCGCCTCGCTTGCGAGTTGCTCGACTACATCGCCAACGCAGCCAGCGAGGTCAAAGGGCAGAACCTGCCGGGAACCGGCGGCAACTGGCACCTCACCAAGCGCGAGCCTTACGGCGTGGTGGGGCGCATCATTCCCTTCAACCACCCGCTGATGTTTGCGGCCTCCAAGATTGGAGCTCCATTGGTCATGGGCAACACGGTGGTGCTCAAGGTGCCGGACCAGACACCGCTGTCGCCGCTGTACATGGGTGAGCTGATCCGCGAAGTTTTCCCGCCGGGCGTCATCAACATCATCTCAGGCGACGGCCGCACCACCGGCGACGCGCTGGTGCGCCACCCGCGAATCAAGCGCATTGCCCTGACCGGCAGTGTCGAGACAGGACGGCTGATCCAGCGGGCGGCCGCCGAGGTGATGGTTAAGCACATCAGTCTGGAGCTCGGCGGAAAAAATCCCATGATCGTGTTTCCGGATGCCGACATCGACAAGGCGGTCGAGGGCGCGGCCCGCGGTATGAACTTCCATTGGTCGCAGGGGCAGCCACTTCAAGGGCGTGCCCTTTGGCGGCTACAAGAACAGCGGCGTCGACAGCGAGGAAGGCATCGAGGAGCTGTGACGGCCATGATGCAGGACCAGTCATTGATCCGCCTGGGGCTGATCGGCCTGGGTGGCGCCACCCACCAGATCCTGC
>JAURKV010000138.1 GCA_030831585.1 Ramlibacter sp. | reverse complement strand
CCAACAAATACCGCCCTCGCCCACGCCCCCGTCTTCGGCCGACTGCCACCTGCCGCTACAGTAGGCCCATGAAGCGCGCATCCGCCCCTGCGGCAGAACCCTCCTTCAAGGGCAACAAGCAGTCGCTGCCCTCCAAGCCCTGCGTGGCCTGTGGCCGCCCCATGACTTGGCGCAAGCGCTGGGCGCGCACCTGGGAGCAGGTGAAGTACTGCTCGGAGGCGTGCCGCCGAAAAGGCGACGCCGCGGCGACTTCCGCCATCGGTGAGCGCCGCTAGGATTGCACGCCAGTTGCTACTCTTCCTACTTAACGATTGATTCCCCCTGCACCATGGCCATCTGGACCCGACCGATCTCGATCGAACTGCTCACCAAACACAGCCGGAACACGGCGATGGAACACCTGGGCATTGAACTGGTGGAAGTGGGTGATGACTTCCTTCGGGGACGAGTGCCTGTGGACTCCCGCACCCACCAGCCCTACGGCTTGCTGCATGGCGGCGTGAGTGTGGTGCTGGCCGAGACCCTGGGGTCGCTGGGCGCCAACTATTCCTGCGCGCCTGGCTACCACGCGGTGGGGCTGGACATCAACGCTAACCATTTGCGCGGCGTGCGCTCGGGCTGGGTCACCGGCACCGCACGGCCGGTTCACCAGGGGCGCTCGACCCAGGTCTGGCAGATTGATCTTCTGGACGAAGCGGGCCGGCCCGTCTGCGTCTCGCGGATCACCCTGGCCATCCTCGAACAAAAAGGCTGAGGGGCTGGGTACGCGTCAGGCCCTCAGGCGCTGCCGCCCTCGGCCATTCGCTTGCTTTTCCAGTAGACGTCGTCGCCGCCATTCATCCGGTTGAGGACGCGGGCAAGCACGAACATCAGATCGGACAGACGGTTGAGGTACTGGCGCGGCGCATCGCGCAGCATCTCGGCCGCACCCAAAGCGACCACCGAGCGCTCGGCCCGGCGCGCCACGGTACGGCAGACATGGGCGAGGGACGCCGCGCGACTGCCGGCTGGCAGGATGAACTCCTCGAGCTTGGGCAGAGCGGCGTTGTGCGCCTCCAGCGCCTCGTCCAGAGCAATGACCGCCTCCGCCGAGAGCAGCTCGAAGCCAGGGATGGACAGCTCGCCGCCGAGGTTGAACAGCTGGTGCTGGACCTCGACCAGCAAGCGACGCACCTCATCGGGCAGCGACTCGCACAGCAGCAGGCCGAGGAAGGAGTTGAGCTCGTCCACATCGCCCATGGCCTGCACCCGCAGGTGGTGCTTGTGGACGCGGGTGTTGTCCCCGAGGCCGGTGGTGCCGTCGTCGCCCGTTCGGGTGGCAATCTGGGTGAGGCGCTTGCCCATGTGGTCTGTCTCCCGGGTTCAATCTGGCGCTCCGGCTGTGCCGGCGCGTGGTCCCGATTGTGCAGGAGGCGGGGCCAGGCGGCGGATCTGTCGGTCCTGCCAGGACGCGCAGGTCACCAGCGCGACGAAGCCGCCCAAAAGCGCAAAGCCCATATCCGATTGGGTGTCGAAGGGGTCCCCCTGGGTGCCCAGAAACTCATCCGCGCCCTGGCCCAGGGCCACGGCCGCGCCCCATTCGATGAGCTCGTAACTCGCGCTGATCGCGAGCACCACGCACAGCACCAGAAAGCCCAGCATGCGCCGTTCACGCACCCAGGCTCCGCGAAGAAGAACTTCGCGGGCGACCAGGGCGGGCACGAATCCCTGGGCGAAATGACCAAGCTTGTCATAAGGGTTGCGGGCCAGACCCAGCCATTCGGCCACCCAATGTCCGAGGGGCACGCGGGCATAGGTGTAGGCGCCGCCCGCCAGAAGAATGCAGGCATGCAGGAAGATGCACGCATACAGCAGGGTCGACAGGGGAAAGCGTCGATAGCTCAGCCAAAGCACCGGCAGGGCGATGAGCACGGGTGCCACCTCAAGCCACCAGGTGAGGCGGTCGAAAGGGCGCCAGCTGGAGAGGAGCAGAAAAGTCATCAGCGCCAGCGAGGCACCGATGAGCCAGGGGGTTCTGTCTCGGGGAGAAGAAAGTTGTGCGTAGATGGGCATGACGAGCTCGCTATGTGAAGTCGGTCGATGCGTCACCCGGGGTGAGCAGCCGGTTCCTGCCACCTCCTTCGCTTTGGCTTACCGCAATGTCGTCGGCGGGCGAGCTGTGTGATCACCGGCGCAAGTGCTGGCGATTTCTGTGCTCGTCAGAGCAGCGCCTCACTCCCTGCGCAGGCGGTCAATCAGTCCGTTGAGCTCGTCAAGCGAGCCGAAGGCAATCGAAAGCTCGCCCATTTCCTCGATGCGCCCATGGCGCTTGACGCGTTTTTTCACGCGCACCTCGACCGCGGCGGTGAGCAGGTCGGAGAGCTCCTCCTCCACGCGGCGCAGGTCGCGCGACTTTTCCTTCTTGGGCGTGGGCGAGACCAGGTTGAACTCGGCGCCTATCTTTTTGACCAGGCTTTCGGCCTCGCGCACCGACATCTGGCGCGCGGTGATCTGGTTGGCCGCCGTGATCTGGGCAGCCCGATCCAGCGCGAGCAGCGCACGCGCATGGCCCATGTCCAGGTCGCCAGCCATCAACATGGTTTGCACTGGGTCGGCCAGATTGAGGAGACGCAGCAGGTTCGACGCGGCGCTGCGCGAGCGGCCCACCGCCTGGGCGGCCTGCTCGTGGGTCATGCCAAAGTCACGGACCAGCCGCTGAAGGCCTTGGGCCTCTTCGAGCGGATTGAGGTCCTCGCGCTGCAT
>JAURKV010000137.1 GCA_030831585.1 Ramlibacter sp. | reverse complement strand
CCTGCACCATCGTCGATGACGGCTCGGGCGATGTGTATGTCAGCCGCATCGACGATCCGGCCACGGCGGCCAACGAGGCGGCCACGGGCGTGACGGTCAGCACCGTCAGCGCACCGGCCACCGCCGACAAGCTCACACCGGCCAGCGCCTTGGTGGTCGACCGCAGCGCCCTGGCCCGGCCTGATCTGCTGCGCGATGACGATCGGCCGATTGCGGTCAATAGCGTGGAGGTCAATGAAGCCTCGCCCTACCTTATCTGGACGGTCACTGCCAAGCAGGGCCAGTATGTTCAGCTGGAGGCGGCCTCGGGCAGCGCCGTCCTCGGGCAGGACACGGCGTCCGTCCTGGAGTTTTTTGATGGGCAGCAATGGCAAAGCTACGCACCAGGTACTTTTGTTCGGGTGCCGGGTAACCAACTCAGCGCCGACGGACCCCTGCGCGTACGTGTGGCCATCGTGAATGATTTCTCATTTGAAGACCGGGAAGTGCTCACCCTGACTGCCCGCAACGTTAGCCTGGTTGCGGCTACAGGCCTGGGTGCCATCCGCGATGATGGCAGGGGCTCGCTGTTCGGCGCAGCTAACACCACCGGAGAGCCCGACGGTTTAGCCGCCTTGGGCTTGCAGGTCCTCGATGACGATCGACTGGCCGCGCAAATGCCGCAGCAGCTGAATGTGCAAGTCCGATCCTTCGAGCCTGCGCTGCCGCCAGCCCAGCCCAGCCTGCATGTCCAGCAGGCCGTGGCCGACAGCCGACAAATGGCGACCAGCCCAGAAAGTCTGAGTGTTGTGGTCCAGGCCTGTGCCAGCGGGGCAGTGGCAGAAGGGCGCCAAGAGATGGTGCGTACCGACTTGCTGATCGCCAAGTTCGACCGTGTCACTGATCCGGCCCTGCATGTCCAAAACGCAGTGCACTCGTCGCGCCAGCAGTCCAACGAGGCGGTAGCTCCTGCATTTTCGATCCAGACTGGGCTGCTGCGAGAAAGTGCTCAGCTTGACGCGTCTTCGCAGAGTCTTTTGTGGCGCTCGTACTCGCAAGCCGAGGAGGTGCCAACCCTTGCCGATCAGACGCTGGAGAGGCTGGCGCGGGGCCCTGCTCAAGCAGCGTCTGATCAGCAGGAGGGGCCTGACCCGTTAGCCGATGCAGCCGAGGCTCATGAGCCCAAACACCAAGGCCACGCACGAGAGTTCGGAGGGCGAGTCGCTATTGGGGCCGCCTTTGGGGGGCAGTTGGGCTTTACCCAGAAGCTGCAGCGCTTGGCTACCGAGCGCAGCCTGGGATTGAGGAGATTTTGATGTCTATGTCCTTCGTATACGCGCCTTTTTGGGCGTTTCAGACCTCGTCTTAAACAGGACTTTTTATGAGAGAAATCATTGTCCGATCCGTTAGACCTGACGAGCGGGCTAGCGTTAAGTGGGCCGCTAAGCCGACGTGGCGGAACCTTACCCGGGAGCAGCAAGTTTCCCTTGGACCCCTTGAGGCCATCTGGAGCAGCTTGAGCGAAGCCCAAAGGCGAAAGTGGCTGCTTCTTGCAGCAGGCTACGCCCGGCGGCCGTCTCTTGAGCAAGCGACTGTGCACAGCCGAATGACGGAGTGGGCAGGCCTGAGCCAAAGCCAGCGGGCAAAGTTCCACCTCAATTCCGCCAGTTTGGAGCGGGGGTTTTATGAGTGAATTTTTCATCCGATCCGTAAGACCTGGCAGCGTGGCCTTGGCCGCGCTGGTGTTGACAGGCTGCTCCAGTCTGAATCCTGTCCCCCTTGCAGAGCAGGCTGTGCGTGACCGCGCAGCGGCCGATCGGGTGGCCATGTTCAACCAGCAAGAGCCCATCACGGCAGCGGTGACGTTGGAAGAAGCCATTGCACGCGCCCTTAAATACAACCTCGATCTGCGGCTTAAGAAGATGGAGTCGGCTGTCAATGGGCAGCTCCATGAGGTCGCGCGCTACGACCTGCTGCCCAATCTGGTGGTGGGCGCAGGCTACACCGACCGCAGCAACTATTCTGGCGGTGATGGCCGCCCCCTTTACGGGCCGAGGGGTTCGCGTCCCGATGAAGCCCTGCCACGAACCCAGAACTTCTCCACCTCCTCGGAGATGGGCCGCAAGCTCGGCTCGGTGGAATTTAGCTGGAATGTGCTTGATTTCGGGGTGTCCTATTACCGCGCCAAGCAGCGGGCCGATGAATTTTTGATTGTGCAGGAGAGAAAACGCCGGGTCATACAGACCATGGTTCACGATGTGCGGTTTGCCTTCCTTCGGGCCTTGGCGGCACAGAACCTGACGGCCGAGGCCGAGAACGTCATGAGGCAGGCGGAATCGGCGATTGAGTTGTCGCGCGCAGCCGAGCGGCGCGGCGCTCTGCCGGTGCAGACAGCACTGGCTTATCAGCGTGCGCTGGTAGACGCAGTAGCCCTGCTCAACACGCGCAGGCATGAGCTTGATTTTGCGCGTGCCGAACTGGCTGCGCTGATGTCGTCGCCGACCAGTCAGTTCAGGCTGGCCGATCGCGCCGAGCAGGCCCTGCAGCCCTTGCCTAGCAATTTGGCGCTGCTGGAGGACACGGCCCTGCTGAACCGACCGGAGCTGCGCGAGGAGGATTTGCGTCGCCGCATTTCCGGCGACGAAACACGGCGGCAGTTGATGCAAGCCTTTCCCAACCTTAGCTTTGGCTTGGGTGTCCAGTACGACAGCAACCGTTTGCTCTATAACAATGACTGGGTCGAGGGTTCGGCCCGTTTATCCTGGAACTTGTTGCGTGTGCTCAGCGCACCAGAGGTTCGCAAGGCTGGTGAGCGTCAACTCGACGCTGACGATGCACGTCGCCAGGCTTTGGCCATGGCGATCATGACCCAGACACGCATTGCAGTGCTGCGCTATGGATTGGCTCGCGGTGACCTTGAATTGGCCCAGCGCAGCTTGGAGGTTGACGACCGCGCTGCAGCCGTAGCGCGGGCTGGTGTGAGCAGCCGAGCCGAAACCGAGCTGGAGCTGGTGCGGGTCAGTGCGCGCGCGGCGGTCAGCCGTTACCAGCGCGCCATTGCTTATGCGAATGCGCAGGCCGCCTATGCGCGCATTCAGCATTCTTTGGGGCAGGAGTTTGACTTCGGTGATACAGAAAGTCCGGCCTTGGCCGATGTTGCGCGGCAGGTTGGTACTGCCCTCGAGACGTCGGAGGCGCGTTTGCCGACGGTCCTGCTCGCCAAGGCGGGCCCAAGACCCAAGGTCCAGCTTTTTCTGGACGATCAGCAAAGCGGGAAGTCCCTGCTGGCGGGTGTGACTGAAGGTTTGACTCGAAGCGGTTTTGAGGTCGTACAGACTGAAGCGGCCGACGTCCTCCGCCTACAGGTTAGTTTGCGGATGGATCAGCCGGCGCGCGGGCTGCGGCGTGCCGAGGTGGTGCTTAGCGAGGTGGGTAAAGCCAGTACCCGCTATACCGCCACGCTACCCAGTGAGCCGCTGGAGACCACTTACTTGGCCATGGGCGAGGCAGCGGTCACAGCCAATGTGGGTCATTTGCGCGAGTGGATTGCCAAGGGAAATCCGTGAGTTGGCACTGCCGGAGGCCGGCAGCGAAAAGGGTGGGGCGTATGAAGTCATTTGTTGGATTGTTGTCGTTGGGCAGTGCTGTGGTGTTTTGGGGGTTGCCTGGGGGCTTGTTGGCTCAACCGCTGGCCACGGTGGCGCCTGAGAACCGCATCCTGGTGCAAGCCTGGGCCGAGGTGGATACGGTGATTTCAAGCCCTATCGTAGGCTTGATTCAAAAGATTCCCACGCAGGTAGGCCAGCGCTTTGAAAAGGACGAGGTGCTCATTCGCTTCGAATGTTCAGAAAACGAGGCGCGCGCACAGATCGCTCAGGCTGAGCTGACAGGTGCGCAGGAAAATCTGGAAGCCAAGATTCGGCTGCGCTCGCTAGATGCGGCCTCGGAGATTGAGGTAACCATAGCCGCGGCTCAGGTCTCCAAGGCACAAGCCCAGCTCAAGTTGTCGCAGCACCAGGTCAGCCAATGTCAGTTAGTGGCCCCGTTTTCGGGCTATGTGGTGCGAATCCAGGGTAAGCCGTTTCAGACCACCACGCAGGGGCAGCCCTTGCTGGAGGTAATCTCAGCAGGTGTGCCCAAGTTGAGGGTGACAGCGATGTCGCGTTTATTTACCCGCGTGAAGGTGGGGACGCCCCTTCGCATCCGGATTGATGAAACCGGCCTTACCTACACCGCACAAGTCACGGTGGTGAATGCGCGTATTGATCCGGTCAATCAGAGTTTTGAGATGGAGGCTCGCATTCAGGGTAATGCTGACGGATTGGTTCCTGGCATGAGTGGCACGGCTCTTCTGCCTGATGCGCAGGCACGGCGCCCGCAGCAGGCTCCATGACCCGCGGGCGTAATTGACAATTGAGCTCCTCGACTTTTTCGGCGCCGGACTCCTGGCAGCGACTTGAGGGGTTGGTCGCTCGAGCCCGGCTGGTCGATACGGAGCAAGCGCTGCTGTTCGCCATAGCCAACGACACCTACGCCATGGTGCCCTATCGTGTGGCTCTGGTATTTAGCCTGGTTGGCGGTGCACCGCGGTTTGTTTATCAATCGGGCCTGAGTACGGTGGATCGCCGCAGCGCCTTCGGCTCCTGGTGCGAGAGCGTAGTACAGGCTTTGCTGCCGCAGATTGAGGCCGGCGGTCCGGTCTCGGCTCAGCAGGTGCCTGAGCCGCTGCGCGTTGCCTGGCAGGAGTACTGGCCCGAGACGGTGTACCTGCACCGCTTGATGGGCCACAAGGATCAGACGTTGGGTGCGGTGCTCTATGTGTGCGAGCAGCCGTGGTCGTCGCAGGTAGAGCCCTTGATGGGCGTCTTGCACCAGGCTTATGGTCTGTGCCTACAAGCCGTGCGGAGCCAGCCAGGCGCATGGTGGCGCGCGGGTTCGCAGCCCGACGGCCGTCCCAGGCATATGACCCGCTGGGTTGTCGGGACGCTCGCTGCGCTGGTGCTGGCGCTGTGCATTCCCGTTCGCCAGTTTGTGGTAGCCCCTGCCGAAATCATTTCGCTCGATACGGTGGCCGTGACCTCGCCGGTGGAGGGCATCGTCGCTGAACTGGTGGCCAAGCCCAATCAGGCCGTTAAGAAGGGCGATCTTCTGGTCCGGCTAGACGATACTGCCATTCGCAACCGGCTCGCATCGGCCCGTCAGGCCTTGGAGGTCGCGCGTGCCGAGTACCTGGCCGGCGCCCACCGGGCCCTGGTTGCCAGTGACAAAGCTGCAGAAACCGGAGTCCTTCGTGGTCGCATCAGCGAGCGCTCGGCAGAGCTGGCTTTTCTGCAGGATCAGTTGGGCATGCTGAGCATTCGCGCCACGCGCGAGGGCATTGCCGTTTATGGACAGGAGAGCGATTGGATTGGCAGGCCAGTAGGGGCCGGTCAGCGCCTCATGGAACTGGCCGATCCGTCGAAGCTTGGCGTGCAGATTTGGGTGCCGGTGGCCGACGCTATCAACCTTGAAGGCGGCTCGCCCTTGACTCTACTCTTGCATGCTGATCCTCTCCATCCGATAAGCGCTCGGATCGAGCAGGCCAGTTACCAGGCGACCAAGTCCCCCGACGGAGTGGCGGCCTACCGAGTGCGAGCCCGCATGGACGATGGCAGTCGTCTGCCCCGCTTGGGACTGCGAGGCAGTGCCAAGATGGACGGCCAATGGGTCCCGTTGGCTTATTTCTTGTTACGGCGCCCTTTGGCGGTGATGCGCCAGTGGACAGGAATCTGAACGGTGGCGTCGACCCCGGCCTCAGCGTCTCTGCCTGCGTCGGCGCAGGCCATGCAGCTGCCGCCTTTGCGAGAGGATCTGGGGCTGCATCCTGGTCCCACGCTTAAAAATGGCGCGCCCTCCTGGGTGATCGAGGATCCGGCCCGGGGGCGTTTTTTCCGAATTGGCTGGTTGGAGTTTGAGCTGCTCAGCCGCTGGAGTTGCGGTGATGCCCTTGAGCTGGTGCGTCAAACCGCGGCGCAAACCCTGCTCAAGCCCACGGTGGAGGAGGCCGTGGCGGTGCGGCAGTTCTTGGTGCAACACGAGTTGGTGCGCGATGCGCAGCGGCTTGAGCAGGTCAGGCAAGGCAGCGTGCCGCGCCCGGCGCTGGCCAGTCGAGCCCTCCATCACTACCTGATGTTTCGTATCCCCTTGCTCAACCCTGATGTATTTTTGCAGCGCAGCCTGCCCTG
>JAURKV010000136.1 GCA_030831585.1 Ramlibacter sp. | reverse complement strand
TGCTCACGCAGTATCTCGCTGAGGCGCGGGTAGGCCGGCTTGGGGTTGTTCAAGTACTCGGCGTCGGTTGAGGGCGGCTCGATCGGCACCTGTGCCTCGGGCGCGGGCGCAGGCTTTTCCGGCATGGCGGTGACAGCCGGTACAGGTGCGGCGGCAGGCGCCACGGCTATGACTGCGGCAGCAGCGGGAGTAGTCGCGGCAGGAGTTCGGGCTGCAGCTGGCGGGGCGGGACCGTTCGATACGGTGGCCGCTGAACGCCCGACGGACTGACTGTGTGGGCCCGCAGCCGTCGGTGTGGTGCTTGGCGTAGTGCTCGACGCGGCAAAAGGCGAAGCAACAGACGCGGTACCCGTCGAAGGGGCTGGCGCAGGGACTTGCGCGGGCGCAAGTGCTGGGGTCGCCACCCGGGTGGCGGGCGCGATCGCCACCGCTGCGGTCACAGGCGCAAACGTGGTGGGCTCCGCAGATTCTGCCGTAGGAGCAGGCGCTGTCACAGTTGAATCGACTGCTGCTGCCAGTGCAGGCAGTGCCGCTGGTGCTGAAGGAGCTGCAGGCACAGGACCAGAGCCAGGAGCAGGAGCTGCGGCTACTGTTGTCATCGGTTGCCGCTGCGGCGCAGGCGGAGGTACCGGCTCACGGGTCGGCTTGGGCTGCACAGCAACAGGTGCAGGCGCGCCCTGAGAGGCCTGCGCCGGCACCGTCTTCAGCAAATCCCTCATCAGCACCTGAGGCGCCGCCGCCTCGCGCGGGCTGCGCAGCGTGCCGCCGCCCAGCGCCCAGAGGGCGACCAGGTGCAGCATCAGCACGATGGGGACGAGAAGCAGCAGGCGGCGGTGAGCGGACAAGGGACAGTGCTTGCGCGGCGGTCAAGACGCGTCAGTGTAGGACGGGTCCTGCGGCGGCATGCGAGGGCCGTCCCTAGGTTGCCGCGTCCATCTGGGTCTGCAAGTAGTTGGGTAGGCCTACTTTACCGAGCAGGTCGATCTGGGTCTCCAGGAAGTCGATATGCGCCTCGGTGTCGTTCAGCACGTCCTGCAGGATGCCCCGGGAGACATAGTCCCGGGCCGCCTCGCAGGCGGCAATGCCCTCCTTGATGGTGACCTGGGCGGCGCGCTCGAGGCGCAGGTCACAGTCCAGGATATCGGGTACATCCTCACCAATCAGCAACTTGCCCAGATCCTGCAGGTGGGGCAGACCGTCCAGGGTGAGGATGCGGGCCATGAGCCGGTCGGCATGCTTCATTTCGCCGACTGACTCCTCGTACTCCTTCTTGGCCAGCTTGCCCAGCCCCCAATGCTGGAGGACGCGGTAGTGCAGAAAATACTGGCTGGTGGCCGTGAGCTCGTTGCGCAACTGCGCCTGGAGGTGGTGGATGATCTTCGGATCGCCTTGCATGCCTGCACTCCCGTGACGCCAATGGAAAGGGGCCGCATTGTCACGCGAATAGCGTGCGCTGCGGCCCCGGTGGCAGGCAGATTTACCAGACTCAGACCGTCGCCAACTCCGGCATAGGAGCCAGCGCTTGTGCTGACCCGGCGTCGCTCGGGGCGCTGCTGCGGATCAGGTGGTCAAACGCACCCAGCGCGGCCTTGGCGCCTTCACCTGCCGCCACGATGATCTGTTTGTACGGCACCGTGGTGGCGTCGCCTGCGGCGAACACGCCGGGCAGCGAGGTCTGGCCCTTGGCGTCGACCACGATCTCGCCGTGCCTGGACAACTCCAGCGTGCCCTGAAGCCACTCGGTGTTAGGCACCAACCCGATCTGCACGAACACCCCGGCCAGGTCCACACGGCGCTCCTGGCCCGTGGCTCGGTCTTGGTAGCGCAGGCCGTCGACCTTCTGGCCGTCGCCGGTGACCTCGGTTGTTTGCGCGTTGGTGACGATGGTCACATTGGGCAGGCTGGTCGCCTTGCGCTGCAGCACCGCATCAGCGCGCAGCTCGGTGCTGAACTCGATGAGCGTCACGTGCTGGGCTATGCCAGCCAGGTCAATGGCTGCTTCCACGCCTGAATTGCCGCCGCCGATCACCGCTACCCGCTTGCCTTTGTACAGCGGTCCGTCGCAGTGCGGGCAGTAGGCCACGCCCTTGTTCTTGTACTCGGCCTCACCCGGCACACCCAGGTTTCGCCAGCGCGCGCCGGTGGCCAGGATCACCGAACGGGCCTTCAGGGAGGCGCCGCTGTCGAACCGCACCTCGACCAGCCCGCCGGTCGTGGTGGCAGGTACCAGGCCCTTGGCGCGCTGCATGTTGATGATGTCCACCTCGTAGTGGCGCACATGATCCTCGAGCGCCAGCGCAAAGCGCGGTCCTTCGGTCTCCTTGATCGAGATGAAGTTCTCGATGCCCAGCGTGTCCAGCACTTGGCCACCAAAGCGCTCGGAGGCGACCCCGGTGCGGATGCCCTTGCGTGCGGCGTACACGGCAGCTGCCGCGCCCGCCGGTCCGCCGCCCACGATCAGCACGTCAAACGGCGCCTTGGCGTTGAGCTTTTGCGCCTCACGCGCCCGTGCGCCGGTGTCCACTTTGGCCAAGATCTCCTCGAGGGTCATCCGGCCGGTGCCAAACAGGGTGCCATTGAGGTACACCGAGGGCACGCCCATGACCCTGCGCTCTTCGATCTCGGCCTGGAACAGGCTGCCCTCGATCATGGTCGCTTTGATTCGGGGGTTTTGCACCGCCATGAGGTTGAGGGCTTGAACCACGTCCGGGCAGTTGTGGCAGGTCAGCGAGACATACACCTCAAAGTTCAAGTCGGCGTCCAGCGCGCGAATCTGCTCGAGCAAGGCTTGTTCCACCTTGGGCGGGTAGCCGCCGACCTGCAACAGCGCCAGGACCAGTGAGGTGAACTCGTGTCCCATCGGCAAGCCGGCAAAGCGCGGGCCCTGGCTTTGGCCGGGGCGGTGCACGGCGAAGGAGGGAGTGCGGTGTGGGCCGCCCTGGGCCGTGTGAACGGTCACCAGACGAGAGGCACTGGCCACGTCATTGAGCAACGCCAGCATGTCGCGAGAGGCCTGCGAGTCATCCAGCTGCGCGGTGATTTCGACTGGCTCTGTGATGCGGTCGAGGTAGCTGGCGAGTTGGGCTTGGGTGGCGGCGTCGAGCATGAGGGCCTCCTGGGGCTACAAACAATTTGTCGGAATATCGAAAAACAAAGCCCCGGGGTGGGGTGCACCCCGGGCCTCGTTCATCCGGCGCCGCGGCGGGTGGCCTCTGGCGCTGGGGGGAGTCAGCCCCGTGTGGGGGGCTGGCGTGGCGGTTTGCCTCGGGCTCAGATCTTGCCGACCAGGTCCAGCGAGGGCTTGAGGGTGGCGGCGCCTTCTTCCCACTTGGCGGGGCAGACCTCACCGGGGTGGCTGGCGACGTACTGGGCGGCCTTGACCTTGCGCAGCAGGTCTTCGGCGTTGCGGCCAATGCCTTCGGCGGTGATTTCCACGGTCTGGATCACGCCCTGGGGGTCGACGATGAAGGTGCCGCGGTCGGCCAGGCCTTCGGCCTCGCGCATGCAGTCGAAGGCACGGGTTAGGGCGCCAGTGGGGTCGCCGATCATCGTGTACTGGATCTTGCGGATGGTCTCCGAGGCGTCTTGCCAGGCCTTGTGCACGAAGTGGGTGTCGGTAGACACGGAGTACACCTCCACGCCCATTTTCAGCAGCTCGGCGTACTTGTCGGCCACGTCGCCCAACTCGGTGGGGCAGACGAAGGTGAAGTCGGCCGGGTAGAAGAAGAAGACGGCCCACTTGCCTTTGACGGCGGCCTCGGTCACTTCGATGAACTTGCCGTTCTTGAGGGCCATGTTCTTGAAGGGCTTGATCTGGGTGTTGATGACGGACATTGCTGGGTTTCCTCTCTGTGGAAGCATTGGTTTCGGGACAGGAGGGATACTAGGGTTACCACTTATATTTGTGAATTCGATTGATGTAATGCCAGCGATTTGTTTTTTCTATTCATGAGTGTGTCACTCCCCGCCGGATGAACCTGCCAGACCGCTCCGCTACTGATGGGCTACTTCAGAGCCTCCCAGGCCCAGTGCGGGCCAGTCTGGTGTTCGGTTTTTGGCCACTCGGGCGGGAGGGTGGGTTCGCTTCCTCGAGAGGAGATAGGTCTATGAATTCCATTGGGTATGCCGGATCAGGCAGCTTCAACCCGGTAACGCCGCTGTCTAGGCAGGCAGCCTCGATTGCACGAGGAGAAATCACCAGACCCCGGGTGACGGTCGGTTCGCCCGGCGCTCCTGGCTTGCCCAGTGCCGGGGCGTTACTTCAACAGGCTGTGGAGGACGACCCTCTTCAGCCGGGCCTTGTCGGCCGGCGCGCACAGACAGTCCTCCAAAGCGCAGGTTTCGAATCACTCAAGGACATCCAACGCCAGGATGCGGCCAGGGCACGTTCGGGCTTGGTGGGTCTGAAACGTGCGGCCCGTGAGGGCGGGGGCGCTGATGCGGGCCAGGCGCGGATGAAGATCGATCTGTTTCTCTTTTCGTCAAGGCTGGGCTATGCCAGCGGCCCGGGTAGGCTCTCCGATAGGTCGGAGACAGGGCTCGCGTCGGTCCTCGCCGCCTTGCAGCCGCAGAAGGAGGGGGACCGCGCTGCATCGGCGGCCGATGTGGCGTGTGTCGTTATGGCCTTCGTCCATGCCGAAGGGGGGCCTGATTTCGGTGAAATCTTCGATGTATGTCTCGGAAGGTGAAGGCAGGCGCCCCCCGGCGTGGGGGACTGCTCTATCGGCTGCGTTGAACGGAACCACGCCCGCCAAGCTTTGATCCTGATCGCTCGGAGACGGCTCCTGTAATTCGGCACCTATAGTTCGGCGCGCGGCAGGTCTTGCCGGGGCCAGTGGGTCGCCCGGTCCCCTTTTCTTGTATCCCCGGGTCGGCCTCAGTACTCCAACCGCTCTGGCCGCACCTCTTGCAAGATCGTGGTCGCAATTTCCTCGATCGACTTGGTGGTCGTCGACAGCCAGCGAATGCCGGCGCGGCGCATCATCGCCTCGGCTTCGGCCACCTCCATGCGGCAGTTGTCGAGCGCCGCGTAACGTGAATTCGGCCGCCGCTCGTTGCGGATTTCCGATAGCCGTTCGGGCTGGATGGTCAGGCCAAAGATCTTCCGCTTGAACGGCACCAGCGCCTGGGGCAGCTGCTGGCGCTCGAAGTCCTCTGGAATCAATGGGTAGTTGGCCGCCTTCAGCCCGTACTGCATCGCCAGGTAGAGCGAAGTGGGGGTCTTGCCGCTGCGGCTCACCCCCACCAGGATCACGTCAGCACCTTCAAGGTCGCGGTTGCTCTGGCCGTCGTCATGGGCCAGGCTGAAGTTGATGGCCTCGATCCGGTCATGGTAGGCCTGGCTCTTGCTGGCATCCGAAAAGCGCCCGACCCGATGGTTGGACTTGATGCCTAGCTCGATCTCCAGGGGCCGCACGAAGGTGCCGAACATGTCTAGCAGCATGGCCTTGCAGCCCGCCTCAATCACCCGCAGCACCTCCATGTTCACCAAGGTGGTGAAGACGATGGGCCGCTGGCCCTCGAGCTCGGCCACATGATTGACCTGACGCACCGCCTGATGCGCCTTATCCACCGAGTCGACAAAGGGCAGCCGAACGTGGCGGGGCTGGATCTCAAACTGCGCCAGGATGGCGTTTCCGAAGGTTTCGGCGGTAATGCCGGTGCCGTCGGAGATGAAAAGAACGGTGCGCTGGGCCATGTCGGGGGAGGTGATGTGGGGGGGTGAAAGCTGGCTTCGAAATTGGCGATGGGGCGGTGGCCGAAAAGCGGTGAAGGCCCACCGGATCGGACCCTACAATGGCTGCATTATCCGAACACCGCCCACCCCCGCCCGTTCGATGCGCGCTAGCCGTCCACAAGTACAAGCACAAGACCGGCTCTTCGCCTCGGCCGCAGGCTCGCCCGCCCCCAGTGTCCTGGCCCGCCGCCGGCCGGCGCTCGCAGGCGGCGCTTCCCCGTTTTTAAACTCCGGAGCTTCCCCATGTCTGCACGTTTCGAGGCGACCGCATTGGTCGTGCCCTTTGAAAATCTGAGGATGAGCGACGTCGAGTCGGTGGGTGGCAAGAACGCCAGCCTCGGCGAGATGATTTCCCAGCTGCCCGGCGGCGTGAAGGTCCCGACGGGCTTTGCCACCACCGCCCCTTCCTTCCGCCAGACCCTCGCCGAAGGAGGGCTGGCGGCGCGTCCCCTGGCGCGGCTCAATGCCCTCGACCCCGAGGCCGTGCGGGCCCAGGCCACCGCT
>JAURKV010000135.1 GCA_030831585.1 Ramlibacter sp. | reverse complement strand
CGATAGCCGGGCAGGTGGCTCATGACCGACTCGGGCAGGTGCGTCTCCTGGCCAATGCCGTACAGGGGCTGGATGTGGCAACCGCGCGAGCGCACCACCACGTTGTGCAGCCAGCGCAGGTAGTCCTCCACCGTGGCCACCTCGGAGACGCCGTTGAGGGCCCGCACCACGAAGAAGGCGTCTCGCAGCCAGCAAAAGCGGTAGTCCCAGTTGCGCCCGCTGTCAGGTGCCTCGGGGATGCTGGTGGTCATCGCGGCCACGATCGCGCCGGTGTCCTCGAACAGCGAGAGTTTGAGCGTGATCGCGGCGCGGATCACCGCGTCCTGCCAGTCGAGCGGAACCGCCAGCGCGCGCGACCAAGCCTTCCAGTGGGCCACCGTCTCCTGCTCGAAGCCGCGCGCGGTTTCCTCGATGCCTGAAAGCAGGGTCTCATCGGGCCCGAGGATGAAGTTGATCGGCCGATCGGCCACGAACCAGGACTCGGCCAGCAGGTAGGACAGCGGCGCGTCGCAGTTCAGGCGCAGCGCCGTGTGCTGGCCGACATACCGGATGTGGGTGCTACCCAGAGTGGTGAGCGGAGTGATGCGGCCCCAGTCGAAGCGCGGACGCAGCCGCACCCGGATCCGGGGGGAGCCACCTAGCACCTGCAGCCGACGGATCAGGGTCAGTGGCCGGAACATCCGGTTGCGGTGCTTGAAGCGCGGCGCCAGGTCGGTGATCTCTACGCCCTGACCGAGGCGGTCGTAGAGACGTGTGCGAAGCACGGCGGTATTGGGCTCATAGGCTTGCTCACTGCGCTCGAAGTCCTCCAGGTCGATGGCCCAGAAGGCGCCGCACTCGCTCGGATCGATCAGGGAATTGAAGACCGGGTCGCCGTCAAACCGCGGCAGGCAGCACCAGACGATGCGGGCTCTCGCATCGATCAAGGCGCTGTAGGCGCAGTTGCCGATCACGCCCACGCTCAGTGAGGCTAGCGGCTCCGGCGGTGCCGGTGCGGCCACGAGCCGGGTCGGCGCGGAGGTCGGTCCCGCTGGCGGTTCGGGTGACGCTGCGGCTCCCATGTCCGTTGCCGTGACCTGCAGCCCCTCTGTCTGTGCCTGCCGGTCCCCCCCTACAGCGGCGTTCATGCCGCCACCCGGGCCAGGGCCCGTTCCATCTCGTCGCGCATGGACGCCGGACTGGCCAGCCGCTGGCGCGCGGAGGTGGGGCCTTCGCCGACCTTCACCCCCAGCCCGCCGCGCTCCTGGACGGCCTTGAATCCTGCCTCATCGGTAACGTCATCGCCGATGAAGACCGGAAGGCGATCGGTGAAGGGCGGCTCTCGGAGAAAGGCCTCGATCGCCCGGCCCTTGCTGGCGGTGGCCGGCTTGGCCTCGACCACCATCTTCCCGCGCAGCAGCGCCAACCCAGGGCTGCGGGCGACAGCGGCGGTCAAGGTCTCCAGGCACAGCGCTTCCAGCGCAGGCGCCTGCCTGTAGTGCAAGGCGAGGGAGCCCCGCTTGGGCTCCAGACGCAACGCGGGATGGGCCCGGGCCAGGGCGGCAGCGGCCTCCTCCACCGGGTCCAGTGGCGACACCGCCTGCCAAGCGACGCTGCCATCGGCCCGCCGCCGCTCGGCGCCGTGCACGCCGGCCACGCACAGCACCAGCGGGTCGAGGAAGCGGTCGATTTGCGCGATGGGCCGACCGCTCACCACGGCCACCGCACCGCCGAGGCGGTACTTCAGTTGTTCCAGGGTCTGAACCAGCCCTGGCGGCATCACCACCGACTCGGGGTGCGCTGCCAATTCGACCAGCGTGCCATCGAAATCCAGGAACAGCGCGCAGTTGGGGCAGAGGAAGTCGGCGAAATTCATGGCGGCCGACCGTAGCAAGCTGCCGCGCTGGGGTCGGGGTCTGTACCACCCCAGGGTCTGTAGGAGGAGGTCGACGGGAGCGGATCGCCTTGCTCCCGGCTTAGCTGGCCGGCGCCGCGCCCGCTCAGGCCCTCAGTGAGCCGGCGCGCTGCTCGATATCGCTTCGTAGCCCGCCGAGGAGCCCCAGCAGGAACATGGCCTCAGCGACCACGAACAGGGGGCCAATCAGCAGGCTGGCGATGTCGTCGAAGAAGGCCGGCTTGCGCCCCTCGTAGACATGGCCGATGAACTGGATGACCCACCCAATGAAGAAGCCGCCGACGCCAATCGCGCTCCAGATGGGGATGGGCAAGGTGGCGCTCCATGCGCCCAACCACAGCGCAAGCGCGAACAGGGCAGTCATGACCAGGGCAAAGAAAAGGTCAAGCGCGAAGTAATAGGCCAGGGCCAGCGCAGTCACCCCCATTGCGGGGGACAGCGGCACCCCGGCCAGGTTAAGTGTTGGCCGCGACAGCAGCACCACGAGGCCCAGCACGATCAGGGGAATGCCGACGAAATGGGTGGCGACATTACGGCGGTCCCGGTGGTAGCTCGCGTAGTTGGCCAGATGGTCGGTGAGAGTTTTCACGGGCGGTCTCCTGGAGTGCCCGGTCGCGGACGCCGGGCTGTCCTCGATGATCAGGATGACCCCCATCGGCGTCAAGGCCCATGCATCGCCTGTGGGCCTTGCCCCCCTTCCCGTATGCCTTTTTCCGTCTGTCCGATAATTTGAGGATGTCCACCCCGCTGCGCCTGATGTTGCAAGCCCGCTTCGTGCTGGCGGCCTTCCTGCTCTCGCTGGGCATGGCCATTGCCTCACCGGCCCTGAAGCCCGTCTCGCTGGAGATGGTCTGCGCGGGAGGGGTCATGCAGCTGGTCGAGCGCGGCGACGAGGGTGCCGCCCCGCAAGTTCGCAGCGTGCTCGATTGCCCGCTGTGCACGCCTGCCGGCGCGCCGCCTGCCGCGCTGACTTCTCTGCTTCCGCAGCCCGACCTGCCGGCGTACCGGCCCGTATTCGCATTTGCCAAGGGGGTGACGCTGCGCAGCGACGCGCCGGCCCCAGCGCGCGGGCCTCCTTCTCTCACCCGCTGGATCTGAAGCGGTCGCGGCGCGCTGGCGCCGCCGGCCCTTGCGTCTGAGTCCTTCAACTGGCGGTCGCCTTCGGCGTGGGAAGTTGCCGCGCATTCGCGGTCACAGTGCCCGCCGGGCGCCGCCTCCGAGTGAGAAAAATCGATGATGAATATTTCCTTGGCTGCGCGCCTGCGCCAGCCTTTTTTGTCCCTGTCCTTGCTGGCCGCCTTCGCCCTGCCCGCCTCGGCGCATGTGTCTCTGGAGTGGCCCGCTGCCTTCGCCGGGAGCGGCTACAAAGCGAGCTTCCAGATTGGCCACGGCTGCGACGGATCGCCCACCCGGGAGGTGAGCGTCGAGATCCCGGCCGGCGTGCGTGGCGTCAAGCCGATGCCGCGTCCCGGCTGGAGCCTGTCGATCGAGCGGGCGCCATTGCCCCAGCCCGAGACCTCCAACGGCCGCACCGTGACCGACGAGGTCAGCCGAGTGACCTGGACCGCCAGCACGCCCCAGGACATGCTGCTCGACGCGCATTACGGCGAGTTCGTCTTGCGCGCCACGCTGCCCAGGCGCGAAGGCGTCCTTTATTGGCCGGTGCGCCAGGCCTGCGCACAGGGTCGGCATGACTGGGTTCAGCGCCCCGGCTCCGGCGGCGATGCCCGCGGCCTGACCTCGCCCGCCCCTCGTCTTGACCTGATGCCAGCCACCGGCGGGGCACATGCCCATTGAGCTGCAGACCCGCCCGATCGGGCGCGGATCCGGCCTGAAGCGGCCCGCCGGGTCGCTGCCTTCTCCACTTTCAAACAGAACATCTCACCATGACCGATCACAAGTCCTTCCCCCCCGCCGCCCGGCTGCGGCGCCTTTTCCTCGCCGCCACCCTGGTGCTTCCCCTGGTGCCTGGGGCTGCTGCCTTGGCGCAGAGCGCTGCGCTCCAGGTCGAGGGCGCCTGGGTCCGCGCCAGCGTTCCGGGCCAAAGCGGCACGGGCGGCTTCATGCGCCTGACCGCTTCCGAGCCGCTGACCCTGGTGGGCCTGCAGACGCCAGCCGCCGGCGTTGCCGAACTGCACGAGATGAAGATGGACGGTGACGTGATGCGCATGCGCGCGGTCCGTGAAATTGTTCTGGTGCCGGGCAAGCCATTTGATCTTCGCCCTGGCGGTCATCACCTGATGCTCATGAACCTCAAGGCCCCTCTGAAGGAGGGCGCGACGGTCCCCGTCACCCTGGTGCTGCGTGACGCCCGTGGCGCCGAGCGGCGTTGGCCGCTCCAGGTGCCGGTGGCCCTGCGTGCGCCAGGCACTGCTGCTCCCTCCTCCGGGGTCAGTCCTGCGGCTGCGCACCAGCACGGTCACAAGCACTGAGCGATCGGGCGACACAGGTCTTGCGCCGGCTGCCGGCAATCGACGCTGGGCATCGCGCCTGATAAGCTGGCAGTGCTTCCACAGAGAGGGCCGTCCATGAGCGATTCGCAGACCTTTGGCTTCGCCAAACTCGTACCTGGCTTCGATTTCTTGCAGAACCTGGCCAAGGGCGCGGGCGGCGGCCTGCCGCAGATGACGCAGCTCTCCAGCTGGATCGCGCCCACACTCAATGTCGAAGAGCTCGACAAGCGTATTCAGGAGTTGCGCGCGGTCCACTTTTGGCTGGAGCAAAACGGCAAGGCGCTCTCCGCCACCATCCAGGCCTTGGAGGTGCAGAAGATGACGCTGTCCACCTTGCAGGGCATGAACCTCAGCATGAACGAGTTGGCCGAGTCGCTCCAGGTCAAGCCCGGCGCGATGGCCTCGGCCTTCGCGTCGCCTGCACCCGCGCCCGCCCCTGGCCCTTCTTCTGGCCCTTCCGCTGCCGATACGCCCCCTGCCGCCAGCTCGCCGCGCAAGGCGACCCAACCTTCCGGGTCGGCCAAGGCGGCCGGCAAATCCACCAAGGCAGCCCAGGGATCGGCCGGAGCCGGCGCGGCGGCCGTCGACCCGCTGCAGTGGTGGGGCGCGCTCTCCAACCAGTTCCAGCAGATCGCCGCCGCGACGCTCAAGGATGTGGCCCAGGCCGGTGCCCAGGCGGCACCCGCTTCGGCGGCTGCACCGGGCGCCGCGGGCTCCTCGGGTCGTCGCCCGGCCCCGGCGGCCAAGTCCAAGGCCACCAAGGCCACCAAGTCCACCACGGGCGCGCGCGCGCCGCGCAGTCCTGCCAAGCCACGGTCGCGCGCTGCGCCGTCGGCCTGAGCTGCGCTTGCGCGGGCCGCACCCCATGAAGCTGTTCCCCTTCGGCCACGCCACCCATCCCCGGTGGGAGATGGCCGCCGGCTTGGCGCTTGCCCAGTTGCGCGCCCAGATGGCGCTGCCCGACTACGCCAGTACCCCTTCGCTGGGGCTTCTCTACATCACCGACCATTACGCGGCCCAGGCCCAGGACATCCTCGACCACCTGATGGCCGAACTGCCCGGTGTCGCCGACTGGTCGGGCACCGTGGGCGTAGGCATCTGCGCCAATAACGCCGAATACATCGACGAGCCGGCGCTCGCGGTCATGCTCTGCGACTTGCCCTCGGATCAGTACCGTGTCTTCTCGGGCGTAGCCCCGCTGGGCATCGGTTTTGATGCGAACACTGCCCTGGTTCATGCCGACTCGGGCACGCCAGACCTGGGCGAACTGATTGCCGAAATGGCCGAGCGCACCGGCAGTGGCCGGGTCTTTGGCGGCCTGGCCTCCAGCCGCGGTGACGTGCTGCAATTTGCGGTGGCAGGCAACGGCACCCTGCCTGGCCATGGGCGGGCCGGCGGCGTCTTTCAGGGCGGCTTGTCCGGCGTTGCCTTCAGCGAGGAGGTCAGTCTGGTGACCCGGGTCACCCAGGGCTGCCAGCCGATCACCCGGCAGATGCGTGTGACCGCGGCCGAGGGCAACGTCATTCTCGGCCTCGACCAGGAGCCGGCCTTGGACCGCCTCCTGCAAGACCTCTCCATCTCGCTTGAGCGGCCGCAGGAGGCCATGGCGACCCTGCGATCGACCCTCGTGGGTCTGAGCCTGCCCGGCGGCGCGGCGGTGGGCCGCACCGGCAGCTTCGGCGACGAGGTGCGTGTGCGTCACATCATCGGCCTCGATCCTGGGCGCCGCGGCGTCGCCGTGGCCGAGCAGGTCGAGACCGGCATGCCCATGGCCTTTTGCCAACGCAACGGGCGGGCGGCCCGTGCGGATCTGGTGCGCATCTGCGCTGAGATCCGCGAGGCGCTCGAGCCCGAAGAAATGAGTGCCCCGCTGGCGGCTTCGCTGGCCTTGCCCGAGGCACTGTCAGCGCCCCACCCGCAGCGGCGAATTGCCGGGGCGGTTTATGTGAGCTGCACGGGTCGCGGCGGGCCGCATTTCGGCGGGCCCAACGCTGAGTTGCAGGTGATCCGCCATGCCCTGGGCGAGGTGCCTCTGGTCGGCTTTTTCGCCGCTGGCGAGATCGCCGGGCAGCAGCTCTATGGCTATACCGGCGTGCTGACCGTCTTCACCACCCCCGCCCACGGCGGCTGAGTTCACGCACGTGCGTCGGTGCGAGCCGACGCGGCGGCAAGCCCGGCAGGGCCTTGAGCGCCAAGCGACCCCTGACTGCTGGGTCCGCATCGACCGGAATCTTTCCTCAGAAATAAATCTCGTCTATTATTTCAGCGGAAAGAATTCATTTCATGATCGCCCGGGCCCACTCCCCCTCTGCCAAGCCAGACCCCGCCGCGGTGCTGACCCAGGCCGTGGCGCGTGCCGCCGAGCGGCTGAACCTCTCCCGCGCCCTGCTCGCCAAGGTGCTCGGCGTGAGCGCCGCGACCGTCACCCGGCTCTACAGCGGCGACTACCGATTGGACGAGCGCCGCAAGGAGTGGGAGCTGGCGCTGTTGTTCGTGCGTGTCTTCCGCTCGCTGGACTCCATCGTGGGTGACGAGGAGACTGCCCGCCAGTGGCTGCACAGCGAAAACCGGGGCCTCAGGGGTCGCCCGATCGACCTGATTGCCCAAACGGAAGGATTGGTCCGTGTCGTCCACTATCTGGACGCCTCCCGCGCTCAAATCTGAGGCCTTTGCCTGGCGGGGCCAGGCTTGGCGCATGGTGGAGTCGCAGCATATTGCGGGCACCATGAAGCTGGTGGACAGCCTCGTCGAGCAGGACCTGCTCGAGTCCCTGCTCGAGGCCAGCAAGCCGCGCCGCACCGCAGACGTTGCCGGCCTCGACTACCTTCTGGCCACGCCTTTCCGTTATGACCCGCGGCGCGGTGGCTCCCGCTTTCGGGGCGAGACCGACCCGGGTGTCTTCTATGGCGCCGAGTCCGTCCGGACCGCGGGCGCCGAACTGGGCTACTGGCGCTGGCGGTTTTTGCGCGACGCGGTGGATTTGGTGCGCATTGAGCCGGTGGCACATACCGCGTTTCGGGTCTCGGTCGCTGCGTTGGTCGTCGACCTCCAGCGCACGCCCTGGGCGTCCGAAGGGGCGGCCTGGCAACACCCCCTGGACTACGGGCCCACGCAGCGTCTGGCGCGTGTGGCCCGTGACGCGGATTTGGGCGGCATTCTCTACCGGTCTGTGCGGGATCCGCAGCCCGCGTGGTGCCTGGCCTTGTTGACCCCGGCCGCCTTTGCCAAGCCCAGGCCCGAGATCGAACGCCAGACCTGGTTCTTGGCGGTATCGCGCAAGGAGGTGACGCTCCGGCGCGATACCGAATCGATGCAGTTCTCAGTCGCGCGTTGGTAGCGCGCGGCTCACACCCCGCGGGCGCGGTCTTGTCGGAACTGGGCGGTGAATGCGGCAAAGCGACCCACCTCCAACGACTGCCTCACTTCATTCATGAGGTTCAGGTAGTAATGCAGGTTGTGGATGCTCGCCAGCATGGGCGCGAGCATCTCGCCGCAGCGCTCGAGGTGGTGCAGGTAGGCGCGCGAGAAGCCGCCCGAGACGGAGCCGTCCGGGTTCGTCACGCCCTTGCAGGCGTAGCAGCTGCAGGTCTCGTCCAGCGGCCGCTCGTCGCTGCGGTGGCGGGCGTTGCGGATTTTCAGGTCGCCAAAGCGGGTGAACAGGTGGCCGTTGCGCGCGTTGCGAGTGGGCATGACGCAGTCGAACATGTCCACACCCTGGGCCACGCCCTCGACCAGGTCTTCCGGCGTGCCCACGCCCATGAGGTAGCGGGGCTTGTTCGGTGGCAGCCGGTGCGGGGTGTGCGCCATGATGCGCAGCATGTCCTCTTTGGGCTCGCCCACGCTCACCCCGCCCACCGCGTAGCCGGGGAAGTCCATCGCCACCAGCGCCTCCAGCGACTCCTGGCGCAGGTGCTCGAACATGCCGCCCTGCACGATGCCGAACAGGGCGTTGGGGTTTTCCAGCCTCGCAAACTCGGCGCGGCAGCGGTCCGCCCAGCGCAGGCTCAGTGCCATCGAGTGGCGCGCCTCGGCCTCGGTGGTCAGGTGCCCCTTGGTCTCATAGGGGGTGCACTCGTCGAACTGCATCACGATGTCCGAATTGAGCACGGTCTGGATCTGCATCGAGATCTCGGGCGTGAGAAAAAGCTTGTCGCCGTTGACCGGCGAAGCGAACTTCACCCCCTCCTCGCTGATCTTGCGCATCTCGCCCAGGCTCCAGACCTGAAAGCCACCCGAGTCGGTGAGGATGGGCTTTTGCCACTGCTCAAATCGGTGCAGGCCGCCGAACTGCTTCATCACGTCCAGGCCGGGTCGCATCCACAGGTGGAAGGTGTTGCCCAGGATGATCTGCGCGCCCATTTCATCGAGCGAGCGGGGCATCACGCCCTTGACCGTGCCGTAGGTGCCCACCGGCATGAAGATGGGCGTCTGCACTACGCCATGGTTGAGCGTGAGCGTGCCGCGGCGGGCATGACCTTCGGTCTTGTGGATGTCAAATTGCAGCATGTCGAGGAGGAGTGAGCAGCGAGATGTGGGGGGCCGCGTCAAGGTCGCCGCGGAGCTTGCTCTGTAGGGCCGCGCGTGACGCCCTCTGGGGGGAGGTGAGCGCAGGGCGCTTTCTGAGAAACCTTTTTTTCGAGCAGCATCGCGTCGCCGTAGGAGAAGAATCGATAGTGCGCGGCGATCGCGTGCTGGTAGAGGCCCATCACCCGCTCGTAGCCGGCGAAGGCGCTGATCATCATCATCAGCGTGGAACGCGGCAGGTGGAAGTTGGTCACCATCCGGTCCACCACCTGAAACTCAAAGCCGGGTGTGATGAAGATGTCGGTGTCGCCCACGGCTTGGCCGGTCTTGGCCCAGGACTCGAGGGTACGCACCGTGGTCGTCCCGACCGCCACCACCTTCCTGCCCCGGGCCCGGCAGGAGGCGATCGCCTCCTGGGTCGCCTCGGGTACGCGGTAGCGCTCGCTGTGCATATGGTGCTCGGCAATGTTTTCCGATTTGACCGGCTGAAAAGTTCCGGCCCCGACATGCAGGGTTACCGCCGCGCGTTCAATGCCCCGCGCCTCGAGCGCCGCGAGCACGGGGTCGTCGAAATGCAGTGAGGCGGTCGGCGCGGCGACGGCACCCGGATGGCGGGCAAACACCGTCTGGTAGCGGCGTTCGTCCTCGGCTTCGTCGGCATGGGTGATGTAGGGCGGCAGCGGCACATGGCCGTGGCGTGCCATCACCTCGTAGGGGTCTTGCGAGAAGCGCAGGTGAAAAAGCGGTCCCTCGGGCAGCGGCCAGCGCCCCAGCAAGGTGGCCTCCCAGCCGCCCGCCATGCGCATCACGGTGCCCACCGGCGGCTTTTTGCTCACTTTCATGTGGGCCACCACCTCGCCGCCCTCCAGGACCCGCTCGACCAGCAACTCCAGCTTGCCGCCTGTGGGCTTCTCGCCGAAGAGGCGGGCTTTGACCACCTGGGTGTCGTTGAACACCAGCAGATCGCCCGGCTGCAGCAGCGCCGGAAGATCGCGAAAAACGCGGTCTGTCGGGGAGGTCTGGGTGCCATCGAGCAGACGCGAGGCGCTTCGCTCGGGGGCTGGGTGCTGGGCAATCAGGTCGGGGGGAAGGGCGAAGTCAAAGTCGCCAGTGGTGAAGGTGCGCATGTCCTGAGGGCCGGACGGGCCCGTGCCAAGCAATTGGGTCGGGCAGAATTGTCCCATGCCCGATGGCAAGCCCCTGTCCGCCCCCCAGAAGGCCCTGATCAAATTGGGTCTGGCGCGCGACATCGACCTGGCGCTTCACCTTCCCCTGCGCTACGAGGACGAAACCCGCATCACCCCGCTCGGGGCGGCTCGTGAGGGCGAGGCGGCGCAGGTCGAGGGCACCATCACCGCGTGCGAGATTGCCTATCGCCCCCGGCGCCAGTTGGTCGCCACGCTGGATGACGGCACAGGCACCTGCCAGCTGCGCTTTTTCAGCTTTTACCCTGCGCAGCAGAAGGCGCTGGCCCCTGGCACCCGGATCCGCGCGCGCGGCGAGCTGCGTGGGGGCTTCTTCGGTTGGCAAATGGTGCACCCGGTGTGCAAGCCGGCCGACGCGCCGCTGCCGCAGGCGCTTACCCCGGTCTACCCCACCGTGGCCACCTTGCCCCAGGCCTACCTGCGCAAGGTGGTGGACTCGGGCCTCGCGCGTGCCGACTTATCCGACACCTTGCCGCAGACCTTGGCGCGCCGCTTTGGCCTGGACCCGCGTTGGGGGCTGCGCGAGGCCCTGGAATTTCTCCATCGCCCCGGTCCCGAAACCTCGTTGGCCGCCCTGGAAGACCGCAGTCACCCGGCCTGGCAGCGGCTCAAGGCCGAGGAATTGCTGGCGCAGCAACTCTCGCAGCTGCAAAGCAAGCGCGAGCGTGATGCCCTGCGCGCGCCGCCCCTGCGCGCCGCGCCCGGCGGACTGCCCGAGCACCTTCTGGCGGCCTTGCCCTTTGAGCTCACCGGCGCACAGCGCCGGGTCGTTGAAGAGATCGGTGCGGACATTGCCCGCGAAACACCGATGCACCGGTTGCTGCAGGGTGACGTGGGCTCGGGCAAGACCGTGGTCGCGGCCCTGGCCGCGGCGGTGGCCATCGAGGCGGGCTGGCAGTGCGCGCTGATGGCACCCACTGAAATCCTCGCCGAGCAGCATTTCCGAAAATTGATTGGGTGGCTCGAGCCCCTGCTCACGCCGCGCGGCCTGCGGGTCGCCTGGCTCACTGGTAGCCAGAAGAAAAAGGAAAGAGTCCCCATGCTCGAGGCCGTCGCCAGTGGCCAGGCGGCTTTGGTGGTGGGCACCCATGCGGTGATTCAGGAGCAGGTGTTGTTCAAGCAGCTGGGGCTGGCGGTCATCGACGAGCAGCACCGTTTCGGTGTGGCCCAGCGCCTGGCGCTACGTGGCAAGTTACATACGCAGGACGAATCTGCGCCACTGGAGCCTCACCTGTTGATGATGTCGGCCACGCCGATCCCGCGGACCTTGGCCATGAGCTACTACGCTGACCTGGACGTCAGCACCATCGACGAGCTGCCCCCAGGACGTACCCCCATCGTCACCAAGGTGGTTGCCGACAGCCGGCGAGCGCAGGTGGTAGACCGCATCCGCGCGCAGCTGGCTCAGGGCCGCCAGGTCTATTGGGTGTGCCCGCTGATCGAGGAGAGTGAGGCGCTGGACCTGTCCAACGCCACTGCCACGCACGCGGACCTGGCCGAGGCCTTGCCCGGCGTGATGGTGGGGCTGCTGCATTCGCGCATGCCGGTGGCGGACAAGAAGGCGGTGATGGCCCTCTTCGAGGACGGCCAAATGGGGGTGCTGGTGTCCACCACCGTCATCGAGGTCGGTGTGGATGTGCCCAACGCCTCCCTGATGGTGATCGAGCATGCCGAACGCTTTGGCCTGTCGCAACTGCACCAGCTGCGCGGTCGCGTGGGCCGCGGCGCAGCGGCCTCGGCCTGCGTGCTGATGTTTTCTCCTGGCGAAAACGGCCGCCTGGGTGACACCGCCAAAGCCCGGCTGAAGGCCATGGCGCAAACCAATGACGGCTTCGAGATCGCCCGTCGCGACCTCGAAATTCGCGGCCCTGGCGAGTTTTTGGGGGCCCGGCAATCAGGCGCGCCCCTGCTGCGTTTTGCCGATCTGGAGGCTGATCGCGGTCTGCTGGAGCTGGCGCGCGAGGCCGCGCCGCCGATGCAGGATCGCTATCCCGCTCTCGCCGACCGCCATGTCGCCCGGTGGCTGGGTGGAAAATCGCAATACCTCAAGGCCTGACCGGTTCCCACCCCCCATGACGCTCACCGAACTCAAGTACATCGTCGCGGTCGCCCGCGAGAAGCATTTCGGCCGTGCGGCTGAGGCCTGCTTTGTCTCCCAGCCCACCTTGTCGCTGGCAATCAAAAAGCTGGAGGAGGAGCTCGAGGTCAAGCTGTTCGAGCGCAGCGCCAACGAGGTGTCTGTGACCCCCTTGGGCGAGGAGATCGTGCGCCAGGCCCAGAGCGTGCTGGAGCAGGCGGCGGCCATCAAGGAAATCGCCAAGCGGGGCAAGGACCCACTGTCTGGCCCGCTGCGCTTGGGTGTGATCTACACCATCGGCCCCTACCTGCTTCCCAGTCTGGTACGCCAGGCGATCGACCGCACGCCGCAAATGCCGCTGATGCTGCAGGAAAACTTCACCGTTCGCCTGCTGGAAATGCTGCGCACCGGCGAGATCGACTGCGCAATCATGGCCGAGCCCTTTCCCGATACCGGCCTGGCCCAGGCGGCCCTCTATGACGAGCCCTTCATGGTGGCCGTGCCGAGCCGCCACCCGCTGGCCGAACGCAAGTTCATCACCGCCCAGGAGCTCAAGGCCGAGACCATGCTGCTCCTGGGCAATGGGCACTGCTTTCGTGACCATGTGCTGGAGGTCTGCCCCGAGTTCGCACGCTTCTCGGCCGACGCGGAGGGTATCCGCAAGAGCTTCGAAGGCTCTTCGCTCGAAACCATCAAGCACATGGTCGCCGCGGGTATGGGTATCACCCTGGTGCCGCAGCTGTCCGTGCCGGCCGAAACGTCTGCAGCCCGGAGCCGCCGACGCAAGGACGATGCCGAATACGTGAAGTACATCCCTTTCAGCGAAGGCGATGTGCCCTCACGCCGCGTGGTGCTGGCCTGGCGGCGCAGCTTCACCCGTTATGAGGCGATCGCTGCGCTGCGCAACGCGGTCTATGCTTGCGAGCTGCCGGGCGTGATGCGCCTGTCCTGAAATGAGGCTTGGGCGGTGGCCTCGCCGCTTTTTCCTCGGCCCTACGATCACGTCATGAGCGAAATCGGCTTGTCTCCCGAAGTTCCTCCGTCGCGCCTGCGCCTTTATCTCGACCTGATTCGTTGGGACCGTCCTGCCGGGTGGTTGTTATTGCTCTGGCCCTCCCTGGCCGGGCTGTGGGTGGCTGCGGGTGGTTTTCCCGGCTGGCATCTGCTGGCGGTCTTCACCTGCGGCACCATCCTCATGCGCAGCGCCGGCTGCTGCATCAACGATGTGGCCGACCGTGACTTTGACCGCCATGTCAAACGCACCGCGCATCGGCCCGTCACTAGCGGCATGCTAGGTGCGCGCGAAGCACTGGCGGTCGGTGCGGTTCTGGCCCTGGCGGCCTTTGGCCTGGTCCTCACCACCAACGCCGCCACCATCGCCTGGTCCTTCTCTGCGCTCGCGATCGCTGTCGCCTACCCCTTCGCCAAGCGCCATCTGTCCATGCCGCAGGCGGTGCTTGGCGTGGCCTTCAGCTTCGGCATTCCCATGGCCTTCGCCGCGGTTCAGGGCCGGGTGCCGGCCGAAGCCTGGATGCTGCTCGCGGGCAACCTGTTCTGGGTCCTGGCCTACGACACCGAATACGCCATGGTGGACCGCGACGACGACCTGCGCATTGGCATGAAGACCTCGGCCATCACCCTGGGCCGGGCCGACGTGCCGGTGGTGATGGCCTGCTACGGACTATTTCTGGGCATCTGGTGTGGGCTGCTGTGGGACCGGGTTGCCCTTGCGCCCCTTGCGCTGGCCCTGGTGATCGCATCAGCCCAGGCGCTGTGGCATTTCACAATGATCCGCAGCCGCACCCGCGAAGGCTGCTTTCGCGCCTTCAGCCTGAACCACTGGCTCGGGTTGACGGTTTTTGCTGGCGTGGCCGCCGGCTACGCCTTGCGCTGATTCAAGCCCGGCCGAATTCGTCCCCGAGCTCGGTTGCTCGCCGGCAGGCTGCGTGCATCGCGGCGATGAAGGCTTGCGGCACCT
>JAURKV010000134.1 GCA_030831585.1 Ramlibacter sp. | reverse complement strand
GATGTCGGCATGGGCCACCAGGTCCCGCAGCAGCGCCTTACCCTCGTCAGTCCCCATGTCGATGACGATGGAGCGCTTGCCCCGGTTGACCACCTGGAACATGCCGGAACGATTGATCCCGTCCACGCTGGCGTCGTTATCTAGGTAGGTGGTGAGGACGCCCTGGCGGGTCGGGTCGAGCTTGCGCGGTGACTCGATCTTGATCACCTCGGCGCCCAGGTCGCTCAGAAGGGCGGCCATATAGGGCACCGCGATCACCGTGGCCAGATCCAGCACTCGCAGGCCTTCCAGCGGCAGACGGGCCGAGCCCGGGCGCGACACCGGGGGCACCTCGGCCGACATGGAGGCGGGTTTGGCGCGATGGGTCCAAGACTCGAGTACCTCGTCGTTGTGCTCGCCGAGCATGGGCGCGCGTCGTATGACGCGGGTCGGGGTACCAGTCATGCGGGCGAGTTCGCCCGGGTAGCGGAAACTGCGCCCGCTCGGGTGCTCGACATCCACCCAGAGACCGCGCTGAGCCAGCTGCTCGCAGGCCAGCAGGTCGGGGGCGGTCTGCACCACACCCATCAGGGCGCGCAGGCGCGAGCCCTCCAGAAAAATGTCCTTGGCGTCCCGGTCCTTCACCGCGGCAGCGATCAGGTCACGCGCCTCCTGCACATGCTGCGAGCGCAGCTTGTTGCTGGCAAATTTCGGGTCACGCAGGGCCTCACACCGGAACAGGTCCGCGAAGGTTTCGTTGGGAACAGCCAGGCTGGCCTGGAAGGAGAGGTAGCCATGGCGCGTCGGAATGGGCGCGCCCGAATAGGGGTCCTGCACCGGCAGGCGGCGACCCTGAATGGCGCCCATGAAGGTGTAGTAGGTCTCGCAGGTCACCAGCTCGGAGACCAGGCACTCCTGCACCGACAGGTCCACATGGTCGCCCACGCCGTCAAGCTCGGCGGCGCAATGGGCGGCGAGAGCCGCATAGGCGGCATTGAGTCCCGCACCGAGGTAGGCCTGATTGAGGCCGTGCTTGAGAGGCGCCCGATCAGCGGAGCCGCTGATCTGCATGATGCCGCTCATGGCCTGGTGCACCAGGTCACTGCCGGCATATTGCGCGTAAGGACCGGACTGGCCGAAGTCACTCACCGAGACCACCACCAGCCGGGGGTTCCAGGCCATCAACTGCGCTGGCGCAAGGCCCAGGGCGGCCAGCTGCCTGGGCCGCCAGCCCTCGATCACGATGTCGCAGGACTCGACCAAACGGCGGATCGCGGCCTGTCCCTCCCTCGATTCCAGATCAAGCTGGAGCCCGCGCTTGTTCCAGTTCAGATAGGCAAACATCAGGCTGCGCTCGGCCTCGGGCCCCTCCTTCAGGCGCGGCGCCAGCTGGCGCGCGGGGTCGCCGGCACCAGCGGGCTCGACCTTCACCACGTCGGCGCCGAAGTCGCCCAGGATGCGGGCTGCGAGCGGCGCTGCGATGCCATGACCGAGGTCGAGCACACGCACGCCCTCCAGAGCGGACGGCATCATTTGCCTAGCAGCTTGCGCGCAATCAGGATGCGCTGGATTTCACTGGTGCCGCCACCGATCTGGGTGTGGCGCAGAACGCGGTAGAACAACGTGAGCGGCAAGTCCAGCGACTCGCCCATGGCACCGTGCACCTGGATGGCGTGGTCCACGCAGCGCGCGCCCCACTCGCTGGAGCACAACTTCACCAGCGCCGCCTCGGTGCGCACGTCCTCGCCGCCGTCGGCCCGCGCGGCCATCTCGTAGGTCATGGAGCGCAGGGCCTGGATGTCGATGTGCATGTCGACCAGGTGCCACTGGATGGCCTGGCGCTCGGAAAGAGGCTTGCCAAAGGTGACCCGCTGCTTGGCCCAGTCAACCGACATGTCGAGTGCGCGCTGCATCTTGCCCAGGGCATAGGGCCCGCGCAGCAAGCGGTCGTGAATGGTGAGCCAACGCTGGCCCAGGCTGAAGCCCTTGCCCACCTCGCCAAGGACGTCCTCGTCTGGGACGTAGAGGTCGTCAAAGTGCACCACATGCTGCTTGGCAATCGTCGACAACCAGGTGCGGATGCCAGGAACCTCAACCCGCAGGCCAGGGTTCTGGCGGTCGACCAGGAACATGGTGATGCCCCCGCGCTGGCGCTTGTCGGGGTCGGTCACCGCTTGCACCATCATGAAGTCGCACTCGTGGGCGTTGGAGATCCACATCTTGGTGCCATTGAGCACCCAGCCATTGCCCTTGCGCACCGCACGGGTCTGCATCATGCCGCCGGGGTCAGAGCCCGCGTCGGGTTCGGTCTGGGCAAAGGCGGTCACCTTGGTGCCTTCGATCACCGGCTTCAAGAAGCGGTCGATCTGGTCACCCTGGCACTCGTACAAGATGTTGGGTACGTTGGCGATCGGCAGCATGATGGGCGAGTAGTACAGCTGCTCGAGGATGGCTGCCTGTGCCAGCAGACCCAGGCCTGGGCCGCCGTAGGCCTCGGGCACCATCAGGTAGAACAGGCCCGTGTCGCGGGCGATTTTCTCCAGGTGCGCCGCCACCTCGGTGTTGAACACCGCGCGGATTGCCGGCAGTTCGCGCATGCCATAAGCGTGGTTGGGGCTGTTTAGCCACTCCTGCTCGCGCGGCATCAGCTCGTCGCGCACGATCCGGCGGGCGACCTCGCAGAACTCCTGGATCTCGGGTGGCAGGGTGTAGGAACCAGATGCGGTGTTGTCGGTGGCGTGCATGGTCTTCTCAGGTTTTTAAGTCGTCAAATCAGGCGACTGCCAAGGCGTAGAGGGCGTCGGTGCCGGTCAAGGTGTCGATTGACATCAGGGCGTCGTAGAGCGGCCCGGGTGCGGCTTGCAGGCCGCCATGGGCCAGGCAGTCGTTGAACTTGGTGCGCAACTCGCCGGTGGCCAGCGGCCGCTCGGGACCGCCGCGCACATAGTCGACAGACCGGGTCAGCGCGCGTCCATCCCGGGTGTGTACGGTGACGATGTCCTCTGGCGCTTCGCCGGGACGGGTGGCGTCTTCGCGGTCCTCGGGCAGCACCTCGACGCGCCGCATCAGGGCCTGCACGTCCGCGCGCAAGACGAACTCTTCGCGCAGCTCCATCAGCCCGCAGCCACGTGCGATCAGGGCTGCAGCCATGGCAAATTGCACGCTGAACTTGGCCTCCGGAACCGTTTGGGGCTGGGCGTAGCGCAGGGTGGACCGGTTTCGCCGGCTGATGGTCACTTCGACCTTCTCCACTTGGTCGGGGGTGAGGTCTGTGTCCTGAATCAGGCCCAGCATGCCGTCGATAGATCGGTGTGCAGCGAAGCAAGACGGGTACTTCTTCACGTTCACCCCACCCACCGGCAGCTTCCAGTCGCGGCCTGCCTGCACCGGCGAGGTCAGGTCCACCCGGCCCGCCGGCGACAGGCCGGCCATCAGTCCCTTGGGATGCTCGAGCGCGTCGGGAGTGCCGGTGTAGCCGCCCTGGGCTAGGCGCGCCGCCATCACACCTGCCTGCGCTGCGCGGCCCGCGTGGTAGGGCTTGGTCATGGTGCCGAAATTGGCGATCAGTCCCGCCGACTGCGAGGCCGCGATGGCCAGCGCGTGGCAGGTTTGGTCCGCGTCAAGTCCGCGCAGCCTGGCGCAGGCGGCGGCGGCGGCCAGGGTGCCGAATACACCGGTGGGGTGCCAGCTGTGGTTGTGATAGTGGTCCGGCTCGCGCCGCATCAACTCGGCCCAGGTCTCGTAGCCGGCGGCATAGGCGGCCACCATTTGGCGACCGCTCGCGCCTAGCACCTGCGCCTCGGCCAGCAGGGCCGGCACCACCACCACGCTGATGTGCCCGCGCTGGGCGGCGTCGTCATAGTCGAGCGCGTGGGCAGCGGTTGCATTGATGCAAGCTGCATCGGGCGCGCTGGCGGTCCCTTGGTCAACCAGCAGCCGGCAAGCGCCAGGGGCAGGCGCCAGCGCCGCGCGTAGCAGTTGCGCCTCCTGTGAATGGCGGCCGGCCACCCAGGTGGCGAAGGTGTCGGTAAAGCCGATGCGGATGAAGGGCAAGGCACCCGAGGGCAGGGCCTCGAAGCGCAGGTCGGCAACGAAGCGGGCGAGACCCTCGGTCAGGCGCATGGCGTGCAGACGGGGGGCCACCGGCGCGCCGCTCGGGTTGCGCGCGCCGCGGGGGTTGCGTGCGCCGCTGCGGTTGCGGGTGCCACCGGACTCAAGCAAGCCGCAGGCGCGTGGGTTTCCAGCCAGTCCAAAGCGGCTGCAACTACCCAGGGGCCGTGGTCAAGGCACATCCTCAAATGATAGCGCTATCAGTATCTTGGGTCAATCAAGGGGCCGCGCTGCGCCAGGGGGTCTACCAACCCGACGCAAGCCCCAGCAGTCCTCACGAGCAGGACCCGCCGCCCACGCAACATTGAAGAACAGTCCGCGCTCGAAACAATTCCCTGATACGCCCGGGGTTAGCGCCCTTGACAGCACCGCGCCGCTTCCCTAGCCTGCCTGTCAGTCCTTGAAGTTAGCGCTATCATTTTCACGGAGTCCTTGCCATGACCGTCCTTACCGCCCTCGCCAAACGGGCGTCGGTTTTGCTTCTGGCCCTTTGCGGCGTCGCCTGGGCCCAGGCGCCCTTCCCCAACCAGGGCATGCGCATCATCTTGCCCTTTCCGGCCGGCGGCAGCACCGACCCGGTGGCACGCCTCATTGCCCAGAAGCTCACCGAGGAATGGGGCAAGCCGGTCATCGTCGACAACAAGCCGGGCGCCAACACCATCATCGGCACCGAGGCCCTGCTCAAAGCGCCCGCCGACGGCCACACCCTGCTGTTCACGGCGAGCACACACCTGATCAATTCGCTACTCGTTCCCAACCTGCCCTACGACAGCTTCAAGGACTTCCAGCCGATCGCCAGCATCGTGCGCAGCGACTTCGTGCTGGTGGTGCACCCCTCGGTGCCCGCCAACAACCTGCGCGAGTTCATCGCGCTGGCGAAGGCCAAGCCCGGCACGATCGACTACGCCATCTCCGGCAACGGCAACCCCAACCACCTGGCGGGCGAATATTTCGGCATGCAGGCCGGCGTCAAGATGAACAGCGTCCCCTACAAGGGCGGTGGCCCAGCCATCAACGACCTGCTCGGCGGCCAGGTCAAGGCCATGTTCTCGGTGCCTACCGCGGTGACCGGGCACATCAAGGCCGGCAAGCTGCGGGCACTGGCCTACACCGGCGACAAGCCGTTGCCGGGCCTGAGCATTCCCAGCTTTGCGCAGGCGGGTTTGCCTGGCTTCGAGATCAACTCCTGGAACGCGATCTTTGTCTCCGCCGGCACGCCCCGGCCGCTTGTGGAAAAGCTTTCTGCACAGATCGGCAAGATCCTCACCCTGCCCGACGTGAAGGAAAAGCTCGCCGCGCAGGGCCAGGAGCCCTGGTTCCAGGGCGCCGATCAGTTCGCGGCCACGCTGGCCGTCGACCGGCAAAAGTACGCCGCCATCGTGAAGGCCGCCAATATCAAGCTCGACTGAAATGAACCACACCGGGCACAGGCCCCACACCGCAGTGTCGGCCCTGCGCTCCGGAGGCTGATCGCGTGGCCTGGGTCGATGAGGCGACGCTGGCGCGGGTGGGCGTCTGGACCGACGACATTGAGTGCTGCGACGCGGTCGAAGCGGGCGCGGTGCGCCGCTTTGCCCAGGCCATCATGGACGAGAGCCCCGACTACGCCGAAGGCGCGCAGACGCGGTTTGGCGGCCCGGTCGCGCCCCTGCTCTTTCCCAATCACATGTTGCGTCGGCCCCTGGGCGCGCCCGACCTGGTGCAAGCGCAGGCGCACAAGCCCGATTTCGATGGCGTGGTGCCGCAGCCTGGCCTGCCGCCCCTCGGCGCCCTGGCCCAGTTGCCGGTGGTCAACGGAGGCGCCGAGTTCGAGTTCTACCGGCACGCCTTGCACGGGGAACGGGTGCGCTTTCGCCAGCGCTACGCTGAAATTCGCGAAACCGCTTCGTCCAAGGGGCCGCTGGTGGTGGTGGTGATCGAGGGCGAAGTGCGCACGGCGGCCGGCGAGGTGCTGCTGCGCGCCCGCCGCACCCTGCTGCGCAGGCCGGAGCAAACCGCATGAAGCCCAGCCCTTTGTTCGACGCGGTGCCGATCGGGCTGGAACTGCCCATGTTGGAAAAGGGCCCGCTGGGCCCGGTGCACCTGATGCGATGGTCGGCGGCGATGGAGAACTGGCACCGGATCCACTACGACCACGCCTTCGCCACAGGACACGACGGCCTGCCGGACCTGCTCATTAACGGCTCGCTCAAGCAGCAGTTCATTGCGCAGTTGCTGCGAGACTGGGCGGGTGACGCGGGCTGGGTGTGGAAGATGGGGTTTCGCTTCCGGGCGATGAACACGGTGGGCCAGACGCTGCGGGTTTGGGCCCGGGTGACCGAGCGCCAGCGCCTGGCCAACTACGGCCTGGTCAGGCTTGAGCTGGGCGTCATTGACGAAGACGGACGGGAGTCGACCCCGGGCTGGGCCGAGGTGGCGCTGCCGCTGTCCGCCGACGCGCCGGTGCCCTACCCATTCACGCCGCCTGCGACCAAGCAGCCCCAGCCCTAGCCCTAGCCCCAGGAGAAGCCCGCGGCCTCACGCATCTCGCGAGCCTGGCGCGCCAGGCTCGCCAGCGCCTTCTCGGCCATCGAGTCGTCCAGCATCAGCACCGCAGGAAGACCCGAGGTCATCACCAGATGGCCCGACTCGGGGTGCAGGCCCAGGTAAGCGCCCTCGCAGGTCCGGCACAGGTTGGCCTCGAGCGCGAAGCGCCAGGCCTCGCGCGCCAGCGCGGGCTCGGGCAGGCCGATGTCGCAAAACAGCTCGACCATCAGATTGTCCAGGTCCAGGCGCCAGGCCAGGGTCCCGCCCTCGAGCAGGCAGCTGCCCTCCTCGACCGCCTGGTCAGCGGCCTCGGCACTGGCCAGCAGGCCGGTGAGCGCCCGCGCCAGGCTGGCGCGCAGGTCGACTGCAACCTGCTCGAGCAGGTCATCGCTGGTCGGCCCGCCCGCCAGGGGGGCGCCTGCTGGTGCAGCCCCGAGGCGGGGTTCGGGGCCCAGAGGGGGCATCGCGCCAGACGGGACCCAGGCGGCGTCGCCGATCATTGCGGGGCTCCTTGGGCAGCAGCGGCCGCAGCAGGCGCAGCCGTAGCAGGATGGGCGGCGTCGTACTGCCGGGCCTGGATCGCCCGCAGACGGTCGCCACGACTCGTGCCCTCGGCGGCGATGCCCGGGTCATTGACCACATAGCGCTCATTCAGCGCCATAGCGATGCCCCAGCCAGGAATCAGGGTGAGGAAGTTCACGGTCCCCACCAGGTCGCTGCTCAGCCCGGCGGCCTGCGCCGCGCTCTTGACGACGCCGAACAGCAGCATCGGGACGCAAAAGAGGCTGCAGCGCTTGGCCGAGGTAGCGACCTCCTCCTTCACGGAGTCCAGGAGCCGGGGCGGGAGGAAATCGGGGGCGGCAACGGCACCTGCTGCCTGCGCAGCCCCTGCGGCCACCTGGCCTGGCGCAGCCGCCTGGCCAGCCTGTGCCTGTGCCTGTGCCTGTGCCTGTGCCTGTGCCGGGGCCTGTGCCTGTGCCGGGGCCGGGGCCGGCGTGGTCGCAGGTTCCACCAGCGTTGGGTGCCAATCTTGACCCGATAACAGACCGCCCAAACCGGCGATCGGCCGCACAGTCACATACTTGACCGCGGCCTCGGCAGTGGATTGCCAGCTACACAGCTCGTCAATGGACTGCAGCATGGCGGAGCGATGGACCGGTGTGCTGGCATTGAGCCAGGGGTAGTCCCGCGACAGAAAGAGCAAGCGATGCAAAGCGACGCCAGCGGTAGCGGCAAAACCGTAGTTCCGGAAGGCCTCCACCCGTCCTCGTGGCTCACTCACCCCGTAACTGCCATAGGCCAGGGAGGCCAAGAAGGGCCAGTACTGCGCGGTCGCCAGGAGGAAACCCCGGGGGGTATTGATGAAGGGGGCAGGTTTGCCCAGGCCGTCGGCCTCGATTGCCTTGGTCCAGCTTGGCAACCACTCGGCCATGCGCAGCCAGCGCTGCGCCGTCATCGAGAGCAAGGTATGCGCCAGCACCGGCAGCGAACCCGACGCCGCCGGGTCGCCCCAGAACTGCTCCATGAGTGTGTTGAAAATCATGAAAGAGCAGGTGTAGCCCACTCCCGAGCTGGCGAGCTGGGCCGGGAAGTCGCGAGCCCATTTGGCGTTGCGGCAAGCCAGCTGCAGGCGCTCGGCGGTGACACCGGCGCGCGCCAGGGCGTCCAGAACGCCAGCCACGCGGCCCGCCTCATGCTGGCGAACCGAGCTTGGAAATATCTCCTCCAGGGCTTGGCCCAAGGCCAGGAACTGCTGGCGGGTGAGTAGCCGGCCAGGCGGAGGAGGCCCGCCCCCGCCTTGAGCGGGAAGCGCGGAGGCCCAGGTAGCCAGCTCGACCAAGCGCTGTGCGGTTGCGCGGTCTGGCCGAGGAATGCGGGCCAGGAGCGCGGCGACGTTGGAGTCTCCCCGCCGGGCATCGCAGAACTGAAGCCACGCATCGGCGCCCCCAGCTCCGGCGGCCGCGGCCTGGTTCAGTACATGCCATTGACCGATGCGCCTCGCCTCCTCGGGGGTCATGTCCACCGCATGGTCCGCTGTGGGCTGGTGCACTTGCCCTTCCCAGATAGCCTTCTCAGGTGTCGACAGTGGCGGTTGAGGAGAGGCGTGAGCATGTCTCGTTGGTGACGCCGGTCGCGGAGTCCTTTGAGCCGCCGGCGAGGTAGACGTTTGGGTCAGGCCCTGATTCCGCCTGGCGTCCCCAGCGGGAGGACTGGATACACCGCTATGTTTCGAATCGACGACCCTCCAATGTTCGCTCGCTCCCTGAAGGTCGGCTGTGCCCGCAGCGGCAACCTTGACAGAAGGAGATCGGAAGCCCGGCGTAATCCCGTCCAGTTGGAAGTCGCAGTCGCTTCTGGACAGCGGCCCCTGGAGGGATGTGAGCGAGGGCTGGTGTCTCGGGTCGGACGGCGGGGGGTGCTGTCCCCTTTGCCGTTTATCGTCGGGAAAGACGACACGAAACTCGGGTATCTCGACGAAGTCATCCTGCGCCCCGAACCGAGGGCAGGCAGGGCCCATCAACGGCTGCTGCGCTTGACGCGAAACCTCTCCCAGTGACGAGGTCGCCAGCCCCCACTCATGGGTCGGGGACGTGAGACTTAGGCGGACCAAAGCGGAATACTCTTGGGGCGCAAGCGGCTTGGCCGAAAGCGAGGCGTTCGGGCGAAGGACCGGGGGAAGCACAGCCGCGCCGGCCCCAGAGAGCGGCGTCGGATTACTTCCATCCGTTCCTCGGACCAGTATCTGGCGTGCCGTGAATGGGGAGGGAGAGACATTCAGGACGTGTTCCGGGCTCGGTACCAAGGCTGGCGCGGGTGCTGGAGTCCCTCCGCCAGCTCTGCTCTTTGCTGATCCACCTAATGGTACTGGTCCCGAAGCTCGCGCCGGGGGCGTGCCCGGCGCCATCACCTTTCTGGGACGAGGTGATGACTCAATAGCCGCAGCTTTACTGGGCGGCCCGCCTGTCTGGTTGGGTGGTGGTGCCAACCCTGTTGCATTGTGAGCGTCAAGCGCTCCCGGCGTAGCATGAACGACGTTTGTCGCTATGTGTGAACCCACTACTATTCCTTGCATGGCCCCTCCCTCTCATCTGTGTGGTGTCGGAAAGCGATCGGCAGGCACGCGGCCGCCGATCGTGGGCCATGGGTAACGAGGCTTGGGAGGGTGTCGCGCACCAAACTGGCCCGCGTCAAGGCGGCGCAAGGCCTTGGGGGCGGAAAACGGAATTAGTTGGCGGGCGCCTGCGATGCGGCAGCGGCCGCGCTAGGTGGGCGAGCCCAGCCGCAGCGCCTGCACCCGGTCGTGCAGGTCAGCCGCCCAAGCCCGTCGGTCGCGGCCATTGCTGCGCTCAGGCGTGCCGAAGCGCACCACCGCGACCAGAGGCGGGCCGCTGAGGGTGCGCCAGACCGACCCCACCAGAGTGTCCTCATCCACATAGCAGGGCGTGAAGCAGGGCTGGCGGGTGGCAGCGTCCAGAAAACAAAGAGCAATCGGCTGCACCGGTGCGTCGGCAGAGACCGCCGCCTGCAGCAGGTTGGCATGGAAGGGCAGGAGCTCACGGCCGTCACCCGTGGTGCCCTCCGGAAACACCGCCACCACCTCGCCGGCGCGCAGGCTCTCGGCCATTTTGTGCACCACCCGCATGGCATCGCGTCGCGAGGCCCGCTCGATGTAGAGCGTGCCGGCGCCAGTGGCCAGGCGGCCGATAACCGGCCAGTGGTGCACCTCGGCCTTGGAGACGAAGCGACAAAAGCGCGCCGCATGCAGCACCAAAATGTCCAGCCAGGAGATGTGGTTGGCCGCCAGCAGCACCGGGCCCGCCTCGGCCGGCAGCCCCTGCACCTCGAGCGTGATGCCCATGGCGCGCAGCATGCCGCGGGCCCAGTCGCTCACCTCCTGCTCGCGCTGCAGCGGCGTGAGGCGCGGAAAGAAAAAGACGATGGTCCACCACCCCGAGGCCACCTGCGCCAGCACGCGCAGGGTGCGCCAGAGCGCGCGTGGCACGCGCAGCAGACTCATGCTGCGCCTGCCTGCTTGAGGTCAGCCGGCTGTGCGCAAGCCGGGCCATTCCAAACGCCCATTCGCGTCAGGCCGCTTCGTAGGCGAGTTGCCCACCCACGAGGGTGTAGCGCACCCGGGCGGGCAGTTCGTAGCCGGAGAAGGGCGTGTGCTTGCCCTGGCTGCGCAGGCCGGAGGCCTCGGCCTGCCAGTGGGCCTGCGGGTCGAAGACCACCATATCGGCCAGGCCGCCCTCGGCAAGCTGGCCACAACTGGCCTGCAAGGTGCCCAAGGGCGAGCCCAGCACACGGGCCGGCTCGCTGGTCACCACGGCCAGGGCGCGGGCCAGGCCCACAGCGCTTTGCTCGCCCCATTGCAAGGCCAGCGAGAGCAGCAGTTCCAGACCGGTGGCGCCCGGCTCGGCCTCGGCGAACGGCAAGGTCTTGGCGTCGGCGGCGACCGGGTTGTGGTCAGAGACCAGCGCGTCGAGGGTGCCGTCGGCCAGGGCGTTGCGCAGCGCGTCGCGGTCACGCTGCTGGCGCAGCGGCGGCGACAGGCGCAGGCGGGCGTCGAAGTAGCCGATGTCGGTGTCGGTCAGGTGCAGGGAGTTGATGCTCACGTCGCAGGTGACGGGCAGGCCAGCCGACTTGGCCTCGCGCACCAGCTGCACGCCGGCAGCGCTGGACAGGCGGCACAGGTGCACGCGGGCGCCGGTGGACTTCATCAGCTCGAAGATGGTGAACAGGGCAATGGTCTCGGCCGCCACCGGCACGCCAGCGAGGCCAAGACGGGTGGCCAGCGGGCCACTGGCGGCGACGCCGCGGCCCAGGTGCATGTCTTGCGGGCGTAGCCAGACGGTGTAGCCGAAGGTGGCGGCGTACTGCAGGGCGCGCTGCAGCACCTGGGTGTTGCCCAAAGCGACGTCGGCGTGGCTAAAGCCGACGCAGCCGGCCTCGGTGAGTTCGGCCATCTCGGTCAGCACCTCACCCTGCAGGTTGCGGGTGAGCGCGCCGAGCGGAAACACGCGTGCGCCGTGCAGCTTTTCGGCCCGCATGCGCAGCATTTCGACCAGGCCGGGCTCGTCGAGCACCGGGTCGGTGTCCGGAGGGCACACCAGGCTGGTCACGCCGCCGGCCGCGGCCGCAGCCATTTCGCTTTCGAGCATGCCTTCGTGCTCATGGCCGGGCTCGCCCAGACGGGCGGCGAGGTCGACCAGGCCGGGGGCGACGATGCAGCCACGGGCGTCGAGTGTTCTGTTGGGGGCAAAGCCCTCGGGTGCGCCACGCAGCGAGACGATGCGGCCAGCAGCAACTGCCACATCGACCACGGTGTCGAGGCCGCTGGCGGGGTTGATGACGCGGCCGTTCTTGATCAGGATCTTCATCTGTCGGGTCCCTCGTCCTGTTGTTATGCCTCGTTGCCCGCGACGATGCTCATGACCGCCATGCGCACCGCGATGCCGAAGGTGACCTGCGGCAGGATCACGCTTTGCGCGCCGTCGACCACGGCGGAATCAATCTCGACCCCGCGGTTGATCGGGCCAGGGTGCATAACGATGGCGTCGGGCTTGGCCAGCTGCAACTTTTGCGGGGTGAGGCCGAAGCTCTTGAAGTACTCCTGCGAAGAAGGCAGCAGCGCGCCGGACATGCGCTCGTTTTGCAAGCGCAGCATGATGACCACGTCGCAGCCGCGAATGCCCTCCTCGAGGTCGTAAAAGACGCGCACGCCCATCTCACGCATGTCGGCAGGCACCAGGGTGCGTGGGCCCACTACCCGCACCTCGGGGCAGCCCAGGGTGGTGAGCGCGTGAATGTCCGAGCGCGCCACCCGCGAATGCAGCACGTCGCCCACGACGGCGACGGTGAGTTGGGTGAAGTCTTTTTTGTAATGCCGGATGGTGTACATGTCCAGCAGGCCCTGGGTCGGGTGGGCGTGCCGGCCGTCACCGGCGTTGACCACATGCACATGCGGCGCTACATGCTGGGCGATGAGGTAGGGCGCGCCCGATTCACCGTGACGCACCACAAAGATGTCGGCTGCCATCGCCGAGAGGTTGGCGATGGTGTCCAGGAGCGACTCGCCCTTGGCCGCCGAGGAGCGGGCAATGTCCAGATTGATCACGTCGGCCGACAGGCGCTTGGCGGCGATTTCGAAGGTGGTGCGGGTGCGGGTGCTGTTTTCGAAGAACAGGTTGAACACGCTCTTGCCACGCAGCAGCGGCACCTTCTTGACCTCGCGGTCGTTCACGCTCACGAAGCTCGACGCGGTGTCGAGAATGTGGGTGAGGATGTCGCGCGAGAGGCCCTCGGTCGACAGCAGGTGAATCAGCTCACCGTTCTTATTGAGTTGCGGGTTGCGCTTGGACAGCATGGATCAGGCCCCCTCCACCTGGAAGCTGAAGGCGCCGCTGGCGTCACGCGCCAGGGCCAGCGATTGGTCGGCCGACAGGGCAATGCGGGCGGCGGCGATGTCGGCAGCCACGGGCAGCTCGCGGCCGCCGCGGTCAACCAGCACCGCCAGCCGCACCCGGGCCGGCCGGCCATAGTCGAACAGCTCATTGAGCACGGCGCGGATCGTGCGGCCGGTGTAGAGCACGTCGTCGAGCAGCAGGATGTCGGCGCCCTCTACCTCGAAGGGCAGCAGGGTTTGGGCGCCGCCGCTGGCCAGACCCCGGCGGGCGAAGTCGTCGCGGTGCATCACCGAAGAAATCACGCCGGGTTTGCCAGCAAGCGCCAGGTCCTGGTGCATGCGCTCGGCCAGCCAGGCACCGCCCGAGGTCACGCCCACCAGCCGGGCCCCTGCGGCTACCAGCGGCTGCACCGAAGCGCGCAATTCGGCGTAAAGCGCCTCGGCATCGAGCACCAGGGCGCCGCTCTTGGCCATGTTCATTTGAGACTCCTCAGAAACTGCTCCAGGATGATGCAGGCTGCGGCCGCATCGGCGTCCCGCGCGCCCCCGGCCAGGGCCTCGGTGGTGCTGTATCGCTCGTCGACCTCGAAGACCGGCAGGCGGCAGCGCTCGGCGAGTTGGCGGCCGAACTTGCGGGCCCGCGCCGTATTTTCGTGGGGGGCGCCGTCGGGATGAAAGGGCACGCCCACCACCAGGCCGTCGGGCTGCCACTCGCGCACACGGGCCTCGGCCTGCGCCAAGCGATCGTCCTTGGCCTCGGCGACGATGGTGCGCAGCGGCGTGGCCGTGCCCAGCACCCGGTTGCCGGCGGCTACCCCGGTGCGGCGGGCGCCGAAGTCGAAGGAGAGAAAAGACTGGAGCGAGGCGGGAACGTCGGGGCTGGGGCTGGGGCTAGCAATCTCGGGAATGGCGGGAATAGCAGGCATGGCGGCCAGGGAGTCGCTCACGCGTGGCCCGCCTCGGAAGACAGCATCCAGGCCTGCAGGCCCAGCAGCGAGAGCGCCTTGTCGTAGCGTTGCTCCACCGGGGTGTCGAAGATGACCGCCTGGTCGGCGCCGACGGTGAGCCAGCTGTTCTCGGCAATTTCCGATTCAAGCTGGCCCTCGCCCCAGCTGGCGTAGCCCAGGGAGATGAACACCTTGCGCGGGCCAGCGCCGGAGGACAGGGCCTCGAGCACGTCTTTGGAGGTGGTCATCTCCAGGCCGCCGGGGATGGTCATGGTGGACGCATAGACGCTG
>JAURKV010000133.1 GCA_030831585.1 Ramlibacter sp. | reverse complement strand
CCCCAGAACAGCTGCGGGTTGCTGGTCATGACCTGCGGGCCCGGCTGGATGTTGTGGATGGTCATCGCGCCCACCATCAGCGCCATCACCGCGTTGGGCGGAATGCCCAGCGTCAGCAGCGGAATGAAGGAGGTTTGCGACCCGGCGTTGTTTGCCGATTCCGGTGCGGCCACGCCACGGATATTGCCCTTGCCGAACGCAATTTCTCCGGACTTGAGCTTGATCTTTTTCTCGATGGTGTAGGCCGCAAAGGCGGACAGCAGCGCGCCACCGCCCGGCAAGATGCCAAGGCAAGAGCCGATGGTGGTGCCACGCAGCACCGCAGGCAGCATGTGCTTGAAGTCCGCCAGGGTCGGGAACAAGCCCTGCACCTTGGCGGTGAACACTTCCCGGTCCTCTTCCTTCTTGGAGAGGTTCATGATGATCTCGCCGTAACCGAACACGCCCATGGCGACGACGATGAAGCCGATGCCGTCGGTCAGCTCGGGAATGTCGAAGGAGTAGCGGGCAACGCCGGAGTTCACGTCGGTGCCAATCAGGCCCATCAGCAGACCCAGCACGATCATGCCGATGGCCTTGATGAGAGAGCCCGAGGCCAGCACCACCGCGCCGATCAGGCCCAGAACCATCAGAGAGAAATACTCGGCGGGTCCGAACTTGAAGGCCACCTCGGTCAGCGGCGCGGCAAAGGCGGCCAGGATCAAGGTGCCAACGCAGCCGGCGAAGAAGGAGCCCAGGCCGGCCGCCGCAAGCGCGGGGCCCGCTCGGCCTTGCCGCGCCATTTGGTAGCCGTCAATGGTTGTCACCACCGAGGAGGACTCTCCAGGCAGGTTCACCAAAATGGCAGTGGTTGATCCGCCGTACTGAGCACCGTAGTAAATACCGGCCAGCATGATCAGCGCGGCCAACGGGGGCAGCGCGTAGGTGGCGGGCAGCAACATGGCGATGGTGGCGACCGGGCCAATGCCCGGGAGCACCCCGATCAGCGTGCCCAGAACGCAGCCGATGAAGCAGTAGAGCAGGTTTTGCAGCGTGAACGCTGCGCCGAAACCGATGGCGAGGTTATTGAAGAGTTCCATGTCGGCTCCGCGCTCAGTTCACGATGAAGGAAGGCCAGACCTGGAACTGCAGGTTCAGCAATTTGATGAAGGCCAGGTAGCTCAGGATGGCCAGCACGATCGACAGGATGAAAACCTCCTTGACCTTGAACACATCCCCTGCGCGGCTCGCGATGAAGACCAACGCGAAAATGGCGACGATCAGGCCCATGGCCGGCACGCCGATGGAGGGCAGCCCCCCCAGGAGGATGCCGAAGGCCAGGTTGGAGCCGATGATGTAACCCAGAGGCTTCCAGGCGATGGAGCCGACCTTGTCTCCGTCCTCGGTGCCGACCACCATGGCCTTGAAGAGGACAAAGGCGCCAATGAGGGCCAGGATGGACCCCAACAGCAGTGGGAAGTAACCAGGCCCCATGCGGGAGGCCTTCCCGACGGTGTAACCAGTGGCGCCCCAGGCGAAAGCGCCTCCGACGACCAGGTACATCAGACCGGCAAAGAAATCTTTTTGACTCTTGATCTTCACGCAGTAACTCCTCGACGCGTGTTAATGACCACCGAATTTTGGGAGGAAAGCCCGGGCAGGGGAATGTGGGTTCCACCTACCTACCCCCGGTAGAAACCCTAGGGCGCACCCGCTTCGAACTTCATGCGAATCAGCCTGCATCGGCATGAATCGGCGCCTAGGGGCACCACGCGGCGCCATCTGCCGAATGCCCACCTTCAGGGCGGCGGCTGCAGCCCGCGCACCCACTTGCGCGCGGGCAGGCGCCAACGCGCCTCGATGACGCCCGCGCGCTCAAGCATCTCAGCCCGCAGCGGTTGCGACGGCAGGCGCCGGGCCAGAACCACCGTGTTGCCCTCGCGGGTCGGGCGGAAAGACCAGACGCAGGCGTCGCCGAAAGCGGCGGTGATGTGCCCCAGGCTGCGCTCGAAGCTGGCGTGTCGGCCGAACAGGTTGACGCTCATGCAGCCGTCCTCGGTGAGCAGACGCCTGCAGTCTGCGTAGAACTCGGGCGAGTCCAGCACCGGCGCTGCGGCTTCGTGGTCATACAGGTCCACCTGCAGCGCGTCGATACGGCCGGCCCAGTGCTCGCTGGCCACCACCTCGGCGGCGTCACCAAGGATGACCGAGAGCCGCGCATCGTCGGCCGGCATTTTGAACCACAGCCGGCAGGCCGCCACCACCTGCGGGTTGAGTTCGATCGCGGTGGTGGTCATGCGCAGGGTCTTGCGGCAGGCCTTGGTCAGAGAGGCGGCCCCCAGGCCCAACTGCATCGCATGCCGGCTCATCACCGAAGTGGGCTCAACGAACAGCAACCAGGCCATCATGCGCTGGATGTACTCCAGATCGAGGGCGTAAGGGTCGTCTAGGCGCATTGCGCCTTGCACCCAGTCGGTGCCCAGGTGCAGGTAGCGAACCGGCCCGTGGTCGGAAAAATGGACTTCGGGCAGGGCGGCGGCCGATGGCTTGCGCCCGGCGCCGGGGGCGGCTGGCGCGGGAGAACGAGGAGGGAGGGTCACGACCGAGGATTATCCGTATCCAGACTGGGCCCCGGGTCGGTGCCATCGCGCGCCACAAGCGCCAGGGGCACCAGGGGCACCAGGGGCGCCAGGCGTGGCAGCACGGCGCCCGCGTTACGAGCGGTCGCCTCGGCCAGGGCCTCGGGCGTGATGCCGCGCAGGCCGGCAAGCACGCGACCGATGGCTGGCAGCTCACCGGGCTCGTTGCGGCCCTGCGACTGGCCGCCAGCACGCGCCGCGGCCGTCTCGTACAACCAGTGCGGCGGGATGTCGGGCGCGTCGGTTTCCAGCACCAGGGCCGACAGCGGCAGCTCACAGGCCAGCCGGCGCACCTGCAAGGCGCGCTCGAAAGTGAGCGTGCCGCCAAAGCCCAGGGCAAAGCCGAGGTCGAGAAAGGCATGCGCCTGCTGGGTACTGCCGTTGAAGGCATGGGCAATGCCGCCCACCGGCTGGCGCCGCAACTCGCGCAGCAACGTGTCCGCCGAGCGCCGCACATGCAAGAGGACCGGCAGCCCGTGGCGGCGCGCCAGACGCAGCTGCTCGCGGTAGAAGAAAAGTTGGCGCTCGCGGTCCAGACCGGGAATGAAATGGTCCAGCCCAATCTCGCCCACCGCCAGCAGGCGGGGGTCCTGCCGGTGCAGGGCCAGGGCCTCATCCAGCCGGGCGAGATCGGCCTCACTGGCTTGCGGTGTAAACAAGGGATGGATGCCCAGGGCATAGCCGTCCCCATGCTGGTGCGCCAGCGCCCGCACCGCCTCAAAGTGGGTCGCTGCCACCGCAGGGATCACACACAGTCGCACACCCGCTTTGCGTGCGCGCGCGCGCACCGCTGGCCGATCGACCGCGAATTCGGGCGCATCCAGGTGGCAATGGGTGTCGATCCATGCAGGCACCGGACAATGATGCACCAGCCCACACGGCAGGTGCACGCGTCCGGGCCCCGCTCGGTGCCAGTG
>JAURKV010000132.1 GCA_030831585.1 Ramlibacter sp. | reverse complement strand
CGCCGCCGCATCGGGAGACGGGCAGGCGTTGGCAATGGCGGTCAATCCCGGCGGCCTCTACCTTTCGCACGACGCGGGCGCCACCTGGGAGCCGCAGGCGGGGGCAGGCCAAGGCAATTGGTCGTCCATCGACATGGATCCCAGCGGCACGCATATCGCCGCCAGCAGCTTTGGCGGTCTGCTCTGGGTGTCCCACGACGGCGGCGCCAGTTGGGAGGGCAAGTTCCACGACTGCCACTGGCTGGGGGTCACCCTCTCCAACAACGGCGAGCGGCTGGCGGCGGTGGCCAAGTTCGGGCCGCTGTTCACCTCCGACGACGGGGGCGCAAGCTGGGTCCCGCGCCTGCCCACTGGCGACTGGCAGGCGGTGGCCGGGTCGGAAGACGGGCGTGTGCTGCTCACCGCCGCCCACGATGGCCCGATCCAGGTCTCAACTGACTTCGGACAGACCTGGACCGCCCGTGAGCAGTCCAGAGGCTGGTACCGGCTGGCAATTTCTGCCGACGGTCAGCGCATGGCGGCCGCTGAAAACGGCGGCCAGATCCATGTGTCGTCTGACTTCGGGCAGACCTGGACGGCGACATTCCAGTCGATGCCGGTCACCGCACTGTCAATGACGCGCGACGGGCGCCAGTTGATAGTAGCGGTACCGATCTCAGGGAAAGTAACCACAGATGCCGGGCTGTACTACTCAGGCGACTTCGGTCAGACCTGGCAGGCGCTGGCCACACCGCGAACCTGGCGCGCAGCCGCCCTGTCCGGCGACGGCAACGCACTGGTCGCGGCAGCGAGGGGGGACGGGGTCGACCCGATGGCCATCGCCCCGGACCTGCCGGGGGGCCACATCTTCGTGACGCGGGCTAGTGCGGTGACCGCGACCGCCGCCCACGCGAGCCATTGAGCCACGCCAAGAGGTGCCCCCTCGCTCGAGGCAAGGCCAAGTGCTGCGGGGGAGCCAGAAGGGACGCCCTGACACAAGGCTCTGACGCCCCGGGGAGTCAACCCTGGGAGTTCTCTGGGTCTTTCGCCTGCCGCCTGACCGGCTGCCAGCCAACATAGGCCGGGTAGTGGCGCGCGACCGCCGTACCGCTGACATCCCAGGTCACACAGCGATCGAGTTGGAAGGGAGGGTTTCCGTCCAGCAATTCGGGCTTGTCATGAACCACACCCTGGCGGCGCACCTGCCCGGCGGGAACCGTCTGCCAGGTGGCGGTGGCCAGATTCAGAAGCAGTTCGCGCAGGTGGGCGCAGCCGCGGGTCTGGCCCAGTGCCGCGTCGATCGATTGCCGCCAGCCCCGACGCATGGACGCACCCAGCATGCCCTGCATCGGTGGGAGTGCCTGGCTGCATTCACCCAGGGGCTGCTCCAACATGCGGGCCTCGATGGCGCGCACCACGAAGTCGTCGTCAACCACGACCCGCATCACCATGTGGTGAATCGGCTCACCTGCTGGCACCTGGCCGCGCTCGTACAGGCCCAGGGGATGGGTTTTCACGTCCTTGAGCTCAGCCTCCATCTCCCAAAGGCCGTCGCTTCGCTCATAGCCACGGTATTCAACCTGGCGTGTATGCAGCAGCCCGCGGGTGGCGGCGCCGGCAGGCGCATCGCCGGTGAGATCCGCAAAGGCGACCGCGGGCAACGGGGACTGCATGCGCGCTGGTCTCAAGCGATCGCCTGGGCCAGGCGAGCGACGCCCTCGCGGATCTTGTCCTCGTCGGCGGTGGCGAAACTGAGGCGGAAGCTGGCCAGGTCAGGGTCCTTGGCGAAAAACGGCGCACCAGGGACGAAGGCCACGCCACGGTCAATGGCGCGACGGGCCAGTTCGCTCGCGTCGCGCAGCTTGCCGCCAGCGCCGGTGAGGCGCGCCCAGACGAACAGGCCGCCCTGGGGCGCGGTGAACTCGACCGCGTCGCCCAGCTCGCGGCGCAGCGCATCGCCCAATGCCTGGGCACGCTGCCCGTAGACACGGCGCACATTCGCCAAGGTGGCGGGCATGCGGCCAGCGGCCAGGTAGGCCGCTGCGGTGGCCTGGGCAAAAGTGCTGGTGTGGGCGTCGCTGAACTGCTTGCACATGGTGGCCTTGGCCAGCAGCTCCTGTGGCGCAACCAGCCACCCCACGCGCAGACCGGGGCTAAGCACCTTGCTCAGGCTGCCGCAGTGCACCAGCAGTTCACGGCTGCCCGGCACCTGGGCCGAGAGGGCCAGCAGACTGGGCGGCGGCGGCGCGTCGAAGTACAGGTCGCCATAGGGATCGTCCTCGACGATCAAGGTGCCGGTGCGCACCGCAATTTCGAGAATGCGCCGGCGACGCTCCAGCGAGAGCAGGGCTCCGCTGGGGTTGCCGAAGGTGGGAATGAGGTAGACGAACTTGGGCCGGTGCTCTGTGATGAGCGCTTCCAGCCGGTCGACCTGAACACCCTCGCCATCGACGGGGGCGCTGATCACATCGGCGCCGTAGAGGCGAAAGCACTGGATCGTGGCCAGGAAGGTCGGCCCCTCGACGATCACTTTGTCGCCCGGCCCCACCAGGGTCTTGCCCAGAAGGTCAAGGGCCTGCTGGCTACCAGTGGTCACGATGAGATCGGTGGGCGAAATCGCCTGGACGCCCTTGGACTGCATGAATCCGACCAGCTGCGCGCGCAGAGGGTCGTAGCCCTCGGTGGCGCCGTATTGCAGGGCCGCGCCAGGGTTCTCGGCCAGAGCGCGCTGGCTGGCCTCGCGCAGCCCTTCAACGTCAAACATCGCGCTGTCGGGGAAGCCGCCGGCAAAACTGATGATCCCGGGCTTGCCCAGGAGCTTGAACAGCTCGCGAATGGCAGAAGTTTCAACATTGCCGAGGCGGTCGGCGAAGGGAATGGCAGGTGGCGGCATGGTGGCGTTCATCAAACCCTCCCCGGACTTGCCCGGGGCTGGGGCGTAGCCCTCCATCGTAGCCAAGTCGGAGGGCGGTCCCGCGCAGGTCCCCGCGCGGTCGGCTAGAAGCCCGCAACCAAGCCGTCACGCCGGGGGTCACTGGCGCAGACATAGCCCTCTACCGCCGGATCGCCGGCGCGCCAGATGAACTGGCCCGCGCCGAAGTCCTGGTAGTTGTCTTGGATGATGCCCACCTGGTGCCCGAGCTCAGTCAGGCCCTGCACGGTGGCGGGGTCCATCTGTGGCTCGACGTTGATCTCCAGACCTGCGTTGAAGCGCCAGCGCGGCGCGTCGCAAGCGGCCTGCGGGTTCTGGCCGAAGTCCACCATGCGCACCACCGTCTGCATATGGCCCTGCGGCTGCATGTTGGCGCCCATGACGCCAAAGCTCATGACCGGCTGTCCCTCTTTTGTGAGGAAGGCCGGAATGATGGTGTGGAAGGGCCGCTTGCCCGGCGCCACCTGGTTGGGGCCAGCATCGAGCGAGAAGGCATGGCCGCGGTTTTGCAAACTCACGCCGTAGGTCGGCTCGACGCAGCCCGAGCCAAAGCCCAAGTAGTTGCTCTGGATGAAGCTCACCATCATGCCGCTCTCGTCGGCAGCGGTGAGGTAGATGGTGCCGCCCTTGACGGGATTGCCGGCCTGGAAGTCCTGCGCGCGGCGCGGGTCGATCAGGCGGGCGCGGGATGCCAGGTACTGCGGATCAAGCAGTTGTTCGGCCGAGAGTTCCATCGCCGAGGGCTCGGCCACGTAGCGGTACACATCGGCAAATGCCAGCTTCATCGCCTCGATCTGCAGGTGCTGGGCAGCCACGCCGTCTGGGTCTAGGCCCTGCAGGTCGAAGTGGCCCAGGATGCCCAGCGCCATGAGCGCGGCGATGCCCTGGCCGTTGGGCGGAATCTCGTGCAGGCGGTAACCCCGGTAGTCCTGGCCGATCGGGTCCACCCACTCGGGTCGGTAGCCGGCCAGGTCGGCGGCGGTGAGCGCGCCGCCCTGTTCCTGAGAAAACTTAGCCAGCGCCTGTGCGATCTCACCTTGGTAGAAGGCTTCGCCTCGGGTGCGTGCGATGGCGGCGAGGCCCCGCGCTGCCGCGGGAAAACGGAACAACTCGCCCACCTTCGGCGCGCGGCCCCAGGGCAGAAAGGCGTCTGCGAAGCCGGGCAAGCCGCCGAGTTCGGGCGTGGCCGCAGCCCATTTCTGCTGCACCACCACCGGCATCAGGTAGCCGCGCTCGGCGATCTCGATGGCCGGGGCCAGCAGGTCGGCAAAGGGCAGGCGGCCGAAGCGCTCGGACAGTGCCACCCAGCTGGCCACGGCGCCCGGTACGGTGACCGCGTCGATGCCGCGCTTGGGCGGCGTGGTGGCGCCCTCCCCCGCCTTGGCGCGGAAGTACTGCGGGGTCCAGGCCTGGGGGGCGCGGCCAGAGGCATTGAGGCCGTGAAGTGTGTGGCCGTCCCAGACGATGGCGAAGGCGTCACTGCCCAGGCCATTGCTCACCGGCTCGCACACGGTCATGGCGGCGGCAGCGGCGACGGCGGCGTCCACTGCGTTACCGCCGGCGGTCAGCATGCGCAGACCGGCCTGGGCCGCGAGAGGGTGCGAGGTGGCCACGGCGTTGCGGGCGAAGACCGGCAGGCGGACGGTGGGATAGGGATTGCGGAAGTCGAAGTGCATGGTGGTCAGAGACAAAGAGCGTCAAGGATTATTGGCCAAGGCTGTGGCTGGCTGGCGGCCACGGGGCTTCCCCTACACTCGCAGCCCATGAAAGTGCAGGACATCGAGCCCTTCTTTGCCACGTTGAAGGCGGCCAACCCTCACCCGGTGACCGAGCTGGCCTACACCAGCGTCTTTGAGCTGCTGGCGGCGGTGCTGCTCTCGGCCCAGGCCACGGATGTGGGCGTGAACAAGGCCACCCGTCGCCTCTTCCCCGTGGCCAACACGCCGCAGGCCCTGCTTGATCTTGGTTTGGAGCGCCTCGAGAGCTACATCAAGACAATTGGCCTGTACCGTACCAAGGCACGCAACCTGCTCGAGACCTGCCGCATCCTCGTCGAGCAACACAATGGCGAGGTGCCCCGCACCCGCGAGGCGCTGGAGGCCCTGCCCGGCGTCGGCCGCAAGACCGCCAATGTGGTGCTGAACGTGGCCTTCGGACAGCCCACCATGGCGGTGGACACGCATATCTTCCGCGTGAGCAACCGCACCGGCCTGGCCCCCGGCAAGAACCCGCTGAAGGTGGAACTTGCCCTCGAAAAGCGAGTGCCGCCAGCCTACGCGGTCGACTCGCACCACTGGCTGATCCTGCATGGCCGCTATGTCTGCCAGGCGCGCAAACCCCGTTGCTGGGAGTGCGCAGTGGCCCGGTATTGCGACTTCAAGCCCAAGACGCAGGCCGCAGGCGCCCGCGCCTGAGCGCAGCGCAAGACCCTTGCCCTCCATGCGCGCCCTGCTTCCTGCCCTCGTCCTGTGCCTGGGCGCCAGCTTGGGCGCCCTCGCCCGCTGGCAGCTGGGGCTGTGGCTCAACACCGGTGCGACCTGGGTGCCCCTGGGCACGCTGGCGGCCAACCTGGCCGGCGGGCTGGTGGTTGGCATGCTGATTGCGCTGTTCAACGCCCACCCGGAGATCGACCCGCTGTGGCGCTTGGCGCTTGTGACCGGGTTCCTGGGCGCGTTGACCACCTTCTCCACCTTCTCGGCCGAGACCGTTCAGCTGCTGCTGGCCGATCGTCCTGGCCAAGCCCTCAGCCTGGCCGCCATTCACCTGATTGGCTCCCTGGGCCTGACCTGGGTCGGTCTGAAGGCCACCGCCTGGTGGCTGGCGCGCTGACAGGCCTCACATAGCGCTGGGTGACCAAGCCCCTGGCGCCCCTTACCCAATGCCCAGCGCGCCTATTGCGTCACCACGCAAAGCACGCTGCAGGGCGCGTTGGCGATCAGCGAGCCGGAGATCGATCCCCGCCACCAGCGCGCGGCCCAGCCGTCAACATGCTTGTGCCCGACAATGATGAGGTCGGCCTGCACCTTGCGTGCGTAGCGGGTGATTTCCTCGATGGCCTCGCCAGTCACCACCTCGCCGCGGGCGGCGCCAAAGCCGGCTGCCTTTAGCCGGGAAAGCCCGTCGCTTAGCACGCCGTCGAACTTGCTGCGTTCGCGGGCTTCGAGCTCGGCGTCGTAGACACCGCCCTCGAGTCCGACGAAGGCGATCATGGACGGCATCACCGCGACCAGAACCACCTCGCAGCCGCTCCACTGGGCAATCTCACTGCAATCGAGCAGGGCTCGCTGGCCGGCTTCGCTGCCGTCGTAGGCCATCAGGATGCGCTTGTACATGGAGAACTCCTCACGGGGGGCGAGTGAAAGCTGCAACAGCATAGACCGGCAGCCCCGATCGATCAACCGCGTCCGCGGGATCTCGCGCGTACGCGCCGCTGAGCTGCAGGTGCAGGTGCAGGAGCCGCTCTGCCGCACGCGGCGCCGGGACCTGCGCCAGGCACGCCGATTGCCCGATCTCTAGATCCAGGTCAAAGCAGCCGCCAGCTGCGAGACGTAGCCTGCCGGGTCCATTCACGCTTGGGAGAATCCGATGCCATTGCCCGCCTCCAAGACGCATCGCGTCGCCCTCGTCACAGGTGCCGCCTCGGGCATTGGCCGGGCCATTGCCCTGGCCTGGGCCCGCGAGGGCGTGGCTGTGGTCGTCTCTGACACCCAAGAAGTGAGCGGCCGCGAGACTGTCGCCATGGCCGAGGCCGACGGCGCCCCCGCCCTGTTTGTGGCTGCCGACGTCGCCCGTCCCGGCGACTGCGAGGCCTTGGTCGCCCAGACGGTCGCGCGCTTCGGTCGGCTGGACATGGCCTGCAACAACGCCGGCATTGGCGGCACCCTCGCGCCCACCGCCGAGTACCCGCTGGAGGCCTGGAGCCAGGTCATCGCCACCAACCTCTCGGGGGTGTTCTACGGCATGAAGTACCAGATCGCCCAGATGCTCAAGAACGGCGGCGGCGCGATCGTGAATGTCGCCTCAATCCTGGGCGCGGTCGGCTTCGCCAACGCACCGGCCTACACCGCGGCTAAGCACGGGGTGGTGGGACTGACCAAAACTGCGGCGCTCGAGTACTCGGCGCAGGGCGTGCGGATCAATGCGGTGGGGCCGGCGTTTATCCACACCCCGATGATCGCCGCGATGGAAACCGATGTTGGCGCCCGCGCCATGCTGATCGACCAGCACCCGATCGGTCGCCTGGGCCAGCCCGAGGAGGTGGCCGAACTGGTCACCTGGCTGGCCTCGCCCAAGGCCTCCTTCGTGACCGGTGCCTACTACCCCGTAGACGGCGGCTACCTAGCGCGCTGAGCCGGCAGCACGACCCAGCTGGCGTCGACACCGCGGACTGCCACCCGCTGGTCGAACACCGCCTCCAGCGCGCGGTGGGTCGCCGGGTCATCGGTCGCACCTTGGTGATAGATCTGGCCTTGGTCGATCAGCACCAGGGCATCCGCCTGCAGTGCCATGTTCAGGTCATGCAGCACAGAAACCACCGTCCCGCCGGTCGCGACATGGGCGCGCACGAGGTGCAGCCAGTCGGCCTGGTGCGGCGGATCCAGGTGCGCCAGGGGCTCGTCCATCAGCAGCAGCGGCGCCTGGACCGCCAGCGCCCGCGCCAGCAGCACACGCTGGCGCTCGCCGCCCGAAAGCTCGCCGAGGGCCCGATGGCGCCAGTCCCAGCAGCCGGTGCGGCGCATCGCCTCCTCGACCGCCGCGCGATCGGGCGCCGACGGCGCAGCCAGCCAGCCCTGGTGCGGCAGTCGGCCGAGCATCACGACGTCATAGGCCAGCAGGTCGCCAGCGGCGCCCTCCTCACCCTGCCCGAGCCAGGACAGCAGACGACCACGGCCGCGCGTGCCGAGGTCACGGGGCCACTGGCCCAGCCAGCGGACTTCACCTTGGTGTGGCAGGAGGCCCGCCAAGGCCATCAGCAAACTGGTCTTGCCCGCACCGTTGGGGCCGACCACCGCAGTCCAGCGGCCAGCTGGCAGCGCCAGGTCGAGCCCGGCGATCACGGGTCTGCCGCCGCGTGTCACCGCCAGTGCGCGCGCAGAGAGTGCAGATGCAGGGATCACGGGCTCGGCTCTCGCGGCGCTCACAGCGGCCTCCGGTGCATCAGCCACAGCAGGTAACCACCGCCCAGCACTGCAGTGAGCACGCCTACCGGCAGCTCTTGCGGTGCGAGCACCCAGCGACTGGCCACATCCGCAGCGAGCAAGAGCGCGCCACCGGCCAGCGCCGACAAGGGCAGCAAGGCGCGGTGCGTGGGCCGGGACGCCAGCCGCACCAGGTGAGGCGCCACCAGGCCGACAAAAGCCACCAGCCCCACCTGGGCGACGGCCGCGCCGGTGGCCAGGGCCATCACTGCCACCAGCAGGCCCCGAGCCGGGCCCAGCGGGACGCCCAGGCTGAGCGCGGTTGCTTCACCCAGGGCCAGGGCGTCCAAGGCCCGGGCCAGGGCCAGGGCCACGATCAGCGCCGGCACGAGGGACAGGACCAGCACCTGCACCGCCGACCAGCCGAGGAAACCCGTGCTCCCGAGCATGAAGCCCTGCAAGGTACGCATCACCTCCGGCAGCCGGATCAGCAGCAGCGAGGACAACGCGCCCAGCACCACCCCCACGATCACCCCCGCCAACAGCAGGCGCAGGGTCTGCTGCACGCCTCGGGCCAGTGCCAGCGTGAGCAGCACCCCGCCGAGCGCACCAACGAAGGCGGCGCCAGTGATGCCCAGTTGTGGCAACCAGCCCGTCGCAGCAGATGGCAACCCGGTGAGGCCCAACAGAACGGCCACGCCGAGGCTGGCACCACTGGCGCTCCCGAGCAAATACGGATCGGCCAAGGGGTTACGGAACAGGCCCTGGGCCACTGCCCCGGCCAGGCCCAGCAGCGCGCCGGCCAGCCAGGCGCCGAGGCTGCGAGGCAAACGAATTTCCCAGAGGATGGCGGCCTGACCTGCGTCGGGCGCACCGTCACTCCAGGGCCAGCGCCAGCCCGTGCTGCCCACCGCCAGGCCCAAGGCGACCAGGGCCAGGCCTGCCAGCACCAGCAAAACTGCGAGCAGCCAGGGGGAGCGGCCGGGAATAGTGTTCATGGCACTCGGCTGATCGGTCTGGTCAGGCAATCGGCCATCAGCCGCAGGCCCTCGCCCAGGCGCGGGCCGGGCCGAACCAAAACGTCGGCCTGTGAGGGGGTGAAGGCGCACACCCGCGACTCGCGGACAGCAGAGATAGCCCGCCAGCCCGGGCGCTCGGCGATCCGGGCGGCACTGCCAGACGTGGTCAGGATGACCTGTGGATCAGCCCGCACCACGAACTCCGGGTTGAGCTTTGGGAAGGGGCCGAGGGAGGCCGGCACCACATTGGCAGCCCCCAGGCGCGCGAGAAGTTCGCCGACAAAGGAGGCCTCGCTGGCCGCGTAGGGCGCCTCGCTCACCTCGAAATACACGCGACGGCCCCGGACAGCCGGCGACACCAGGCCCGCGGCCCCTGCCAGCGCCTGGTCGATACCGGCTTGCAACGCCGCGCCCTGGCCGGTGGCCAGCGCCTGGTCGAGTTGGGCGATCAGCCGCCGCAAGTCGGCGAGCGTGCGCGGCTCGATGGCCAGCACCCGCAGACCCAGGGCCTCCAGCCGTGCGACCGAGCGGGTCGAGGTGGCGGCCAGAACCAGGTCAGGCCGCAGGGCCACCACGGTCTCCACCTGAGCGTCCTCCAGACCACCCACATGCGGCAAGGACTTCACCCGATCGGGCCAGTTGGAATAGTTGTCCACACCGACCAGCCGGTCGCAGGCGCCCAGGGCGCAGACCGTCTCGGTCAGCGAGGGCAGCAAGCTCACGATGCGCCGCGGCGGCGCTGGCAGGGTGACGGTACGACCACGGTCATCGACGATACGTACCGGCTCGGCCCGCACGGGCTGCGCCATCCCGAACAACAGTGCGAACAGCGAAATCAGGAGGCCGAGCGCCCAGCACCTGGGCAAGGGGTAGCCATCAGCCATGACGCGTACTCCAATCAAGAATGAGCCGGTGCATGCGCTCGACGCCATCGGTCAGTGCGGCTGGGCCCGGCTGCAGGATGTCGGCGGACTTGATCTCGAACAACTGCCCGTCTCGCACCGCTGGCACCGTCTCCCAGCCTGGCCGGGCGGCCACCCGCTCGGGTCGGAATTTCTTGCCGCACCAGGAGCCCATGACCATCTCGGGCTGCCGGCGAATGATCTCGGCCGGCTCCCGCACGATGCGGTCCTTGCCCAGGGACTGCCGCGACAGCTCAGGAAAAATGTCGTCGCCACCGGCGATGGCCAGGAGCTCGCTCACCCAGCGAATGGCGCTGATCGGCGGCTCGTCCCACTCCTCAAAGAACACCCGCGGCCGGCGCGGCAGCGCACGGCCGGCGTCGGCGATGGCGTCCAGGCGCGCGCGCATCGCGCCGAGCAGTTGCTGCCCACGCTCGGCCTCGCCGACCAGAGCGGCCACCTGCCAGAGCATCGAAAAAATTTCGTCGACGCTGCGCTGGTTGAACACCGTCACCTGCACGCCCTTGCGAATGAGCGCGCTAGCGATGTCGGCCTGCAGGTCGGAGAAACCGAACACGCAATCGGGCTCAAGGGCCAGGATCTTGTCGATCTTGGCGGTGAGGAAGGCGCTGACCCGAGGCTTTTCGTCGCGCGCGCGGCGCGGGCGCACGGTGTAGCCCGAGATACCCACGATGCGCGACTCCTGCCCGAGCAGGTACAACCACTCGGTGGTTTCTTCGGTCAGGCAGACGATCCGACAGGGGCCGCGCATGGGAGTGACGCTCATCGCATCGCGCTTAGCGGCTGTGCCAGCGCAGAGTGAGGTAGGTTGTACGGCCGGGCTGGCTGAAACCATAGACGGTTTCGTAGTGCTGGTTGCTTGCGTTGTTCAACTTGATCTGCAGGTCGAAGTCACGGGCAAAGCGCCATTCGCCGAACAGGTTCAAAGTGGCATAAGCCGGTAACAACCGGTTGGCGCTGTTGGATGAGTCGTCGTAACGGGCTCCGACTTGGAGCACGCTACCACCCCAGCGCCAGGGGCCTTGCTGCCAATCGGCGCCGAGGGACGCCTGCTGGCGAGCGCGGCGGGCCAGCACCTTGCCGGTGTCCTCGTCACGCGGATCGAGTTGGTCCAGTGAGCCCTGCAGATTAACCATACCGACGCGAGCTTTACCGGACAGCGTCCAACCTCGCAGTCGGGCGGCACCCACATTGTTGATCGTATTTGTCGCGCCGTCATAGGCGATCAACCCACGTAGACGATTGTCGAAATAGGTGATCTTGGCCTGGCCCACAGACTCCGCCCATTGAAGCGACACCTCCCGATTAACGCCTTGCTCAGGTCGAAGGGACGTATTGCCGATCCAGGGGTCATAGAGATCACCGAAAGAAGGCGCCACAAAGGATTGGCCCCAAGAGGCGCTGGCGCGCCAAGCAGGGGCCAATTGCATGCCGAAGGCCGCCAACCCGGTATTGCGCTCGCCATAGTTCGAGCTCAGATCTCGCCGCAGATTCGCCTGCCAGGTGCTGATGCCCTTCTGGCCATTCAAACCCATGAAGGCTGAACGAGTGCTGCGGGAGGAGCGAGGGGGAGCGGGCGTGGTGACGATGGATTCCAGAGTCGCAGACAGACCGGCCGACAAGGCACCCGCACGCGTCGGGAAGGTGTTTTGCCAGGTCATCTCGTTCCGTGCGCTATCGACCGGCGAGTAGCTTGCCGACAAGATCGGGTTGTGCGCATCCTCGGACCTGCCCAGGCTCAGCTCGGTCAGCCATCCCGGGGACAGCTTGCCTGTCAATGCAGTACGGGCCACCGCAGCACGGACGACGCTACGGGAGTCGAGGGACATGCCGCCAAATTCGTCGAACCGGGAAACTCCGTTGGAGTAGAACATGCTTGCTGCGACGCGCCAGTCCTGATTCAGTGGCAGCAACAAAGAGCCGTTGACCGAGCCCTGGCGAAAACTGTCTTGGTCGGGAATGTAGGGCACATAGGGCGAAGCAACGGCAGAGGCATTTGGGCTGGTCGCCGAGATGCCACGCTCGGCCAAGTGCTGGGCTGCGAGCGCAAAACGACTCCCGTCCTTGGTACCGCCTTCGATCGAGGCCGCCACACGGCCGTGGCCGAGGCTGCCTGCAGTGACGGAGACTTGCTTACGCAGGCCCTCCCGGCCCTGGCGGGTGAACACCTGGACGACGCCGCCGGCCGCATCCGCGCCATAAAGTGCAGACGCTGGCCCCTTGAGCACCTCAATCCGCTCGATGGACTCGACCGGAATCGTTTCCCACGGTGCGGTTGCGGTGTAGAGGGAATTTACCCGCACCCCGTCGATCAGGAGAAGCGTATGCCGACCGCTGCTGCCGCGGGTGATGATGCTAGCTACTTGGCCTGGCCCGCCATTGGAGTTGGTCTGCAAACCCGCCTCGCGGGACAGTAACTCCGGTAGGGTAAGAGCAGAAGAGGCCTCGATAGCCGTCCGCTCGATCACTACGAGATCTGCCAGAACCTCGTCAGCGCGGGACTCGATGCGGGTGGCAGTCACCGTGATCGTTGGCAAGGCGGGCGCCACCTCGGGACGGACCTGTGGCGCAAGGTTCGATTGAGCGAAAGCGCAGGGACTGAAGGACACGCCAACGGCCAGTAAGGCCGCACCGAGGCGCGATGCAAAAAGCACACGAATG
>JAURKV010000009.1 GCA_030831585.1 Ramlibacter sp. | reverse complement strand
GCCCTGGGCGCGCCGGCCGCCATTGGCGAGGCTGGCATCGGCAAGGTGGTGGCCGTGGCTGAGTGGCTGCCGAATGCGGCGGGGGCCGCAGGAGCGCCGGGCCTGTCGGCCTCGGCGGGTGCGGCCAGCGACGCGTTTTACCAAGCCTTCCGCCAGCGCTTCCCCAAGCCGCAGGACGACTATGTGCACCTGCGCATGTTCATGATGATCGAGTCGCTGGCCCAGGCGATGAGCCGCGCCGGCAGCGCCGAGGCCGGCGCCATTGCCCGCGAGTTGGAAAAAGCCCAGGTCGACCTCGGCGGCCAGCGCGGCACCATGCGCGCGGCCGACCACCAGTTTCAGCAGCCCCTGATGGTGGGCGTGATGGACCGCCAGGGCGCCCCCGGCGTGAAGTTCGACGTCGAGGGCTCGGGCTACGGCTTTCGCGTCATTCGGGTGCTCGCGCCGGCTGAGGCAGAGATGCCAACGCGCTGCCGGATGCCCCGGCCGGTGTGACGCGACCTGCTGCGAACGGGCCGACGGCGGCCAGGAAGTCCGGCAAGAGGTCAGGGAGCAGGCTCGACCGCACATCGTCCAGAGACGCACCGCCCTCCTGATAGGCGCGCACCCCCCAGTGAAGTCTGTCCCAGGGTCCGAAATCCAGCGCGCGGCGCGGGTCCTGCTGGAGCAGTTTTTCGATCCAGGTGCGATTCAATTCATCGAGCCCTGTGACCCCATGTTCTTGATTGACATGTTGTTCGTGCAATTCATCGATCAACGCGTCGATGGCTGTGGGGTGGTAGGCGCATTCTGGGAGCCCTCCCAGCGCCTCCACGAAGGAAGGTGAATCGCGAATGTGCGGGGGTACCAGTCCAGGCAAAATCCCCGCTTCCACCATGGCGCGCATGGCGATCGCTTCGGTCACCTCTTCCACCGGAAGTTGTTTCAGTATCCCGGGCTCGGTCCGCAAGGCAATCAACAACAGCGGCAAGGTTCTCAGCCTGGCTGGCAACTCAAGGTAACCCCACCCGGAGCCATCGAGGAGGGTTTCGCACATCTCTTGCGTCCATGTGTCTTGGGGCAATTCCCGAAGGTCCTCCCACGCGAAGGAATGTGGATGCGACAGGTGCGCCTCGCGCCACGCGTTCAAGGCTGCGCGTGTGTCGTCGGTCAGTAAGGCGGCGACATCGTTCGCATAAACATCGATCATGTCGTAGCTCGGGTACTCCGCGACAAGCTTCTGGAGGGTCTCATTGATCCAATTTGCGCCCATGTGGTGTAGGTGGAGCATGGGAGACGGGCTGAAGTAACCCGGGCCAGACTGAAAGATGACCTGCGCCACCACGTCGGCGTGGCGCCTCAGAAATTCGGGCGGAAAGGGTTTCAAACGCAGAATCTCAGACCTGCGCAGCACGGCCAAGAGGATGGCTTCGTCTTGCCGAAGGTCGTCGGGTATATCGTGATAAAGGACGCAATCAATACGCTCGATCGCCCAGAGGTAGGCCTCTCGGCGATCGAAATGCCGCGGAAAGAGGCCTTCCCTCCATCGCCCCGTCGGAATCTCCTCAGAGATGGATAAGCCCCCTATGTAGGCCGAATCACCGAGGGCGTCTACCCACGAGCTGAGCGAGCCGAGAAAGCGGAACTCAGCCCCCTGCGCCTGGAGCACATCCCCCAGAACGGCCAAAGGAACGGGTTCCGTGAACACCCGCCTGGCCACGATCTCCTGCGGATAGGCCATCAGGTAGTCGCGCCTGAAGCCCGGCGTGAGCGCGCCTTCGAGGTGCCACGCTCTTCCAGGAAAGGTGAAGTCACGATGCTGCTTGGGCAATGGCATCAGCAGCCGGGCCATTTGCTCGTCACGCAGCCGCTGCGGGATCACGCTGATGTCTGGCGTGAACGCCGTCGGCAGGTAGTCGAGCCACGCCTCGCACATCTGAAATGTGATGACGTCTGGGTCAACATCCGCCAGGTCTAGCGGCGCCCACTGCAGCGAGCGGATGCATTGCGCTTCGGTCTGCAGATCACGCGGCACATGCCGGACCCGCGGCGGCCGCGGGCTGGCGTAGGCGGAGTCGACCAGCTCTTCTCGATGGTCGGAGCCCGAGGCCAGAAGTGCCGGGGGCACGAACTCCAGCGCATATCCATCCCGGCGCACTGCAGCCCGGCACAGGCCCAGGCTACGGTGCACGACGAATTTCAAGTCGAGGGGATGGGCCTCGATGGCCATCTGCCGAATCGCTGGATTGAGAGGACTGGAGGCGAGCTTTTCGAGTGACCCGCCCGCCTCAAAGTAACGGCGGTAATCGTCTTCCGAGCGAAAGTCCGGGTGCACCTCCAGCAGCGCCTCGGGGCGCTCTCGCAGCAGGGTGTTGCGTGCTTTTGCGTCGACATCCGGTTGGCTCTCCAGGGCCTGGCGCAAGCCCGACAGGTAGGCCAGTGGCTGCTCTCGGGCGGCATAGGCGGCGACGATCGCCAGGATGGGCGAATCGGAAAACGCAGCTTGGCCTGTGCTCTCGGGCGGCTGGCCCGCAGCGCTTTGCGCCGGGGCCGGAGTCCCTGCCGTTCGGGTGCGCAGGGGGGTGGCCGCCGCGAAGTCCGGGGTGCCGCTGTCACTGGCGCGGGACTCGCTGGGCCGCCCAAGTACGGTCAAAGGCTGGGCGCGCCGGGCCAGTGGGCTGGGGCTCCGCTCAAGCGAGACCTCGCCTTCTCGTTCGCGCTTGCTGCTTTTGCGATCGGCTGTGCCTGGCGTCGGAGGTGGCGCCTGAGGTGGCACGGTCGGTAGGGGCGCCGCAGCCGGCGCGTACGAGGTGAGCCGTGCGGTGGTGGCCAACGCCGAGGAGGATCGTGTTTGCATGCGGGTGTCCGGTGTGAGGGTGGCTTTAGGCAAGCATCAGGACGG
>JAURKV010000131.1 GCA_030831585.1 Ramlibacter sp. | reverse complement strand
GCGGCCCTTGTCTTTTGGCGCTTGCTGTGGCCGCTGGCGCGAGACGCCTGCGCCGGATGCGGAATGTCTCATGCGCTCCCGCTACAGCGCGTTCGTGCGCGGAGACACCGCGCATCTGCTGGCCACCTGGCACCCGCGCACCCGGCCCACTACCTTGGAACTCGAGCCTGGCCTGCGCTGGCTGGGTTTGGAGGTGCGTGACCACCGCGCCACGGGTGTGGACCGGGCCGAGGTGGAGTTCGTCGCCCGCAGCCGGCCGACCACCGGCGCGGCCCACCGCCTGCATGAACGCAGCCGCTTTCTTCGCGATGGCGGCCGCTGGTACTACCTGGATGGAGACCTATCTTGACTGCATTACCCCGCTTCGACGCTGTGCTTTTTGATTGCGATGGCGTCCTTGTGGACAGCGAGCGAATTACCAACGGCGTGCTGCGTGACATGCTGGAGGAAGAGGGCTGGCGCTTGACCCTGGCCGAAACCTTGGCCATCTTTCTGGGTAAGGCGGTGCGGGACGAGCGGGCGCGTATTGAGGCCGAGACCGGCAAGCCTTTTCGCGAGGAGTGGCTCAAAGCCTTCCATGTACGTCGCAACGAGGCGCTGCGCCTGCGCCTGGAGGCGATCCCTCATGCCCCCGAGGCCGTGGCCCGCATCCACGCGCAGTTCGGCGGCCGCATTGCCTGCGCCTCCGGCGCCGACCTGGGCAAGGTGCGGCTGCAGCTGGAAAAGACCGGGATGATGCATGCGTTCGAGGGCCGTATCTTCAGCGGCCATGACCAGCCTCGCTCCAAGCCGCATCCCGACGTGTATCTGGCTGCCGCCCGCGCCCTGGGTGTCGACCCGCGCCGATGCGCGGTGGTGGAGGACACTGCCACCGGCGCGACCGCCGGTCTCGCCGCCGGTGCCACGGTGTTTGGCTTTTGCCCCCCCGAGGCCGGGCACGACACGCCGGCCCAACTGCGTTCGGTGGGCGTCCAGCACTTTTTTCAGGACATGGCCGATTTGCCTGGCCTCTTGGCCTGAAGCGCGACGCGATTCCTTTGCCGCACGCAGCCGATCACGGACGCGATTACCAAGGTCCCCCGCCATCGGTCACCCCGACACTCTGCCACCACCCACATGCCTTCATTCGTTAAGCGCCTGGGTGCATGGGCTCATGCCCACAAGCAGGACGGCCTGGTGCTGTGGTTTGCCCTGCGTCACCCGGGGACCCCCTGGGGTGTCAAGCTGTTGGCCTTTGTTGTCGTGGCCTATGCGCTCAGCCCCATCGACCTGGTGCCGGATTTCATTCCGGTTTTGGGCTACCTCGACGATGCCCTCCTGTTGCCGGGGCTGATCTGGTTGGCATTGCGGCTTCTGCCGGCGCCGGTACGCGAGGAAAGCCGCGCCCAGGCCGAGACCTGGCTCGCGCAAAAACGTGTCAAGCCGCAGATGTGGCTGGGGGCGGCCGGGGTGCTGGTCGCCTGGCTGGCCGTGCTGGGCCTGCTTGCATGGTGGGTGTGGCCCGCTGGGCGCTGAACGCGCTTGGCTCTCGGGGACCGCAGGTCTTTCACCGGTAGCGGAGCTTCATCACCAGCACCGCGAGTGCGAGTGCCAGGGTGATGGCATTGGCCACGTAGATGGGCGCTTCGCCAAGCATCACGCCGTAGACCAGCCAAAGCGCCACGCCGGTGGCGAACAGGCTGTACATGCCTAAGGAGATGCCGCTCACGTCCCGCGTGCGGAAGGTTTTGAGCGCCTGCGGCACGAAGGACACTGTGGTGAGGGTCGCAGCGACGTATCCGATGAGGTCTTGAATGTCCATGGTGGGGCTCAATTGTCCCAGACGACGGCACAATCGTTAGCGGTTTAACCCTCCTGGATGGTCTGGTTCATGAAATTCAAGATGGCGCCCAACTCGCTGTTCGCTGTCCTCCTGCGCAAGCCATGGTGGGTCAGCTTCGTGGTCGCTGCCGTGTTCACCCTAGTGGCCCTGGCCCTGCTGCCTGACGATCTCAAGGTTATGGGTGCCCTTGGGGCCCTGCCGTTCTACGGCATCAGTGTGGTGGCTCTGGTACGCCAGTGGCATACGCCCAGCGCTCGCGAGGTCGAGTCGGTGACGCAGGCGGTGGCCGCCATGGGCTGGGCCGATTTCTCTGGGGTACTCACGCGGGCCTATGCTGCCCAGGGCTATGCGGTGCGTCCGGCCGAGGGCGGCGCCGACCTTCTGCTCGAACGAGAGGGACGTAAGTGCCTCGTGGCGGCCCGTCGTTGGAAGGCAGCCCGCCACGGCGAGGAATCAGTCCAGGCGCTAGTCGACGCGCTGGCTCGCGAAGGTGGCACGGAGGGTCTGTACCTGGCTCTGGGTGACCTCAGTGCCAACGCCCAGCGCTTGGTACGCCAGCACGGCCTGCGACTGGTGCAGGCGCCCGAGCTTGCTCAGGTGCTGCGCGGCGCGCTGTCGTCGGGCGGCTGAGGCTCGGCGCCATCTTGCGCGTCACGCCCGCCGTACCCGCCCCTTGCATCAGGAACGCGAAGGTCATTCCTGTAGCCGTCGGCGAAATTGCGCGGGCGAGGTACCGGTCCAGCCGCGAAAGGCGCGGATAAAGCTCTTCTCGTTGCGAAAGCCTACCGCCGCCGCCACCTGCTTGACCGGTTTAGCGCTGCGATGCAGCAACTCGCGTGCGCGTGCGCTGCGGACTTCGTCCTTGAGCTGCTGCAGGCTCGCGCCTTCCTCCTTGAGCTGGCGGTGCAGGGTGCGCGCTGACAGGTTCAAGTGCGCCGCAATTCCGTCCGCTTCGAGCGCAATACCGACCTGCGTGGTCAGCACCTGCCGCACCTGCTGCACCAGCAAACGGTCACGCCGGTACTGGAGAACCGTGAGTGGTAGCGCCCGCTGCAGCATCTGGCGAAGCGCGGCCTCGTCTCGCACCAGAGGCAGCCGCAGGTAGCGGGCGTCGAAGCGGATTTCGGCCTGGGTCGCGTCGAAGCGGTGCAGGCCCGGAAACATGTGGACGTAGGCTGCGGCGTGGGCTGGTGCAGCGAAGGGAAAACGTGCCTCGTGCAGCGGGATGCGTGAGTCCACGTACCAGCAGGCTAGGCCGTGGATATTGCGAAGCAGGTGGACCAGGCTGAACTCGCGTGCGTCCCCAGGCAGGGTGAGGTGGTGCGGGCGCTCCTCGATCGCCAGGGTGGCGGTGTCGCCTGTCACCGACAGGTGCAGGCGCAGGTCCTCGGCAAGCAGTCCGTGATGGCGGCACCAGCGTTGCACCGCCACCCCGAGGTTGGACGCGCTGAGCGAGGCGCGCGCCAGCATGCCGTAGCTGCCCCAGGGCAGGCGCCGCGAGTAGGCCCCCAGGGCTTCGTCGTCCAGGGCCTGCATGGCGGCACCCGAGAGCCACTCCATTTGCAAGGCGGTGATCCGGGCCTCGACTTTTTGCAGTTGGATTGGCGTGATCTGTGCCTGTCTCAAAGCCCCAGCCGGATCCAGCCCCCGGCGCCGCATGGCCGCTACGATGACTTGTGCAAAAGCCATCGGCGTGACGGCCGTGGGAGTAGTGCGGCGCACAGCAGGGCGCTCGGAGTCCGAATTAGGCATTCCTGCAGTGTGCTGATAGATGGCGCGATTTGCAACCTCGATGGCGGAATACTGCCGGCTGGCCTTACTAAGCTCGAGGGGCTCCGAGGAGATCTGCATGTCCGTCATCGCGTCCCAACTCAACTCCCGCTCGGCCGATTTCCAGGCCAATGCCGAGGCCATGCGGGTCCTCGTCGAGGACCTGAAGCGCCAGGTGGCCGCTGCGGCCGCCGGCGGCGGCGAGGCCGCGCGCGCCAAGCATGTGGCCCGCGGCAAGTTGCTGCCCCGCGAGCGTGTACAGCTGCTGCTGGACCCTGGCACGCCCTTCCTGGAGCTTTCGCCTCTGGCCGCCCATGGCCTCTACAACGGCGACGCGCCTTGTGCGGGACTCATCGTCGGAATCGGACGGGTAAGCGGGGTGGATTGCATGGTCGTCTGCAATGACGCCACGGTGAAGGGCGGCACCTACTATCCCATGACGGTGAAGAAGCACCTGCGGGCGCAGGAGGTGGCGCAGCAAAACGGCCTGCCCTGCATCTATCTGGTCGACTCCGGGGGCGCCAATCTGCCGAATCAGGACGAAGTCTTTCCGGACCGCGACCACTTCGGCCGCATCTTCTACAACCAGGCTCAGATGTCGGCCCAGGGCATTGCCCAGATCGCGGTTGTCATGGGGTCGTGCACGGCTGGCGGCGCCTATGTGCCCGCGATGAGCGACGAGTCCATCATCGTCAAGGAGCAAGGCACCATCTTCCTGGGCGGCCCGCCATTGGTGAAGGCCGCCACCGGCGAGGTGGTGAGCGCCGAGGACCTGGGTGGCGCAGACGTGCACACCCGGCTCTCGGGCGTGGCCGACCACCTGGCCCGGGACGACACCCACGCCTTGGCCCTGACTCGCCAAGCGGTGGCCAATCTGAACCACCGCAAGGACCATGGCCAAAGCCTGCAGCCGGCCAAGCCCCCGCGCCACGATGCCTCCGAATTGCACGGCGTGGTGCCCACCGACACCCGAAAGCCCTTTGATGTGCGCGAGATCATTGCCCGCATCGTCGACGACTCCGAGTTTCACGAGTTCAAGGCACGCTATGGCGCCACGCTGGTCTGCGGATTTGCCCATATCGAAGGCATGCCGGTGGGCATCGTCGCCAACAACGGCATCTTGTTCTCTGAGTCAGCGCAAAAGG
>JAURKV010000130.1 GCA_030831585.1 Ramlibacter sp. | reverse complement strand
TCACCGCATCACCCACCTGCAATGCACGCCGTCGCAGGCGGCGATCCTGCTGGTTGATGAGGCGGGCCGGCAAGGGCTGTCAGGGCTGTCAGCCCTGCTGGTGGGCGGCGAGGCACTCCCGCCCACGATGGCCAGCGCGCTGCGCGATCAAGTGCCCGGTCTGGTGCTGAATATGTATGGGCCTACCGAGGCCACCGTGTGGTGCAGTGCCTGGGCGCTGCCTGCACGGGCAGCGTCGCGGGAGTCCGGCGGCATGCCCGGTGACATGGCGGAAGACATGGCCGGTGAGTCCTCCGGTTCGATGGGGATCTCCCTTGGCCGTCCGCTGGCCAACACCGAACTTCACCTGCGTAACGCCTGGGGTCAGGAGTGTCCGGCCTTCGTCCCGGGTGAACTCTGCGTCTCGGGCGCCTGCCTGGCGCAGGGTTACCACGCACGCCCCGTGCTGGACGCCGAGCGCTTTGTCGCCGACCCCTTGCGCTCGGGCCGCCGGCTGTACCGCAGCGGCGATCAGGTACGGCGCGAACCGGATGGCCGCCTCGCCTTTCTCGGCCGGCTGGACCACCAGGTGAAGATCCGCGGGCACCGCATTGAGCTGGGCGAGATCGAGTCCGCGCTGGCCTCCATGGACGGAGTGCGCGAGGCGGTGGTGGTCGCCTGCCGCGACGGTGAGGGCGAGGCCTGGCTGCAGGCCTTCGTCACCCCGCGTTCCGGGCAGTCCCCCCAGCCTCTGGATCTGGCGCGCGCACTGGGACGCCAGCTGCCGGAGTTCATGCTGCCACGGGGTATCGCCCTGCGCGATGACTTGCCCAAGACACCCAACGGAAAGATCGACCGCCAGGCGCTGGTGGCGGCCAGTCGCACGGGCGAGCCTCGGCGGCTGACGCCATCGACGCCGATGCATCAGCTACATCAGCCAAATCAGGCACATCAGCGACATCCCTCGCGGCCAGCGCCTGCGCTGGTGGCCAGCACGGTGACCCTGCCAGGCCGGGCGTGCTTGGCAGCGACTGCGAGTACACCGCAGGCGATGGAGGCGCTGGAGGCGCTGGAGGCCGTCGTGACCCAGACCTGGCGCGCGGTGCTGGGCCGGCAGGAGGTGGGACGCGAGATCAACTTCTTCGACCTTGGCGGTCACTCGCTGGCTGTCATCCAGGTGCAGCGGCGCCTGCGCGACGCCTGCGGGGTCGAGATCCCGGTGACTGACATGTTCCGTTTGACCACCATTTCCTCGCTGGCCCGTCACCTCGCCGCGAACTCGGCGGCGACCGCTGCGACCCTTGCAGCCAGCACCTTCTCCGCTGCGCAGGGCCGCGCCGGGTCGCGCCGCGCCTTGCGCAACAGCCTCCCGGGCTGAGGGCAGGCCATGACCAGTCCCCTCGCACCCTCCGGATCAGTCGCGGTGGTGGGTCTGGCGGGGCGATTCCCCGGTGCGCCCGACTGGCGCGCCTTCTGGCGCCTGCTGCGTGACGGGCGTGAGGCCACCTGCTGGCTGGACGAGCCGGCCTTACGCGCGGCCGGCGTGAGCGCGCGCGACCTGACCGACACCGCCTATGTGCCCGCCTGCCTGCCGCTGGCAGACATGGAGTGCTTTGACGCCCGCTTCTTCGGTATCAGCCCCCGCGATGCGGCGGTGATGGACCCGCAGCACCGGCACTTCATCGAATGCTGCTGGGAGGCGATGGAGGATGCCGGTCATGTGCCCGGCAGTGGGCCAGGGCGCTTTCCGGGGGCTGTGGCCGTCTTCGGTGGCTGCGGCCAGCAGGCCTACTTCGCCCGGCACCTGCTGCCCAACGCGGAGTTGCTGCGGACCATGGGGCTGTTCCTGTTGCGGCACACCGGCAACGACAAGGACTTCCTCACCACCCGGGTCTCCTACCTTCTCGACCTTCGCGGGCCCAGCGTCGGCGTGCAGACGGCCTGCTCCACCTCCTTGGTGGCGGTGCACCTGGCGGCGCAGAGCCTGCTGGCCGGCGAGTGCGACATGGCGCTGGCCGGCGGCGTGAGCATCGAGCTTCCGCATCGCCAGGGCTACCGCCACGCGGCCGGCGAAATTCTCTCGCCTGACGGCCGGTGTCGCGCTTTCGATGACGCCGCAGCGGGCACTGTTTTCGGCAGCGGCGTGGGTGTAGTGGTGATGCGCCGCCTGCAAGATGCGCTGCGTGATGGCGATGCCATCTGGGCGGTCATCCGCGGATCTGCCATCAACAACGACGGTCGCGCCAAGGCCGGCTACCTGGCACCCAGCCAGGACGGTCAGGCCGAGGTTGCGGCCGAAGCCCTGGCGATGGCCGGCCTGCAGGCGGCCGACATTGACTACATCGAGGCCCATGGAACCGGTACGCCCGTGGGCGACCCGATCGAGGTGGCGGCCCTGTCCCAGGCCTACGCGGGTGCGGCCCCCGGCGCGATCGGGCTGGGCTCGGTCAAGAGCAATATCGGGCATCTGGACACGGCCGCCGGCGTGGCCTCCCTGATCAAGGTGTGCCTGGCCCTGCGCCATGGCCAGTTGCCCTCGAGCCTGCACTTCCAAAGGCCGAACCGTCGCTTCGGCGACCGTCTTCCGCTGCAGGTGCTCGCCCAGGCGAGGGCGTGGCCGTCCGGCGCCCGACCTCGGCGCGCCGCAGTGCACGCGCTGGGCGTCGGCGGGACCAATGCGCATCTGATCCTGGAGGAGGCGCCTCGTCCGCCCGCCATCCCCCCCTGTTCTCCGTCTTGGCAGTTGTTGCCGCTGTCGGCGCGCACGCCCCAGGCCCTGTTGGCCCTGGAAGCGCGCTGGCAAGCCTGGCTGGTGGACGAGGCGGGCGATTCACCGGGTGCAACGAATGCGGCGGGTCCGATGGAGTTGGCGGACCTGGTGGACGCGGCCTTCACCCTGCAGGAAGGGCGGCTGCACCAGCCCTGTCGATCGGTCTGGGTGGCGCGTCATCACACGCAGTTACGCAGCGCCCTGGCAGCGCCGGGCTCGCAGGCCGTGTCTGCACCGCCCAGCGCAGGCTCGGTGGGGGAGGCGCCAGCGCGTCATGTCCAGGGGGCGGCGCAGGATCCGCCGCCGGCGGTGGCCTGGTTGTTCCCCGGCGCCGGCTCGCATCGACCGGGTGCCTGCCATGACCTGCTGGCGCTGCCGGCCTTCCGCGAAGCGGTGCAGGCTTGCCTCGAAGCTTGGCCAGCCGGAGTCGCCCTCGAGGTGGCCGAGGGACTGCGGTCTACATGGCTGGGGGAAATCACTGGGCACGGCCATGCTCACGCGGATGCCCAAGGCCGCGACCCGGCCTGCGCGCTCGGTCTGGCGCCGCGGGTCGCCGTCCACCACCTGGCTCCCGAAGGGCAGACCTCGCCCCGGTTCGAATTGCCGGCGCTGCTGGTCCTCGAACTGGCGCTGGCCCGCCAGTGGGAGGCGGTCGGCGTCACGCCTTGTGCGCTCATGGGGCACAGCGCTGGTGAGGTGGCCGCTGCCTGCGCCGCCGGGCTGCTGGCCCTGCCCGATGCGCTGACGCTGGCCTGCTGGCGTGGCGAATTGCTCGAGGCGGCCGGCGGCACCATGCTCGCGGTCGAAGCGTCAGAGGCGCAGTTAGCGCCCTGGCTGGCGCAGGAGGGCCTGGACCTGGCAGCCGTCAACGCGCCGGGACTGTGCGCGGTCTCGGGCTCGCCGCAGGCGCTGGCACGCCTGGCCGCGCATCTGCAGGGCCTGGGGATTGGGTCGCGCCCCTTGCCGGTGGCAGTTGCGGCGCACTCGCGTGCGGTCGATGGCCTGCTACCTGTCCTGCTCGAGCGCTGCGCCGATTTGCGATCTTTGCCCGCGCGACGTCCCTTTCTATCGGCGCTGGACGGTGAGTGGATCCTGCCGGGGCAGACGCTGCCTCCCGATTACTGGGGGCGGCACCTGCGCCAGCCGGTGCGATGCGCGCAGGCCATGACCCGCCTGGCGCATGACCATCCGGGCGCAGCCTGGCTCGAGTGCGGGCCAGGCCAGGCCCTGACCTCGCTGGCACGCGCCAATGGCTACGGCGAGCGGCTGCTTCTGGCCTCGGCGGGCCGGCCGCAGGAGGGTGGCGAGGACCTGCCTCACCTGCTGGCTGCCGCGGGCGCGCTGTGGTGCACGGGCGTGCCGCTGCAATGGGAGGCGCTGCGCACCGGCCGGACCGGCCGGCGAGTCTCCCTGCCCACTTACCCCTTCGAGCGGGTTCGGCACTGGGTCGACCCGCCTGCCAATCACTCCGATGACCTTCACGGCAAGGCCGGGTCGTTGACGAGCACGCTGGCCGAGCCCAGGCCCAGCGCTGCGACATCTGCCAAGGCAGGCCCGCTCGCGCCGGCTCCCCGCTTGCCCTTGGGGCCGGATTGGTTCAGCCAGGATGTGTGGGAGCGCCAGCCGCTGCCGCTGGCGCCCACGGGCCACCCCGCTTGGCTCGTGCTGGGGGGATCCTCGGCTGCAGGCGCAGGCATTCGCCGGGCACTGGTCGCCGCCGGTGTCGAGTGCCTGCCGGAGGACGCGGGCCTGTCACGTCACCCGCCGCCGGCGGTGGTGCTTCTTTTGGGGGCGCTCGATGGCGACAGCCCGGGTCCGCTCTGGCCCCCTTCATACGAGCGCGCTGAGGGGGAGGAGAGGGGGGAGAGGCTGCAAGGGCATCCAGGGCTTGTTGGACCGCAGCAAGCCGTCCCCGAGTCGGGCGCCCTGGCCGGCCTTCGGGCGCAGCAGGCCGCGGCCTTTGAGCCGGCGATTGGTCTGGCGCGCCAGTGGCTGGAGGCTGGCATCGAGGCGCCCTCACGCTGGCTCTTCGTCACCGCGGGCGCCTTGGCGGTGTCGGGCCTGCCCCCGCGGTCACCCGAGCAGGCCCTGGCACTGGGGCCGGCGCGGGTGATCCCGCGTGAATTGCCCGGTGTGCAGGCGCGGCTGGTCGATCTCGACCCCGATGACGAGCCCGCCACCGTGGCCGACTGGCTGCGCGCGGAGGCCGCTTCGGATGAGGCTTGGGCTGACCCACTTCCTTCGCCGGTGGTGGCCTGGCGGCAGGGCCAGCGCTGGGTTCGTCGCTGCGCACCGGCGGCGCCGCCCGAGCCGGCCCTTCCCCCAGGCCTGCGCTTGCGTCACGGCGGCGTTTACCTGATCACCGGCGGGCTGGGGGACCTGGGCCTGACCCTGGCGAATTGGCTGGCGCGCCGCTGCGCGCCCCGGCTCGCGCTGGTCGGCCGCCATCCGCTGCCAACGGAGCGGCAGTGGGAGCTGCAGGCCCTTGAGGCCGCTGGCGCGCAGGTGCAGGTGATGTGCGCCGACGTGTCCGACCCCGCCCAGATGGCCCAGGTGGTCCACACCTGCGCCCTGCGTTGGGGAGAGATCCACGGTGTTTTCCACGCCGCTGGCGACATGGACGACGCGCCATTGGCGCAGCGGCCGCTGGCCGAGATGCGCCGCCTCATCGGGGGCAAGGCCGGTGGCGCGCTGGTGCTGGACCGCCTCTTGCCCGAGCCCATGGACCTGTTCGTGGTGTTCTCGTCGACCAGCGTGCTGCTGGGCCCGCCCGGACAGGTCGACTATGTGGCCGCCAACGCGGTACTGGAATCGCTCGCCGCGCGCCGGACGGACGGCCTGGCGATTCGCTGGGGTGTGTGGGCGGACCGGGGCATGGCGGCGCGGCGCGCCGGAATGGAGCGGGGACCGCCAGCGCCTGTCACGCGGGCCGGTGCGCGCCCGGCCCCGGGCGTGCAGGTCGATGCGCGCCCGCTCGAGGATGGGCAATCCGACGCGCCCCCCCTGCTGGGTGTGCACTCGGATGCGCCCCCCCTGCTGGGTGCGCAACCTGATACGCACCCCCTGCTGGGTGCGCGGGTCACGGCGACCGACAGCCCCTGCTTCGAGGTGCTTCTCGCGCCCGACGCGCTGTGGTCGCTGCATGAGCATCAGGTGGCAGGGCGCCCGGTGCTGCCGGGGACCGCCTACCTGGAAATGGCGCGTGCTGCGATGACCTCCATCGAGACGGATGCGGCCATCCGGCGCGCCACCCGGACGCCGCGCAGGGCTGAAGGCCAAGACGAGGCGGCTTGGCTGGTCGTTCGCGACTGGGCCTGGGAGGCGGCGATGGTCTTTGCAGACGCACCCCGGCGTGTGCGCCTGACACTCGATCCGGTGCAGGGCACACAGGAGACGCCCTCCAGGCCGAGTCCAGGCGATGCAAGCCGAGTCCATCCCATCAAGCAAGCCTGTGAGTCAAGCCCAGCATCCCCTGCGCTGACAAGTTGGGACCTGCGCATCGACAGCCTTGGCCGGGGCGAGAGCACGTGGACCCGCCATGCGCGCGGTCGCCTGGCCTGGGTGGGCGCATCGACAAATACGGTGCAGGCGCCCCCTGCGACGCTGGTAATTGGTCCCTGGAAGAGGGCGCAGGCACCGCAGGCGGCGCACCCCGCACTCATGCTGGGGCCGCGCTGGGATTGCGTGGAGGGCGTGGAGGGCGGGGAGCGCGTGCAGCACGTGCAGCGCGCGCAGGACACGGGCCGCATGGCAAACCCGGAGCGCGTGGGTGTGACCGAGGTCAACGGGTGGCCATGGGCCCGTCGCGATGTCGATGTATCGCCTGCGTGTCCCGCTTTCACGGTCCTGCCAGTCGCACGTCTGGCCCTCGCGTCCGAATTCGCCCCCGACCTTGCGCAGTTCGCCTGGCACCCCGCGCTGATGGATGTCGCGCTCACCATGGGCTTGCCGGCCCGCCAAGCCGGCGGGCGAAGCGGGCAGGACTGCCAGGACGACCAGGGCGATCAGGACGACCTCGTAGACCTGCTCTATGCGCCGGTGGCCCTGGCCGAGGCCTGCCTGCCGCCCGCGCTGCCGGGGCGGCTGGTCAGCGTGTGCACCCGCAGGGAACGGCTCTCCGGCGGACGGCTGTCGCTGGACGTGCAACTGCAAAGCACAGAGGGCCCGGTTCTCGGCTGGGTGCGGGGCTTGGTGCTGAAGCCGGTGGATCCCGCAGGGCTGGCGCGCCAGGACACGCCGCCGCCCGAAGCCAGCGTGTTCGCCACCCGGGCCTTTCGGGCGCTGGTGGCGGGCGGCATCCGCGCCGAGGAAGCGTCTGCCGTCTTCGAGCGGGCGCTCGGATCGGCTGCGCCGCTGGTCACCGTGTCGTCGATGGACCTGGACCGCTTGCGGGAGCGGTTCTCGCCGACAGCTTGCGGAGGGCTTTGCGCTGACTTGGAAGCGGCTGCGCGGCCCTTGCCAGGAAGGGCGGCAGCGCTGGATGGCTCGCCCATGCCGCCCATGCCGCTCGTGCCAGAGGGAGCCTGCCGGCCGGCTTCGCAGGTCCGATCAGACGTTCCCGCTCCTTCGGCAGCCGCCCTCACGCCGGTCGAGGCCGCCCTCGCCCAGGCCTGGCGCGAACTGCTCGGCGTGGCGCAGCCTGGACCCGAAGACGACTTTTTTGCCCTGGGCGGCCACTCCCTGGTGGCGGTGCGTCTGTTCGCGCGCCTGCGCCGGGAGTTGGGCGTCGACCTGCCGCTGTCGACGCTGTTCGAAGCGCCCACGCTGGCCAGCTTGGCTGCGCGAGTGACGGCCGCACAGCCCGCGCCTGCGGCACCGTTCGCGCCGGCGACCCGCAGTGGCAGTGGCAGAGGCAGTGCCGCGGCTCCGAGGACACCCGCGCCCTGGTCCCCGCTGGTGAACCTCCGTCCCGGCCCTCGGCCGGCCGCAGGGACCCATCTTCCGAGCCGTCTGCCCCTGTTTTGCGTCCATGGCGCCGGCGGCAATGTGCTCAATTTCCGGCTCCTGGCCGACAGGCTCGCCCCCGACCAGGGCTTTTACGGCCTGCAGGCTCAGGGCGTGGACGGACATTTGGCGCCGCTGCCCAGCGTCGAGGCGATGGCGGCGCAGTACCTCGCCGCCCTGCGCGAGGTCTGTCCCGAGGGGCCCTATCGCCTCGCAGGCTATTCGGCCGGCGGCGTGATCGCGATGGAGATGGCGCGTCAGCTCCAGGCCGACGGGCAGCAGGTTGATCTGCTGGTGATGATTGACACCCTGTGCCCGGTCGCCGCACGCCTGCGGCTGCCCTGGTGGCGGCGCTTGTGGCTGATGCGCCATTGGTCGCTGCGCTTTGCGCTGGGTTGGCCGGTGCGACGCCTGCAGGGGCGAGGCGATAACGCTCGCCACGCGCAGGCGCTGGCCGCGCGCGCGCGCGGTGAGGCGCTTCCACCCGAGCTGGCCGAGGCCCAGCTATTTACCAACTTCATCGAGGTGCAAGCGCGCTACCAGCCACCGGTCTGGAATGGCGATCTGTTGCTGATCAAGGCGCGCCAGGCCGAGGTGCCCTATCTTGCGGCCGGCCCCTGCCTAGGGTGGGAGCGTTGGGTACAAGGCCGCATCGAGACCCGGAACGTGGGCGGTTCGCACTTTTCGGTGATGCGCGAGCCCGGGCTGGGCGAGCTGGCCAACGCCCTCCAGTCGGCACTGGATAAGCGCGATGGGGTACCGTATCGCTCATGGCCACCACGCACCGTCCCCCGTCATCTTGGCAACTCGGCTGGCGAATGCTCCGGCGCGACTTGCGCGCCGGCGAGCTGGGCCTGGTGGTGGCAGCCATCCTCCTGGCGGTGGCGGCGCTGACGGCCGTGGGTTTTTTCGCCGACCGGCTGCAGGCCGGCCTGGCGCGTGATGCTCGCCAGCTGATCGGGGGCGACGTGGTGGTGGTCAGCGACAACCCGACGCCACCGCAGTTCGCCGCGCAGGCGCGGGCGCTGGGCCTTCAGGTGGCCGCCACCGTGTCCTTTCCCACCATGGCCCGGGCCGATGAGGCCCGCGGCGGCGCGACGCGGCTGGTGGCGCTCAAAGCGGTGAGCCCTGGCTACCCCTTGCGCGGCCGCGTTCGGGTGGCCCAGTCACCGGGTGAGGCGGGCGCGCCCACCGCCGAGATCCCTGCGCGCGGAGAAGCCTGGGTGGATGCCCCCCTGCTGGACGCGCTCGCGCTTCAGGTGGGCGATCTGATGGGCTTGGGCGATGCCCAATTGCGCATCAGCCGCGTGATCACCGCCGAGCCTGATCGCGGTGCCGGCTTCATGAGCTTTGCGCCCCGAGTGATGATTCATGAGGGCGACCTCGCAGCCACAGGTCTGGTGCAACCGGCCAGCCGGCTGACCTGGCGGCTCGCAGTCGCTGGCGGGGACTCGGCGGTCAAGCGCTTCCAAGACTGGGCGCAAGCGCAGATTCAGCCCGTGACCGGTTCGTCGGCGACGGCCCCTGCTCGCGCCGCTGCCAATGCTCAGACTGAGGCCGAGTCGTCGCTGCGCGGCGTGCGGCTGGAGTCGATGGAGGCGGGCCGACCCGAGATGCGCCAGACCCTGGACCGCGCCAGCAAGTTCCTGCACCTCGTGGCACTGCTGGCGGCCCTCCTCAGCGCGGTGGCGGTGGCTTTGGCGGCGCGCGGATTTGCCAGCCGCCATCTGGACGACTGCGCCATGCTGCGGGTGCTGGGCCAGAGCCAGGCAGGCATCGCCCGGGCCTACGCCTTCGAGTTCGGCCTGGTGGGGCTAGCCGCGAGTGCTTTGGGCGTGGCGCTGGGCTTCGCGGTCCATTTTGTGTTCGTGCAACTGCTCGCCGGCCTGGTGGAGGCGACGCTGCCCCTGCCCGGCGCCTGGCCGGCACTGTTTGGACTGGGCGTGGGCCTGACCCTGCTGGTCGCCTTTGGCTTGCCGCCGGTGCTGCAACTGGCCCAGGTGCCGCCGTTGCGGGTGATCCGCCGTGACCTTGGCGGTCTCAAGCCGGCCTCGCTGGGTGTGCTAGGCCTGGGCGTCGCCGGCTTTGCCGCACTCTTGCTCGCCGCCAGCCGTGATCTGGCGCTGGGCGGCATTGCGGTCGGTGGCTTCGCCGTCGCGGTGCTGCTGTTCGCCGGTCTGGCGGCGCTGGCCCTGCGTCTGCTGCGGCGCGCCGTCAACGAGGCCACCGCGCCGCGCTGGCTGGTGCTAGCGACCCGCCAGGTCGCCGCCCGGCCGGCCTACACCGTGGTCCAGGTCAGCGCCTTGGCGGTGGGCATGCTGGCCCTGGTGCTGCTGGTCTTGATTCGAACCGACCTCATCTCGAGCTGGCGCCGCGCCACCCCGCCCGACGCACCCAACCGCTTCGTGATCAATGTCCAGCCCGAGCAAGCGCAGGCGTTCCAACAGACGCTGGCACGCGCCGGCGTGGCCCGTTACGACTGGTACCCGATGATCCGTGGCCGCTTGCTCACCATCAACGGGCGGCCGGTCTCGCCCGATCAATTTGACGACGACCGCGCCCGGCGTCTGGTGGACCGTGAGTTCAACCTCTCGCACAGCGCCGAGATGCCAGCCCACATCCAGGTGGTGAGCGGCCGTTGGCAGCCAGGAGACGCCAGCGCGATCAGCATGGAAGAGGGCATCGCGCAGACGCTCGGTCTTTCGCTTGGCGACACCCTGGTCTTTGACATCGGCGGCCTGCGCCAGGAGTCGCGCATCACCTCGCTGCGCAAGGTGGACTGGGGTTCGATGCGGGCGAATTTCTTCGCCATGTACACCGTCTCGCAGATGCCCAACTTGCCGGCCACCTACATCAGCGCCTTCCGCGCGCCGCCACAGCCTGGTTTTGACAACTCCCTCGTACGCGCTTTTCCGAACATCACCAACATCGACATGAGCGCCACGCTCGGCCAGGTGCAGCGGGTGCTGGACCAGGTGATCCAGGCGGTGGAATTCCTCTTCGGCTTCACCCTGGCCGCCGGCCTGGTGGTGCTCTTCTCCGCCATCACCGCCACCCGCGAGGAGCGGGCCCGTGAATTCGCCATCATGCGGGCGGTGGGCGCCCGTGCCTCGCTGCTGCGGCAGGTGCAACGGGCCGAGCTCATTGGGGTAGGCCTGCTGGCAGGTTTTTTGGCTGCCTCGGTGGCCAGCGTGGTGGGCTGGGCGCTGGCGCGCTGGGTCTTTGACTTCAGCTGGCGGGTATCGCCCTGGGTGCCTCTGGGCGGTGCGCTGGCAGGCGCCCTGCTGGCCTGGGCGGCGGGCTGGTGGACCTTGCGCGGGGTACTGCGCCAGCCGGTGGCCCAGACGCTGCGCCGCGCGGCGGAGTGAGCGGCGGGGAATGGCGCGGAGCGGCGTTGCGCGGCGCCGCGGACTGTTCAGGGCAGCTCGGCACTGCCCATGCGCCCGACGATCACTTCGGCACGGCCGGAGAGGTAGGGGGAGTTGGGCAATTTTTCGAAGTAGCGCGGGCGCGGGAGCATGACGGCCAGGCGCGCGGCTTCGAAGGGTGAGAGCTGGGACACGCTCTTGCGGTAGTAGTGGCGCGCTGCGGCCTCGGCGCCGAACACGCCCTCACCCCACTCCACGCTATTGAG
>JAURKV010000129.1 GCA_030831585.1 Ramlibacter sp. | reverse complement strand
GCCGCGACCAATGGCGTCATTCATACCATCGACCGCGTGCTGATGCCGCCCAAGCAATAAGCTTGGGTGTGGCAACCGGGGGCGACCCCGGGGCCCCGTACAGGCGGGCATCGTGGCAACGGTGCCCGCCGATTTGTTTGGGCTGTCCATTCGCACCGTCTATTCCCCCTGCGTCTTTGCAACCCGCAAAAGAGCGGCGCCCTCCCCTGGCTTTCCCCCCGGCTCTGCTGCGGGACCCTTGCGCCGGCCCTGATATGCTGGCTAGATAATGAAAAACGGTTCTCTTTTGGCGGCAGTCGACCTGGGCTCCAACAGCTACCGGCTCGAAATCGGCCGCCACGACCACGGTGTCATCCAGCGCGTCGAATACCTCAAAGAAACTGTGCGCCAGGGGGGCGGGCTCGACGAGGCCCGCAACCTCACCCCTGATGCCATGCAGCGGGGCTGGGATTGCCTGGCCCGTTTCGCTGAACGACTTTCCGTCTTCGGGACCGCTCAGGTTCGGGCTGTCGCCACGCAGACGCTGCGCGAGGCGCGCAACCGCGACGCCTTTCTGGACAAAGCCAAGCAGATTCTCGGCTTTCCCATCGAGGTGATCGCCGGACGTGAAGAGGCACGCCTGATCTACCAGGGGGTGGCGCATCTGTTGCCGCAGTCCGACGAGCGCCGCCTCGTGGTGGATATCGGTGGCCGGTCCACCGAGCTGATCCTGGGCCAGGGCTTCAGCCCCCGCACGCTCGAGAGCTTTCGGGTCGGCAGTGTGGCCTGGTCGCAAAAATACTTCCCCGAGGGCGAGTTCAGCGCCGCCGCCTTTGAGCGCGCGGAGGTGGCGGCCAAGGCCATCCTCGACGAGGCGCTGGCCGCCTACCCCCGCAGCGCCTGGGACAGCGCCTATGGCGCATCCGGCACGGTGGGAGCCGTCGCCGACATCCTTCAGGCCTGCGGCTTTGAGCAGGGCGTGGTCACCCGAGAGGGTCTGCGCTGGCTGCGCGAACGCCTGCTGACCGCGCGCCATGCCGACAAGGTACGGCTCGAGGGACTCAAGGAGGACCGGCGCCCGGTCATCGGGGGTGGTCTTTCAGTTCTGCTGGCACTGTTTGACCTGCTGGAGATCGACACGCTCCACGTGGCGCAGGGCGCCCTGCGCCAAGGCGTGCTCTACGACCTGCTGGACCGGGAACACCCCGACACCGACCTGCGGGCTGCCACCGTCGAGCGCCTGGCCGCACGGTTTGGAGTGGACGATGCACAAGCCCGCCGGGTTGCCCTGGCGGCCGCACAGTTCATGGCCCAGACCGCCGGGAAAGGTGACATGACCGCCGACCCGATGCAGCCCTTGGTCTGGGCTGCCAGGCTGCACGAGATTGGCAGCCAGATCTCCCACGAGGAGTACCACAAGCATGGCGCCTACATCCTGGACCATGCCGACGCACCGGGGTTCACCCAGAGCGAACTGCATCGACTGAGCCTGCTGGTGCTCGGGCACCGCGGCAAACTCCGCAAGCTCGATGCCGATTTCGGCGACGACCTGTTCGTGCAGCAGCTTCTCGCCTTGCGGCTGGCCGTGATCCTGTGCCACGCGCGCCGTGATCCGCAAGCCCAAGGCCTGCAGCTCACATCGGAGGGAGCGGCCATCCGGCTCACGCTCCCCGCAAGCTGGGCAGCCACCTACCCGCAGTCGGCCCACCTGCTGCGGGAAGAAGTGGCCGCCTGGGGCAAGACCTCCCGGCTGTTTTTGCTGCAGGAGTGAGCCGGCCGCCTTCGAGTGCGCCGGGTCAGCCTGGACGCACTGGAACGCCTGCCGGCAACAAGGTCTTTGCAACCAAGGGGTCGCAGCTGACCTAAACTGTATAAATCGTTTATACCGTTAGAAGCGGATTGGAGACCTGACCATGGCCACTCGCCGACCCAAGACTTCCACCAACACGGCCACCAAGGCGGCCACCACGGCGGCCACCAAGACGACCGTCAAGCGGCCTGCCAGGCCAGCGGCCGAGGCGCCCGCGAAACCCGGGACGAAACCCGCCACGACACCCACTGCAAAAGCTCCGGCCAAGCCCGCTGCCAGCCCCGCTACCAAGGCACCAGTCAAAGCCCCTGCAAAATCCGCCGTCCCAGCACCAGCCGGAGCGAACGCCAAGGGTTCCAATGCGGCCTCACCGCGTCCGGCCGCCAAGCCAGCGGCAGCGCCTTTGGCGCAGCCCGTCGAGAAGGTGCGCAAGCCCAAGATGGTCCGTGACAGCTTCACCATGCCCAAGGCTGAATACGCCGCCATTGAAGCACTCAAGACGCGCGCCACCCAGGCCGGTCGGCCCGCCAAGAAAAGCGAACTGCTGCGCGCGGGTGTCAAACTGCTCGAAGCCCTGGCTGCGCCTGCGCTGATTCAAGCTCTGGATTCCCTGCCCGCCATCAAGACGGGCCGTCCCGCCAAGGGCTGAGGCAGCCCCTCGCTCCGAATCCTAGCCCCGGCAAAGCTGCGGGGCTGGGCCTGCGAGGCCCCTGCCTAGGGCGCAATCGCGCCCACCGCTTGGCCGGCAGGCGCGGGTGTGTTTTGAAGCAAAGCCTCGCGGTCAGGCTGCCAGGCCAACATTTCCAGATGACCGTCCGCATGCTCCACCAGGGCCGTACGGCTTTCCACCCAGTCGCCGTCGTTGCAATACAGGACGCCGTCGATCATGCGCATTTCGGCACGGTGGATATGCCCGCACAGCACGCCCTGGTGTCCTCGCCGGCGCGCCTCGGCGGCAACGGCCTCCTCGAATGAATTGACGTAACTGACCACCTTCTTCACCCGGTCCTTCAAGTAGGCAGAAAGCGACCAATAGGGCAACCCGAGCCGCGCACGCAGCGAGTTGAGGTGGCGGTTCATCCGAAGGGTCAGGTCGTAAAGGTGGTCGCCCACATAGGCCAGCCAGCGAGCGTGCTGGACGACTGCGTCGAAGTAGTCGCCGTGAATGACCCAGAGGCGGCGCCCGTCCGCGGTCACGTGCACAGCCTCCTCCTGCACATCGATGCCACCAAACTGGTGCCCCACAAAATGCCGCGCAAACTCGTCGTGGTTGCCCGGCACGTAAATGATTTTGCAACCCTTGCGAACACGGCGCAGCAACTTCTGCACGACATCGTTGTGCGCCTGGGGCCAGTACCAGCGGCGGCGAAGCTGCCACCCGTCGATGATGTCACCGACGAGGTAGAGGTATTCGCTGTCGTTGTCACGCAAAAACTCGAGCAGGGCATCGGCCTGACATCCGGGCGTACCCAGGTGGATATCCGAGATGAAGATGGAGCGGTACTTGCGCGCAGCCGGATCCGGTTGCACTTCCCCTGGCAGCTCTGGCGCGTTGTCGTTGCCAGGGAAATCCGTGATCGTTTCGAATAGTTTGCGCATGTCCAGGGACTGTGGACGGCGTGTGTGTCACGGATATTTCGGGACGATGGAGGTTTTTTGACGTTGCGTTCTTGTTGGCATCGTCATCAAGGCTTCACGCCCGCGCTGCAACCTGCGGTCGTTTTGACAACAACCCACGGGAAACTCATGAACACGCATTTCCGTCACTTCAGACTCAACGCCCTTCTCAGCGCCACGCTGACCTGCCTGGCCTTCAACGCGCAGGCACAGCAGGCCTACCCGGTCACTTTGGCTGGCCATGCCGTACTCCCCGCGCAGACCTTCGTCCCAGCCCCCAGCGACGCGCCGGCCGACCTGCGCGCGAGCGGCAAATTCACCACCGGCGCCCGCGTCGAGACCCTTGGCACCGTCGAGGGTCAATCTGCCGGGCGTCCTACCGGGGTGAAGCTGCCTTTCGATGGCCAGCCCCTGCAGGGTCATTCCGGCATCAAGCGGATGGACGACGGGAGCTACTGGATCCTGACCGACAACGGCGCAGGCTCCAAAGCCAACTCCCCCGACTTCATGCTTCATCTCAGCCAGTACAACGTCGACTTCAAGACCGGCCAGTTGCAGCGCCTGAAGACCGTGTTCCTGCACGATCCGGACAAGAAAGTGCCGTTCCGGATCGTTCATGAGGGCACCACGAAGCGTTTTCTCACCGGCTCTGATTTCGACCCCGAGAGCTTTCAGTTTGCCGATGGCGCACTGTGGGTTGGCGACGAGTTCGGCCCCTTCCTGATCAAGGCAGATCTGAACGGCAAAGTGCTGGCGGTGTTCGAGACCCAGGTCGACGGCAAGGTCGTACGATCCCCAGATCACCCGTCCGTGACCACACCGGGCGCGCCCGATGGCAGCGTGAAGTTCGAGGTGCGCCGTTCCAAGGGCTACGAGGGCATGGCTGCGTCCAAGGACGGCAGCAAGCTCTACGCGATGCTCGAAGGCGCCCTGTGGAACGATGCCAGCAAATCCTACGAGACGGAGGGCGGACGCCAGTACCTGCGGGTGCTGGAGTTCGACGTGAAGGCGGGTCAGTGGACCGGGAAGTCCTGGAAGTACGTGATGGAAGCCAATCACCACGCCATCGGCGACTTCAACATGATCGATGCGACCACGGCCTTGGTGATCGAGCGTGACAATGGCGAAGGAACCCCCGACAAGGCCTGCCCTGCCGGTCAGCGTCGGCCGGACTGCTTCCACGACCTGCCCAAGTTCAAGCGGATCTACAAGGTGGAATTCAAGCCCGAGACCGCTGGCCAGGCGATGCGCAAGATCGGCTACGTTGACCTGCTGAACATCCAGGACCCGAAGCAACTGGCGCGCAAACCCCTGCAGGGCGGTGTGCTCACCTTCCCGTTCTTCACCATCGAAAACGTCGATGTCGTCGACGCCAACCACATCATCGTCGGCAACGACAACAACCTGCCCTTCTCCAGCAGCCGCAACCCCAATCAGGCGGACGACAACGAGCTGATCCTGCTCGAAGCCGGCGAACTCCTGCGCGCGCGCTGAGCGTACGTTCCACACCGGCGACCACCGCCCCTCGCAGCGATGTGGGGGGCGCCCGGTAAACGAAGCGGAGCGCCATGCCCAAGGGCTTTCACTGGATCATCGCTGCACAGTTCATCTCCGCACTGGCGGACCATGCGCTACTCATCGTGACCATTGCGGCGCTCACTGCCCAGGGCATGCCGGGTTGGTGGGCGCCACTGCTCAAGTTGGGCTTCACGCTCTCCTATGTGGTCTTGGCACCGGTGGCGGGCCCCTTGGCAGATGGCATTCGCAAAGGCCGTCTCATGGCCTGGATGAACGCCATCAAGGGCTTGTCGGCGTTGGGACTGCTCGTCGGCGTGAACCCTGTGCTGGCCTTCACCCTGGCCGGCCTGGGCGCGGCGGGCTATGCGCCGGCCAAATATGGTCTGGTGACTGAACTGGTACCGCCACGCCAGTTGGTACAGGCCAATGGCTGGATCGAGGTGTCTGTCGTTTGCGCGGCACTGCTTGGCACTGGCTTGGGCGGTCTCCTGGTCAGCGGTTACTGGCTGGAGAGCGCGCCTGCACTGGCCTGGCAGCAGGCCCTCGGCACGCCCCTCGCAGCGATGGCTTGGCTGCCAACCGCACTGTCGCCGATGGTCTCCCCCCTGGGGCTGTCGCTGGTCATCTTGTTGGTGATGTACCTGGTGGCCGGTGTCCTCAATTTGTGGATACCCGACAGCGGTGCACGCTACCCCCAGGCCCCCATTCATCCGGTCGCCCTGTGCCGCAACTTCTGGCGCGCCAACCTGCGCCTGTGGCGCGATCCGGAGGGCGGACGAATCTCCCTCTCCGTGACCACGCTGTTCTGGGGCGTGGGCGCCGCATTGCAGTTCATCGTCCTGCGCTGGTCCCAGGAGGAACTCGGGCTGGACCTGAGCCAGGGCGCCTACTTGCAAGCGGTGGTAGCCCTCGGAGTGATTGCCGGAGCGATGGCCGCAGGCCGGTGGGTACCCCTGGAGCAGGCGCGGCGAATGGTCTGGACCGGCATCGTGCTGGGCGCACTACTGATGCTGATGTCCCAGGTGACGATGCTGCCAGTCGCGGTCGCCCTGCTGGTCGCTGCCGGCGCCATGGGGGGCCTGATGGTCGTCCCGCTGAACGCCCTCCTGCAGCACCGGGGACATGTGCTCCTGAGCGCTGGCCGATCCGTCGCGGTTCAGGGCTTCAACGAAAACGCCAGCATTCTGGTGCTGGTGGGCCTCTACACCCTGGTCACCGCCGCCGAGTGGCCCGTCCAGTGGGTGATGGTGGTACTCGGTAGCTGCGTTGCGGTGCTGATCGGCGTCCTGTGGTGTCGCGATCGTGCAAACTCCCGCGCGAAGTCCGCTGCCTCACACGCTCACTGACGCCCCTCAGGCGTGAGCCCCCGCCGAGCCTGCAGGGACACGCGACTCAGGGCCGCGCCAGAGGCACCACGAGTCCATCCTCGGCCAGGTTGCCAAGGCCTGCCGGTGTGCCATCGCCGCGGGCACGCTCAAGAAGCGTCTCGAAACGGCCAACGATGCCATCCCAACCCTCACGCAGGGCGAGTTCGCGCGCCGCGTGAGCCATCGCGCGACGGCGATCCGGATCGAGCGCCAGGTCACGCAGTGCGGTGGCAAAGGTCTTGGGCCGGTGGGCATCCACCAGGATGCCAGCTTGCCCATCACGCAAAAGCAGCCCGGCGGCCGCATGGTCAAAGCAGACGCAGGGTAGCCCGCTGGCCAGCGCCTCCAGCACCACATTGCCGAAGGTTTCGGACAGGCTGGGGAAGGCGAACAGGTCGGCGCTCGCGCAATGGGCCGCCAGGTCTTCGCCGCGGCGTGCGCCAGCAAAAATGGCTCCGGGGCAGGCTGCTTGCAATTCGGCCCGCTGCGGACCGTCACCCACCAGCAAGAGCCGGGTGCGGGAATGAACCTGGCGAAGCGACTGCCAGGCCTCTACCAGCAACTGCAGATTTTTCTCGGGTGCCAGCCTGCCAACGACCGCCACCACCAGATCGTCATCGGACACGCCCCACGACGCGCGCAGTGCCTGACTGCGAAACGCCGGCGAGAACGCATTCGTATCGACCCCTCTAGGCAGGACCACCAACCGCTGGAAGTTCAGCGCATCGAGTTCGAGCCGCAGCGCCTCGGTTGGCACCGTCGTGAAATGCGCCCGGTTATGAAATTTGCGCAAGTAGGCGGTGATCGGGCGCTGCAGCCAGCCAATGCCATAGTGCCCGGTGTAGGTGTGGAAATTCGTACGGAAATCAGACGTGACCGGCAGGCGCAGATGAATGGCCGCTTGAAGTGCCGACCAACCCAGAGGTCCTTCGGTGGCGACGTGAACCACGTCAGGCCGCTGCAGCGACCAATGGCGAATCAAGCGACGCTTGGCCGGCATTCCCATGCGAAGTCCAGGGTAGCGGGGAATCGGCACACCACGGGTCAGCAGCTCGTCGCGCGCCGGCCCGGGTGCCCCCGCTGGACTTGACTGATCGACCGCCTGGGCCGGCCGAATGATCTCCAGGTCGTGCCCCTTGCTCCGCAAGCCCTCGACCAGACGCGCCAGCGTGATCGACACGCCATTGATCTCGGGCGGGAATGTTTCAGTGACGACCGACACGCGCAGGCCTCGGCGCAGGGCCGGCAGGCTCTCGACCAGGATGTCGCGCAGCGGAGATTGCGAGGTGTCTTGATCAGGCATGACCGGATGTTCCACCGCGGATATCTCAAATCCGTGACAGCGCAGCCCGACGCGCAATCTGTCACGGCAATTTCATCATCAAGAGCCAGCATTCAAACTCGAAAGAGGCGCAGACAGACTGCGGCGACCCATCGCCGGCGGGGTCTGCGCCACACACCCAGGAGCCCACCATGAATGCCTTTCTCAAAACCCTCCACGAACAGCGTTGGGACGATCACCGCTACTACCACCATAGCCGTATCAACCAGGCCCTGCATCTGGTGAGTGCGCTCAGCTTTTTGGTCGCCTACGTCCTGCTGTTCATCGATCCGGCCTGGGCCGCGCTGGTGGGCTGGTGCGTGGCCATGGTCACCCGCCAAGCCGGCCACTACATCTTCGAGCCGCGCGGTTTCGACCATGTCAACCAGGTCAGCGACGAGTACAAGGAGGCGATCAAGGTGGGCTACAACATGAACCGCAAAAGTGTGCTGCTCACCGTCTGGGTGGGTCTGCCTGCCCTGCTCTGGTTCCAGCCCTCCCTGGGCGGCCTGATCGAGCCAGCCCAAGGCGTGATGGAGTGGCTGCACGACGTGGGAACCGTTTGGCTGGCGCTGGGCGTTGCCGGTGTGTTGTTCCGCGTGGGCCAGCTGTGGCTGCGTGACGGCTGGATGCCGGCAGTAGCCTGGGCTTTCAAGATCATCACCGACCCGGTCCACGACGTGATCCTGTATCACAAGGCGCCCCTGGCACTGCTCAAAGGCGAGCTCCTCGACCCGATGCACCACGTGCGCAAGGACTGAGCAAATGGCAGCGGCCTTCGCCGGGCAGGCCCGAGGGCCTGGCCCCGGGAGGCCCTCCTCCGCCGCGTCGGCCGCACCGGCCGCGACAGCCGCATTGGCCGAGCCGACCGCATTGCCCCGTGCAGCCGGTGCTACCGTTGTGACCTCAGCGCCCGAAACGTCGGGCCAGCATCTCACGCAGCAGGCCGCGCCGGATTTCCTTGTTCGTGAGCGTGCCACCGGAATGCCACCAGCCGCTGTCTCGCATCGTCTGGGCTGCGGCCACGAATCGGCGCACCACCTCCTCGAATTCGGTGTCGCCGTAGTTCAGGCTGAACACCATTCTCCCGCTACCCACCCAGCTGAGTGCCAGGCCCTGATGACGCAGGTAGAACTGGAACATCCAGTTGTAGCGGGAGGGCTCGGTGTAGAGCACTGTCCAGATGGTCGACAGGCCTGCCACTTGCACCGGCAGGCCGGCAGCGCGCAGCGCCTCGTTCATGTGCGCCAGGCGGTCGCTCCAGCGCGCGTCGAGCCCGTCGTACAGGGCGCGCACCGACGGGGAGTCCAGGCGCTGCAAGAACGCGTTCATCGCCCCCATCACGTAGGGGTGCGCGTTGAAGGTGCCGCGGGCGAAGCACAGGTCAGCCGGGCGGTCCTCGCGGTAACGCTTCATCAGGTGGGCGCGGCCGCAGACCACCCCCACCGGCAGGCCACCGCCCAGGGTCTTGCCATAGGTGACCATATCGGCGCGCACGCCGAAGTACTCCTGCGCGCCGCCGGGCGCGAGGCGGAAGCCCACGAACACCTCGTCCAAAATGAAGACAATGCCGCGCTCGGTGCACACCTGGCGAAGCGCAGCCAGCCAGCGGGCATAGGCCTCGCGGTCCACGCCGGCGCGCCGGCTGCTGTCGACCAGCGAGGAGTCACCCGGCGCCGGGGTGTTGGGGTGCAGGGCCTGCAAGGGATTGACGATGACACAGGCAATGTCCTTGCGGGTGCGCAGCACCTGCAAGGTGCGCTCGCTCATGTCACGCAGGGTGTAGGTGTGCTGCGGCGCCAGCGGGTTGCCCGGGCCAGGCTGAACATCCTCCCACCAGCCGTTATAAGCGCCGGCAAATCGCACCAGATGGGTCCGGCCGGTGTGGTAACGGGCCAGGCGCACGGCCTGCATCACCGCCTCGGTGCCAGACATATGAAAGGACACCTCGTCCAGCCCCGAGATGCTGCGCAGGGCCTGCACGTTCTCCGCCACGCAGGGGTGGTATTGCCCCAGCACCGGGCCAAGCTCCGCCACCCGGGCCGAACCCTCGGCGATGCAGGACTTGTAAAAGTCGTACCCCATGAGGTTGACACCGTAGGAGCCGGTCAGGTCGTAGAAGCGGTTGCCGTCGAGGTCTTCCACCTCCACGCCGGAGGACGCCCGCACGAAGCTGCCCATTTTGAGATGCTGGCGCAGGTAGGGGCTGTACTGGAAGGGCACCCGATAAGCACCGGTGAACTGCAAGTCGGAGATGCCCTCGCGGGCCTCTGCGGTCATAGCGGCCGACCGCGGGTAACGCGCGGCGTAGTCGGCGCACAGCTTGGCAAATGCCTCGCGCCTTCGCGCCACCACTTCGGCGGGCGCGCCGTCCGAGCTGAAGAAGGCGGCTTCGTCATAGGCATAGCCCGGAATCATGCCCGCCACCCGCTTGGCCAGGCGTGTGTGCCCGGCCAGTCCCGGCTGCTTGGCCAGGGACAGTTGCAAACGGCGATAGGCACGGGCCATCGCGTAGGCGCCGGCGCCGGCAGCGGCGCCGAGGATCAAGGGGTCGGTCATATGAAATGCGTTGAAGTGACCGGCTAGGTGTAGTTCACTCGTTTGAAAAATTGATGAAATCCCCATGAAAACTCGCAGCCTCGGACGCCTGCTGGCGCAGGAAGACCTGAACTTCCTCCTCACCAACCGCATTCCCCGCATCGCCCTCACCCGAGCCATGGGCAAACTGAGCAAGATCCGCAGTCCGCTGTGGACCCGCTTGGCACTGAAGGTGTGGGGCTGGTTTGACGACCTAGACCTGCGCGAAGCGCGTGAGTCCCGCTTCGAGAGCATTCATGACTGCTTCACGCGGCAATTGCGTGACGGGGCGCGGCCGGTCGACATGCGGCCAGACATCATGGCCAGCCCCTGTGACGCGATCATCGGCGCCAGCGGCCCCATCGACGGCCAGACACTGCTCCAGGCCAAAGGCATGCCCTACACCCTGGACGAGTTGCTCGGGCCCACGCAGGACTGGCGCCCTTTTCGTGGTGGGCAGTACCTCACCCTGCGCCTGACCTCGGCGATGTACCACCGCTTTCACGCGCCACATGACGCGCAGGTCCGGCATGTCACCTACATCAGCGGCGACACCTGGAATGTCAACCCGATCGCCCTGGCGCGGGTCAAAAAACTGTTTTGCCGCAATGAGCGTGCGGTCATCCGGATGCAACTGGACTCACCAGGACGCCACGAGTTCGCCCTGGTGCCCGTCGCCGCGGTGCTGGTGGCCAGCATCCGGCTGCATTGCCTCGACGTGCTGCTGCACTTGCGCTACGGCGGCCCCACCGAAATCCCCTGTGAGATCTCTGTCACCAAGGGCCAGGAACTGGGTTGGTTCGAGCATGGCTCGACGATCATCGTGTTGGCGCCTCCCGGCTTTGAGCTGGTCCAGGGCCTGACCACAGGTTCGCGCGTTCGCGCGGGCCAAGCGCTGATGACGCTACCGGCCTGAAGGCGCGGTGTCTTGCATGCGGCCGGGCCCTCGCTGCCGGCCGGGCTGGCAGACCCCCAGCTCAGACGACCATCAACTCCGGCGATTGCACCGTGACCACCACGGCCTGCAATTGTCCATGACGCTCGCGCGCACGCAACCACCAGACACCGCCCTTGCGCACCGGGCAAGTGCCTTCAGCCATCCCGAGCAGCAGGGCCACGGTCTGGCCGAGGGTGGGCTGGTGGCCCACGATCAACATGGGCTGGCGCGCATCGGGCCAGCGAGCAGCCTTGAGCAGCGCCTCGACACCTGAATCAGGCGCGAGCTCTGGCATGAGCTTGAACTTGCGGCCCAGGGCCAGCGCGGTCTGCTCACAGCGCCGGGCCGGGCTGCACAACACGCGCGTCCCTTCTGGAAGGGTGCGGTCCAGCCAGGCACCCACGCGCGCCGCTTCACGCTCGCCGCGCGGGGTGAGCGAACGCGCCAGGTCATCGCCGCCCTCGGGGGCGTCCTCGGCTTCGGCATGGCGCCAGAGAATCAGGTTCATCCGCGCGCTCCTGGCGCGGATGAACCCGCGTCGTAGCGGACCATCAGGGCCGCCTGCACGCCTGGCCGGGTGGTGTCCAGGGCCGAGGCAATGCGTTGGTACTGGCCGTCGGCCATCAGGTCCCAGGCGTCGCGCTCATCATGCAGGTAGGCCACGAGGCATTCGTCGACGATGCGCTGGCGCAGCGCCGGGTCTGTCACCGGCCAGGCCAACTCCACCCGCCGCAACATGTTGCGGTTCATCCAATCGGCACTGGATAGCAGCAGGGTCTCCTGGGCACCGATGCCGAAGTAGAAGACACGCGAGTGCTCGAGAAAGCG
>JAURKV010000008.1 GCA_030831585.1 Ramlibacter sp. | reverse complement strand
TGGTGAAATTGGTAGACACGCTATCTTGAGGGGGTAGTGGCGAAAGCTGTGCGAGTTCGAGTCTCGCCGACGGCACCAGACAAGAAGTAACGCGGGCGCCAGAAGCGTCCGTGAGAGCAAAAAAGCCGCAGGCGGATCAGCCCGCCCCGCGGCTTTCGGAGTCCAAGATGAACCTAGAGCAGTACCTGCCCGTCCTACTTTTCATCCTGGTGGGCATTGGGGTCGGCGTCGTTCCCCAGCTCCTCGGTTTCATCGTTTCCCGGTTCGCCGGCTTTCACAAGCCCGACGCGGCCAAGACCTCCCCCTACGAATGCGGCTTTGAAGCCTTCGAAGACGCGCGCATGAAGTTCGACGTGCGCTACTACCTCGTGGCCATTCTCTTCATCCTGTTCGACCTCGAAATCGCCTTCCTCTTCCCCTGGGCCGTCGCGCTCAAGGACATCGGCGCGGTGGGTTTCTGGTCGGTCATGGTTTTCCTCGCGATCCTGGTGGTCGGATTCATCTACGAGTGGAAGAAGGGCGCGCTCGACTGGGAGTGATCCTGGCCCGACCGAACCCCCTCCCCAGGCAGTCACGGAGCATCCCGACAATGGCAAACGAAGGCGTTCTCGACAAGGGCATGGTCACCACCACGGTGGACACGGTGATCAATTGGGCCAAGACTGGCTCGCTTTGGCCAATGACCTTCGGCCTGGCTTGCTGTGCGGTGGAAATGATGCATGCGGGTGCGGCCCGCTACGACATCGACCGCTTCGGCATGTTGTTTCGCCCCAGCCCCCGCCAGTCTGACCTGATGATCGTGGCCGGTACCCTGTGCAACAAGATGGCGCCGGCCCTGCGCAAGGTCTACGACCAGATGCCCGAGCCGCGCTGGGTCATCTCCATGGGCTCTTGCGCCAATGGCGGCGGCTACTACCACTACAGCTACTCGGTGGTGCGTGGTTGCGACCGCATCGTGCCGGTGGACGTGTACGTGCCGGGCTGCCCGCCCACTGCGGAGGCCTTGCTGTACGGAATCATCCAGCTGCAGCAAAAGATCCGCCGCACCCAGACCATCGCACGGGCCTGAGCCGCTGGAGACGCAAGGAATGACGACCACCCCCTTCGCCATCGACCCCCAGGCGCTCCAGCACACCGTGACCGAGGCCTTGGGCGCGCTTGCCAAGCGCGTCGACCTGCGCCTGGGCGAGGTGACCGTGACCGTGGCTCCCACCGACTGGCATGCCGCTGCCAAGGCCCTGCGTGACGCGCCCGGCTGCCAGTTTGAGCAGCTGATAGACCTGGCCGGCCTGGACTATGCCGACTATGGCAACGGCGGCTGGGAAGGCCAGCGCTTTTGCGTCACCTTGCACCTGTTGTCGGTGAGCCTGAACCAGCGCCTGCGCCTCAAGACGTTCCTGGTCGACGACGAACTGCCCGCGGTGGATAGCGTCAATGACCTGTGGAACGCCGCCAATTGGTTCGAGCGCGAAGCGTTTGACCTGTACGGCATCGTGTTCGAGGGCCACCCCGACCTGCGCCGCATCCTCACCGACTACGGCTTCATCGGTCACCCGTTCCGCAAGGACTTCCCGACCTCCGGGCATGTCGAAATGCGTTATGACGCCGAGCGTCAGCGCGTGATCTACCAGCCGGTGACGATCGAGCCACGAGAGATCACCCCGCGGATCATCCGCGAGGACAACTATGGAGGCCTCCAGTAAGGGGGAGGGCCACATGGCAGACATCAAGAACTACACCCTGAACTTCGGCCCGCAGCACCCGGCCGCCCACGGCGTACTGCGCCTGGTGCTCGAGCTTGACGGCGAAGTGATCCAGCGTGCTGACCCGCACATCGGCCTGCTGCACCGCGCCACCGAGAAGCTGGCTGAGAGCAAGACCTATATCCAGTCGCTGCCCTACATGGACCGCCTGGACTATGTCTCGATGATGTGCAACGAGCACGCCTACTGCCTGGCCATCGAGAAGATGATGGGGCTGGAAGTGCCCGAGCGCGCCCAGTACATCCGCGTGATGTTCGCCGAGATCACCCGTTTGCTGAACCACCTGCTGTGGCTCGGCGCGCACGGCCTCGATTGCGGCGCGATGAACATGCTGATTTACTGCTTCCGCGAGCGGGAAGACCTGTTCGACATGTACGAGGCGGTGTCCGGTGCGCGCATGCACGCGGCTTACTTCCGCCCGGGCGGCGTGTACCGTGACCTGCCGGACGCCATGCCGCAGTACCGCGCCAGCAAGATCAAGAACGAGCGCTCCATCCGCGCGCTCAATGAAAACCGCCAGGGTTCGCTGCTGGACTTCGTTGAAGACTTCACCCGGCGCTTCCCGACCTATGTCGACGAGTACGAGACGCTGCTCACCGACAACCGCATCTGGAAGCAGCGCACGGTGGGCATCGGCGTCGTCACCCCCGAGCGCGCTCTGAACCTCGGTTTCAGCGGTCCGATGCTGCGCGGCTCGGGCATCGCCTGGGACCTGCGCAAGAAGCAGCCCTACGATGTCTACGCCCGGATGGACTTCGACGTGCCGGTGGGCAAGACCGGCGACTCCTACGACCGCTACCTGGTGCGGGTGCAGGAGATGCGCGAGTCCAACAAAATCATCCAGCAGTGTGTGGCCTGGCTGCGCGCCAACCCGGGCCCGGTCATCACCGACAACCACAAGGTGGCGCCGCCGGATCGTGAATCCATGAAGTCCAACATGGAAGAACTGATCCACCACTTCAAGCTGTTCACCGAGGGCTTTCGGGTTCCCGAGGGCGAGGCCTATGCGGCGGTCGAGCACCCCAAGGGCGAGTTTGGCATCTACCTGGTGAGCGACGGCGCCAACAAGCCGTATCGACTCAAGATCCGCGCCCCCGGCTTCGCCCACCTGGCGGCCATGGACGAAATGTCGCGTGGCCACATGATTGCCGACGCCGTGGCGGTGATCGGCACCATGGACATCGTGTTCGGAGAGATTGACCGATGACTGAAATCACTCAATCGACGCGCGCGCGCTTCGACAAGGAAGTGGCCAAGTACCCCGCCGACCAGAAGCAGTCGGCCGTGATGGCCTGCCTGGCCATCGTGCAGCAGGAGCAGGGCTGGGTCAGCCCGGAGAGCGAGCAGGCGGTTGCCGAGCACCTGGGCATGCCCACTATTGCGGTGCACGAGGTCACCACCTTCTACAACATGTACAACCAGAAGCCGGTGGGCAAGTTCAAACTGAACGTCTGCACCAACCTGCCCTGTCAATTGCGCGGCGGCGGTACGGCCCTTGCGCACCTCGAAAAGCGCCTGGGCATCCGGATGGGCGAGACCAGTGCGGACGGCCTGTTCACGCTGCAGCAGTCCGAGTGCCTGGGGGCCTGCGCCGACGCGCCGGTGATGCTGGTCAATGACCGAAATATGTGCAGCTTCATGAGCAACGAACGCCTCGATCAGATGATCGAAGGCCTCAAACAAGCGGAGCAGCAGTCATGAACGCGCAACAAGTGCTCTCCCAGTTCGCGGCCACCGGGGTGGACACCTGCTTCCATGGCCGCCACATCAACCCGCAGATCTACGCGGATCTCAATGGCAGCAACTGGCGCCTGAAGGACTACGAAGCACGCGGTGGCTATGCCGCGCTGCGCAAGATTCTGGGCAAGGACGGTTCGCCCCCGCAGGCCGACACGGGCATCGTCGGTCTCACGCAGGACCAGGTGATTGCCACCGTCAAGGAAAGTGCCCTGCGCGGCCGAGGCGGCGCGGGCTTTCCCACCGGCCTCAAATGGAGCTTCATGCCCCGGCAGTTCCCGGGCGCCAAGCACCTGGTGTGCAACTCAGACGAGGGTGAGCCCGGGACCTGCAAGGACCGCGACATCCTGATGTTCAACCCCCACATCGTGATCGAGGGGATGATCATCGCCGCCTACGCGATGGGCATCTCGCTGGGCTACAACTACATTCACGGCGAAATCTTCGACGCGTATGAGCGCTTCGAAGAGGCCCTGGAAGAGGCGAGGGCGGCTGGCTACCTCGGCAACGCCATCATGGGCTCGGGATTCAACTTCGAGCTGCATGCCTACCACGGCTTTGGCGCCTACATCTGCGGCGAAGAGACCGCGCTGCTCGAATCCCTCGAGGGCAAGAAGGGCCAGCCGCGCTTCAAGCCGCCGTTCCCGGCGAGCTTTGGCCTGTACGGCAAGCCCACCACCATCAACAACACCGAGACCTTCGCGGCGGTGCCCTGGATCATCCGCAACGGCGGCCAGGCCTACCTCGCCTGTGGCAAGCCCAATAACGGCGGCACCAAGATCTTCTCGGTCTCTGGCGACGTGGAGCGCCCGGGCAATTACGAGATTCCGCTGGGCACTCCTTTTGCCAAGCTGCTCGAGCTTGCCGGTGGCGTGGCCGGCGGCCGCAAACTCAAGGCGGTGATTCCTGGCGGGTCGTCCTCGCCGGTGCTGCCTGCCAGCATCATGATGGAATGCACGATGGACTATGACTCCATCGCCAAGGCTGGCTCCATGTTGGGTTCTGGCGCGGTGATTGTCATGGACGACACGCGCGACATGCCCGAGAGCCTGCGCCGCCTGTCCTACTTCTACGCCCACGAGTCCTGCGGCCAGTGCACCCCCTGCCGTGAGGGCACTGGCTGGCTTTGGCGTGTGGTCGACCGCATTTGCCACGGCCACGGCAAGCCCTCTGACCTGGCGCTCCTTGACTCTGTCGCCGACAGCATCCAGGGTCGAACCATCTGCGCCTTGGGCGACGCTGCCGCGATGCCGGTCCGCGCCATGCTCAAACACTTCCGCCCTGAATTCGAGGCCAAGATCAACGCGGCCCAGGCCAAGACCCCGAGTCCTGTGGCAAGCGCCTGATCCCGAAAGCACAACATGGTTGAAATCGAGCTAGACGGCAAGAAGGTCGAAGTCGCCGAAGGCAGCATGGTGATGCATGCGGCCGAAAAGGCGGGCACCTACATCCCGCATTTCTGCTACCACAAGAAGCTGTCCATCGCGGCCAACTGCCGCATGTGCCTGGTCGACGTGGAGAAGGCGCCCAAGCCCATGCCGGCCTGCGCCACGCCGGTCACCAACGGCATGATCGTGCGCACCCATTCCGACAAGGCGGTCAAAGCCCAGAAGTCGGTGATGGAGTTCCTCCTGATCAACCACCCGCTCGACTGCCCCATCTGTGACCAGGGCGGCGAGTGCCAGTTGCAAGACCTGGCGGTGGGCTACGGAGGCAGCGCGTCCCGCTACGAGGAAGAAAAGCGCGTCGTCATGCACAAGGACGTGGGCCCGCTGATCTCCATGGAGGAGATGAGCCGCTGCATCCACTGCACCCGCTGCGTGCGCTTCGGCCAGGAGATCGCCGGCGACATGGAGCTGGGGATGATCAACCGGGGTGAGCACTCCGAGATCACCACCATCACCGGCGACACCGTCGACTCCGAGCTCTCGGGCAACATGATCGACCTGTGCCCGGTAGGCGCGCTGACCAGCAAGCCTTTCCGCTACAGCGCCCGCACCTGGGAGCTGTCGCGCCGCAAGTCGGTCGCCGCGCATGACTCCAGCGGTGCCAACCTGGTCGTGCAGGTGAAGAACAACCAGGTGATGCGGGTGCTGCCGTTCGAGAACGCCGAGATCAATGAGTGCTGGATCGCCGACCGTGAGCGTTTCTCCTACGAAGCCCTGAACACGCCCGAGCGCCTCACCGCCCCGATGATCAAGCAGGGCGGGCAGTGGAAGACGGTCGACTGGCAAGCCGCCCTCGAGTACGTCGCGGGCGGCCTCAAGCAAATCAAAAGCGAGCATGGCGCCCAGAGCATCGCTGCGCTGGCCAGCCCGCACAGCACCGTCGAGGAGTTGTTCCTCGCGGGCGCCCTGGTGCGCGCCCTGGGCTCTGAGAACATCGACTACCGTCTGCGCAACGCCGAGTTCCCGGCCGCCGAGGGCGTGCGCTGGCTGGGTACCCGTATCGCGGCGCTGTCCACCCTGCAGCGCGTGCTGGTGGTGGGCTCGAACCTGCGCAAGGACCACCCGCTGTTCGCCCTGCGGGTGCGTGCCGCCACCCGCACCGGCGCACAGGTCAGTGTGATTCATGACGCCGATGACAACTGGGCGATGCCGGTTAAGGCCAAGGCCGTCGTGGCCGCCGGCCAATGGGCCCAAGCCCTGGCGGGTGTCGCTGCCGCCATCGCTGCGGAAAAGGGCGTTGCCGCTCCGGTGCCCGCACAAGCCGACGCCACAGCGCAAGTGATCGCCAAGTCGCTGCTCTCCGGCGAGCGCAAGGCCGTTCTTCTGGGCAATGCAGCCGCCCACCATGCCAAGGCGTCGAGCCTGCTGGCCTTGGCCCAGTGGATTGGCGAGCAAACCGGTGCCACTGTGGGTTACCTCACCGAAGCGGCCAACACCGTGGGCGCCCAGCTCGCGGGCGCGGTGCCGCGCACTGGCGGGCTGAACGCGGGCCAGATGCTGGCCGGCGGTGCCCAGGGCCCCAAGGCGGTTCTGCTTCTGAACACCGAGCCTGAGTTCGACTCGGCGGCTGGCAAGGCGGCGGTCGCGGCCCTGGCGAGCGCTTCAATGGTGGTGACCCTGAGCCCTTTCAAGGCCAACCTCGACTGCTCGGACGTGCTGCTGCCGATCGCACCCTTCACCGAAACCTCCGGCACCTTCGTCAACGCCGAGGGCCGTGTGCAAAGTTTCCACCCAGTGGTCAAGCCCTTGGGCGAGACCCGTCCAGGCTGGAAGGTGTTGCGGGTCCTGGGCAATCTGCTCGGTCTGCCGGGCTTTGATTTCGAGTCCACGCAGGAGGTGCTTGCCGCCGCCCGGGGTCCGCAGGACGTCGGCCAGGCCTTCGTGCAGGGCCCGCGCCTGGACAACCGCACCACGGCCGCCATCGACCTCGCCCCGGCCGCAGGCCACCCGGCGGTGTCCACGCTCTACCAGCTTGACAGCATCGTGCGACGCGCGCCGTCGCTGCAACGCACCGCCGATGCCCGCCAGGCGCAGGCGGCACAAGGAGTCACCGCATGATCGACCAGATCTACGGCTTCGGACTGGGCCTGCTGGCCGCACCCTGGTGGACCACCATGGGCTGGCCCGTGATCTGGACCCTGATCAAGATCGTGGCGGTGGTGCTGCCCCTCATGGGCGCGGTCGCCTACCTCACCCTCTGGGAGCGCAAGGCGATTGGCTTTACCCAGATCCGGGTCGGCCCCAACCGCATCGGTCCCTACGGCTTGCTGCAGCCGATCGCTGACGCGCTCAAGCTGATTTCCAAGGAAATCATCACGCCGAGTGCCGCCAACAAGGGCCTGTTCTATCTGGGCCCGATCATGACCATCATGCCCGCCCTGGCGGCCTGGGCGGTGATTCCCTTCGGCCCCGACGTGGCCCTGGCCAACATCAATGCTGGCCTCTTGTTCCTGATGGCCATCACCTCGATGGAGGTCTACGGCGTGATCATTGCCGGCTGGGCCTCCAACTCCAAGTACGCCTTCCTGGGCGCGCTGCGCGCCTCGGCGCAGATGGTGTCCTATGAGATCGCGATGGGCTTTTGCCTGGTGGTCGTCCTGATGGTCTCTGGCAGCATGAACATGAGCCAGATCGTGATGAGCCAGGGCAAGGGTGAGTTTGCCGAGATGGGCCTGACCTTCCTCTCCTGGAACTGGCTGCCCCTGCTGCCGATCTTCGTCGTCTACTTCATCTCGGGCCTGGCGGAAACCAACCGCCATCCCTTTGACGTGGTCGAAGGCGAGTCCGAGATCGTCGCCGGTCACATGATCGAGTACTCGGGCATGAGCTTTGCCATGTTCTTCCTGGCCGAATACGCCAACATGTGGCTGGTCTCGATTCTGGCTGTCCTTATGTTCCTGGGCGGCTGGCTGCCCCCGGTCGACATTGCCCCGCTGAACCTCATTCCCGGCTGGATCTGGTTGGGTATCAAGACCTTCATGGTCGTGACCATGTTCCTGTGGGTGCGCTCGACCTTTCCGCGCTACCGCTATGACCAGATCATGCGTCTGGGCTGGAAGATCTTCATCCCCGTCACCCTGGTGTGGCTGGTGGTGGTGGGCCTGTGGATGCAGACCCCCTTCAACATCTGGAAATGAACATGAGTTCCCACGTTCATCAAGCAAGCCCCGCGCCGTTCTCGCTCAAGGACTTTCTCTCCAGCTTTCTGCTGATTGAGTTGTTCAAGGGCCTGGCGATCACCGGTAAGTACGCCTTCTCTCGCAAGATCACCGTCCAGTTCCCGGAAGAGAAGACCCCGCTGTCCCCGCGCTTTCGTGGCCTGCACGCCCTGCGCCGCTATGAAAACGGCGAGGAGCGCTGCATTGCCTGCAAGCTGTGCGAGGCCGTCTGCCCGGCGATGGCCATCACCATCGAGTCCGACCAGCGTGCCGATGGCACCCGCCGCACGACCCGCTACGACATCGACCTGACCAAGTGCATCTTCTGCGGCTTCTGCGAAGAAAGCTGCCCGGTGGACTCGATCGTCGAGACCCACATCCTCGAGTACCGCGGCGAAAAGCGTGGCGACCTGTACTTCACCAAAGACATGTTGCTGGCCGTGGGCGACCGCTACGAGTCCGAGATCGCGGCCAACAGGGCGGCCGACGCCAAGTACCGCTGAGCCTCACGTCCAGACCGCGCCCGCACAGAAAGACAACACCATGGACGTCAAGACCGGTTTCTTCTACCTGTTCTCCGCCCTCCTGCTTTTCGCCTCGCTGCGCGTGATCACCGCGCGCAACCCGGTGCAGGCCGCCCTTTACCTCGTGCTGGCCTTCACCCAGGCGGCCGCGGTGTGGCTGCTGCTCAAGGCGGAATTTCTCGCCATCACTCTGGTGCTGGTCTACGTTGGCGCGGTGATGGTGCTGTTCCTTTTTGTCGTGATGATGCTGGACATCCAGATGGACAAGCTGCGCGACGGCTTTTGGAAAGCGGCGCCGCTGGCGGGGCTGATCGGCGCTGTCATCGCCCTGGAGATGGCGGCGGTACTGCTCGGGGGTTTTCGCGTCACCGAGTCTGCACAGGTGGCCGCCCAGGCCGCGCCAGACTATTCCAACACCAAGGAACTCGGCAAGCTGCTCTACACCCAGTACCTGCTGCCGCTCGAGGTGGCAGCGGTGCTGCTGCTGGTGGCCATCATTGCCGCCATTGCCCTGACCCTGCGTGAGCGCAAGGACAGCCGTCACCTCGACCCCTCGCTGCAGGTGCGGGTCAAGGCCCGCGACCGGGTGCAGGTGCTCAAGATGGCCCCCACCATGGCCGCTCCGCCGCCGCCCCCTGAAGACGACACCACGAAGGAGGCCAAGCCATGAGCCTGACCCTGGGACACTTTCTTTCGCTGGGCGCCATCTTGTTTGCCCTGTCGGTGGTCGGCATCTTCCTGAACCGCCGCAACCTGATCGTGCTGCTCATGGCGATCGAGCTGATGCTGCTCGCGGTGAACATGAACTTCGTGGCCTTCTCCTACTACCTGGGCGACATGCACGGCCAGGTCTTCGTGTTCTTCATCCTGACTGTGGCCGCGGCCGAATCTGCCATCGGCCTGGCCATTCTGGTGCTTCTGTTCCGCAACAAGTCGAGCATCAACGTCGAAGAACTGAACACGCTCAAGGGTTAAGTCCCGGCCCAAAGAAACAACACCATGAGCCAGACCCTCAACGCAACGACCCTGCTGGCGGTGCCGATGGCCCCGCTGCTGGGCGCCATCGCCGCCGGCGTGCTCGGCACCAAATTCGGCGGCAACTGGATCGGCCGGCGCCTGTCGCATTCGCTCACCATCCTGGGCGTGCTGGTCGCCTTCATCCTCTCGGCCATGACGCTCAAGAGCGTGGCGGTGGACGGCGCCCGGTTCAACGAGACGATCTACACCTGGATGGTGGTGGGCGGCCTCAAGATGGAGATCGGCTTCCTGGTCGATGGCCTCACCGCGATGATGATGTGCGTGGTGACCTTCGTGTCCTTGATGGTGCACATCTACACCATCGGCTACATGGAGGAAGACGAGGGCTACAACCGCTTTTTCGCCTACATCTCCCTGTTCACCTTCTCGATGCTCATGCTCGTGATGAGCAACAACTTCCTGCAGCTGTTCTTCGGCTGGGAGGCGGTGGGCCTGGTGTCCTACCTGCTGATCGGGTTCTGGTTCAACAAGCCGACCGCGATCTTCGCCAACATGAAGGCCTTCCTGGTGAACCGGGTGGGCGACTTCGGTTTCATTCTGGGCATCGGCCTCATTGCCGCCTACGCCGGTACCCTCAACTACGCCGAGGCCTTTGCCAAGACGGGTGAACTGGCCAAGATCACGTTCCCGGGCTCCGACTGGATGCTGGTGACCGTGATCTGCATCTGCCTGTTCATCGGCGCCATGGGCAAGAGCGCGCAGTTTCCGCTGCATGTCTGGCTGCCCGACTCCATGGAAGGCCCGACCCCGATCTCTGCCCTGATTCACGCCGCCACCATGGTGACGGCCGGCATCTTCATGGTGGCGCGTATGTCGCCCCTCTTCGAGCTGTCCGACACGGCGCTGAACCTCATTCTGGTGATCGGTTCCATCACCGCGCTGTTCATGGGCTTTCTGGGCATCATCCAGAACGACATCAAGCGGGTGGTGGCCTATTCGACCCTCTCCCAGCTGGGCTACATGACGGTGGCCCTGGGCGCTTCGGCCTACTCGGTGGCGGTGTTCCACCTCATGACCCACGCCTTTTTCAAGGCGCTGCTGTTCCTCGCGGCCGGCTCGGTGATCATGGGCGTGCACCATAACCAGGACATCCGCTGGATGGGCGGCCTGCGCAAGTACATGCCCATCACCTGGATCACCTCGCTGCTGGGGTCGCTGGCCCTGATCGGAACGCCACTGTTCGCGGGCTTTTACTCCAAGGACAGCATCATTGAGGCGGTGCACGCCACCCAACTGCCCGCTGCCGGCTTTGCCAATTTTGCGGTGCTGGCTGGCGTGTTCGTGACCGCCTTCTACTCGTTCCGGATGTACTTCCTGGTGTTCCACGGCAAGGAGCGCTTCGACCAGGACCCCGACGCTCACCATGACGACCACCATGGCCATGACAACCACGGTCACGGCGAGGAGCCGCACGAGTCGCCCTGGGTGGTGACGGTGCCGCTTTTGCTGCTGGCCATTCCCTCGGTGGTGATCGGCTATCTGACGATTGGCCCCTTGGTGCACGGCGACTTTTTCAAAGACGCCATCTTCGTCAATGGCGATCTGCACCCTGCAATGAAGGAACTGTCAGGCGCGTTCCACGGCGCCACCGCCATGGCCCTGCACGCCTTCAGCACCGCGCCCTTCTGGCTGGCTGTCGCTGGTGTGGCGCTGTCTTACTACATGTACATGATCAACCCGGCCCTGCCGGCGGCGATCAAGCGGATGTTCCACCCGGTCTATGTGCTGCTGGAGAACAAGTACTACATGGACTGGATCAACGAAAACATCCTGGCCCGCCTGACGCGCGGTCTGGGCAGCGTGCTGTGGAAGGTCGGCGACCAGACCCTCATCGACGGCACCGCCGTCAACGGCAGCGCCCGCCTGGTGGGCGTGTTTGCCGCCATCACCCGCCGTTTCCAGACCGGCTTCCTGTATCACTACGCGCTGGCGATGATCATGGGCCTGTTCCTCTTCCTCACCTGGTTCGTGGCCCCGTGGTCCGCCTGGCTGGGCAAGTAAGGCTGCAAGGAGTAGAACAAAAATGGGTCTCTTGAGCCTTGCCATTTGGACGCCGATCTTCTTCGGCGTCGTCCTGCTGGCCCTCGGCCGCGATGAACATGCGCGCGTGGTGCGCTGGCTGGCCCTCATCGGCGCCGTGGCCAGCCTGCTGATCACCGTTCCCTTGTACCTGCAGTTCGACGCCAGCACAGCGGCCCTGCAGTTCGTCGAGAAGGCGGCCTGGATTTCGCGCTTCAACATGAACTACCACCTGGGCGTGGACGGTATCTCGCTGTGGTTCGTGCCGCTCACCGCCTTCATCACCGTGATCGTGGTCATTTCAGCGTGGGAGGCGATCACCGAGCGCGTCAACCAGTACATGGGCGCGTTCCTGATCTTGTCCGGACTGATGATTGGCGTCTTCAGCGCGATGGACGCGATGCTGTTTTACGTGTTCTTCGAAGCCACGCTGATCCCGATGTACCTGATCATCGGCATCTGGGGTGGGCCTCGCAAGATCTACGCGGCTTTCAAGTTCTTCCTGTACACCTTGCTCGGCTCTTTGCTGATGCTGATCGCCCTGATCTACCTGTACAACAAGGCCGGTGGCAGCTTCGACATCCAGGCTTGGCACAAGCTGCCGCTGGCGGGCAGCGTCCAGTCCCTGCTGTTCTTTGCCTTCTTTGCTGCCTTCGCGGTGAAGGTGCCCATGTGGCCGGTGCACACTTGGCTGCCCGACGTGCACGTCGAAGCGCCCACGGGTGGCTCCGCGGTGCTGGCGGCCATCATGCTCAAGCTCGGCGCCTACGGCTTCCTGCGCTTTTCCATGCCGATCGCGCCCGACGCGTCGCACCAGTGGGCCTGGCTGATGATCGCGCTGTCGGTCGTTGCGGTGATTTACGTGGGCCTGGTGGCCATCGTGCAGCAGGACATGAAGAAGCTGGTGGCCTATTCGTCGGTAGCCCACATGGGCTTTGTCACCCTGGGCTTTTTCATCTTCAATGACCTGGGTGTTTCGGGTGGCCTGGTGCAGATGATTGCCCACGGCTTTGTCTCTGGCGCCATGTTCCTGTCGATCGGCGTGCTGTACGACCGGGTGCACTCGCGCGAAATTGCTTCTTATGGCGGCGTGATCAACACCATGCCCAAGTTCACCGCCTTCGCGCTGCTGTTTGCCATGGCCAATTGCGGCCTGCCCGCCACCGCTGGCTTCGTGGGCGAGTGGATGGTGATCCTGGGTGCGGTCCGTGCCAACTTCTGGCTGGGCCTCGCGGCCTCCACCGCGCTGATCTTCGGCGCCGCCTACACCTTGTGGATGTTCAAGCGCGTCTACCTCGGCCCGGTGGCCAACGAGGAGGTGCGGGGCCTCACCGACATCAATGGCCGTGAGTTCCTGATGCTGTCCCTGCTGGCCATCATGGTCCTCTACATGGGCATCCATCCCAAGCCCTTTACCGACGTCATGGACGTCTCCGTCGCCGAGTTCCTGAAGCACGTGGCGACTTCCAAACTGAACTGACCACCCAAGGCCGCCTCCATGCTGGACTCCCTGAGCCTGATCGTCGTCTCGCCCGAAATCTTTCTGCTGGTGATGACCTGCGTCATCCTGCTGGTGGACCTGGGCGTGACCAGCCGCCTGCGCGGCCTGACCCACCTGTTGTCCCTGTGTACCCTGGCGGTCACCGCCTGGCTCTGCGCGCAGGCGGCACTTTCCGGCGAGACCCACTACGCCTTCGGCCGCATGTTCGTGAGCGACCCGATGGGCAACTGGCTGAAGGCCTTTGCCGCCATCGCCATGGCCGTGACCCTGGTCTATGGCCGACCCTACGCCGCCGACCGCGACATGCTGCGCGGTGGCGAGCTGTTCACCCTGTCTCTCTTTTCGCTGCTGGGTATCTTCATCATGGTGTCGGGCAGCAACCTGCTGCTGGTGTACCTGGGTCTGGAATTGCTCACGCTCTCGAGCTACGCGCTGGTGGCGCTGCGCCGCGACAACGCGAAGGCCACCGAAGCCGCGATGAAGTACTTTGTGCTGGGCGCCATGGCTTCCGGCTTCCTGCTCTATGGCCTGTCGATGATCTACGGCGCCACCGGCTCGCTGGACATCAACGAGGTGTTCAAGACCATCTCTTCGGGCCGTATCAAGCACGAGGTGCTGGTGTTTGGTCTGGTCTTCGTCGTGGCGGGCCTGGCCTTCAAGCTAGGCGCGGTGCCTTTCCATATGTGGATCCCAGACGTTTATCAGGGCGCGCCTACTGCCATCACCCTGATGATCGGCGCCGCACCGGAACTGGCGGCCTTTGGCATCGTCATTCGCTTGCTGGTCGAGGGCATGATGCCGCTGGCCATTGACTGGCAGCAGATGCTGGTGGTGCTGGGGGTGGCCTCTTTGCTGGTAGGCAACTTGGCGGCCATTGCGCAGACCAACCTCAAGCGCATGCTGGCCTACTCGACGATCGCCCAGATGGGCTTTGTCGTTCTCGGTTTGGCTGCCGGCGTTGTGGGCGGCGTGAGCACCAATGCCGCCAGCGCCTACAGCGCCTCGATGTTCTATGTCGTGACCTATGTGCTGACCACGCTGGCCACCTTCGGCATCATTTTGCTGCTGGCCCGCGAAGGCTTCGAAAGTGAAGAAATTTCTGATCTGGCCGGCCTGAACCAGCGCAGCCCGCTCTACGCCGGCATCATGGCCATCTGCATGTTCTCGCTTGCCGGCGTGCCGCCGCTGGTGGGCTTTTACGCCAAGCTTTCGGTGCTGCAGTCCCTGGTCGCCTCGGGAGCGGGCTTCCACATGGGCCTGGCCATCTTCGCGGTACTTGCTTCCCTGATTGGCGCCTTCTACTACCTGCGGGTGGTCAAAGTGATGTACTTCGACGCGCCGATCACCGCCAGCACCGTGGCGGCCCCGGCCGATGTGCGGGTGGTCTTGTCGATCAATGGCGCGCTGGTCCTGATTCTGGGCATCGTCCCCGGCGGCCTCATGACGCTGTGCTCCGAGGCCATCATCCGGACCCTGGCCGGCTGATCGCCGCCCTCGGACTGGCGCGCCAACACCCACCGGAACCCGCGCCGTGTCCCAGTCTGCCTCCATCTGGTTCGTGATCGTCCTGGCCCTGGCCGGGGCGAACCTGCCCTTCCTCACCGACCGCCTGCTGGGCCTCGTGAACCTGAAGGCGCCCAAGTCGCTGGCCCTGCGACTGGCGGAGCTTGTGCTGCTGTACTTCGTCGTCGGGGGCCTGGGCCTGTTTCTGGAGGAGCGTGCCGGGCAGATTGCCCCCCAGGGCTGGGAGTTTTACGCCGTGACCGGCGCGCTCTTCGTGACCCTGGCCTTCCCGGGCTTTGTCTGGCGCTACCTGGTGCAGCGCGGACGATGACCCAGCCGGTCGACGACAGCCATCTGGTCGAGCACACCGTAGGGCGCGAGGAGCTGCTCGCCGGAAACTTTCTCAAAGTGGTGCGTGACACCGTGCGGCTGCCCGATGGCGGCAGCGCCACCCGCGAGTACATCCGCCATCCGGGCGCGGTCGCGATCGTCGGCCTCACCGGGGACGGGCAGGTGGTGCTTGAGCGTCAGTGGCGCCACCCGGTGGCGCGTGTCATGGTCGAGGTGCCCGCGGGCAAACTCGACGCCGGCGAGGACCCGCTGGCCTGCGCCCAGCGCGAACTGCTGGAGGAGACCGGCTACACCGCCCGCGAGTGGGCGCTGGCGGGCCAGCTTCATCCCTGCATTGGCTACTCCGACGAATTCATCGAGGTCTGGTTCGCCCGCGGCCTCACCGCCGGCGAGCGCCGCCTCGACGCTGAGGAATTTCTCGACGTGTTCCTCGCCCGCCCCGAGCAGTTGCTCGACTGGTGCCAGGACGGAACGGTGACCGATGGCAAGACCATTTCTTGCGCGCTCTGGTTGCAAAACGTCCTCTCTGGCCGGATGGTCCTGGACTGGCGAGTAATATCCCCGCCATGAAAGTGCTGGACCTGCAGTGTCCCGCCAGCCATGTGTTCGAGGGCTGGTTCGGCTCGGAAGATGACTTCCAGGGCCAGCTTGCGCGCGGCCTGGTCGAGTGCCCGGTCTGTGGCGACAAGCAGGTGAGCAAAAAACTCACCGCGGCGCGCCTCAACCTGGGCGCCGGCCGTGCGCAGGAGGCGGGGGCCGCCCTGTCCGGCGCAACCTCTGGCGCGGCATCCGGACCTGCGGCCCCGCCGGCTGCTGCACCTGCCCCGGCCGAGGGCATGCCCGTCGCCCTGCAGGCCGCCTGGATGAAGGCGGTGCGGCATGTGATGGCCAATACCGAGGACGTGGGCGAGCGTTTTGCCCAGGAAGCTCGGCGCATTCACTACGGCGAATCCGAGGAGCGCGGCATCCGCGGCCAGGCCTCACCGGAGGAGACCCGGGAACTGTTGGAGGAGGGCATCGGCGTCCTGCCGTTGCCCCTGCCCAAGGGCCTCAAGGGACCGCTGCAGTAGGCGGCTTTTCTTGTTCTGCCGGGTGGCGGGGCATGTTCTGTTCTTTGGCTTAGGCCTGCGACGCGGCGGGTAGACGGTACGGGCGCATCGGCTTCGATGCGGAGGCCCTTCGGGCTTCCCTGCGCTGCTCGCGCCGTGCGGGAGCCGGGGCAAACTCGCCGCCTTTGGCGGCTCAGACATGCCCCGACTCTTTTTCCGCCCGACGCTGCGCTGCTCGGCCCCGCATAGGCGCCGCTGCCCCCGTACCGTCTACCCGCCGCTTCCCTCGTTCGAATGCTTCCGCGCCAACAGGGCCGATTACCACCAGAGCCGACAGAGCACCAGGTCACGGGTCATCAGTCACGTGTTGTAGCCCTGAAGTCCGTCGCCAGAGGTAAGCGTCGGGTGTGCGGCAGGGGTTCGGCGGCGCCTATGCGGGGCTGAGGCGCGGAGGACGCTGGGGGCCGAAGAGCGAGGCATGTTTGAGCCCTGAAAGGGCGAGTTTGCCTCGCGTGCCCCTGGCGACCGAGCACCGCAAGGAAGCCCGAAGGGCCCCTGCATCGAGGCCGACGGGCCCCTGCCGCACGCACGGCGCGTGCCGCCCCAACGCATAGGCCAACGCATAGGCCAACGCATCGACCAACGCAAAGCCCGGTCCTAAACGAAGGTTGCCGCCGACACCCCGAAGCGCTCGCTGAGCGCCCGTACCTGCCGGATGTTGAGCTCTCGTTTGCCGGCCAGGATTTCAGATACCACGCCCTGGCTGCCGATCTCGGGCAGGTCGCCTTGTCGCAGGCCGTGCTGTGCCATCAGGAATGCCAGCGCCTCCAAGCCGCTGGCCTCACGCAAGGGATGGTGCTCGGCTTCGTAGTCGGCGATCAGGTCGCCCACGATATCGGCCAGAGCCATGGCCGGGTGGCGCTCGTCGCCCTTGGCCTCCGAGAGCAAGGCCTCGAGCAATTGCGACATCTGTACCGCGTGGGCTTCATCGCGAATCGGCGCGATGCCGCTCTCGGCACTGAACTTCTCCCAGGCCGGCAGCAACCGCCGCATATCGATGGGTGCGTTCATGACTTTATGTCCTCCAATCGCCCTTGTCGTAGTCGCGGTGGGTCAACACCGCCTTGATGTACACGATTTGTGCTTCGAAACGGAGATGGGCGATCAAGCGGTACTTGTTGCCCCCGATGTCGAACACGGCCAGTTCCCCCACCTTATCCACCGTGTTGAACACGGACTTGAGCGCAGCCCAGTGGGCAAAGTGGTTCTTCTCGATCACCCGCCGCCAGCCCTGCAAGGCAGCCTCTGCCTGGGGATGAAACCCGATGAATTCCCGCAGCGCGCGGTGGCTGATGATCCGCATGGGCATCCTATCTCAAATTGAGATTGATTGGGCAGCTTGTATCTGCCGAGTTCTGTCAGTGCCCACCTTGGCGTGCGCGGCGACAGTCGCCCATGATTACTGCGAAGGGCCCTCCCGTGGCCCTCCTGTTTGCCTGCCGGCTGACGCCAACTGCGCGGCTGTGGACTTGCCACGGCCGCGGCCGCTTACTCCAGAAACTGCAGTTGCGCCAGCCTCGCGTAGGTCCCGCCCAGCGCCAGCAGCTCGGCGTGGGTGCCCGACTCCACCAGGCGGCCCTGGTCCAGCACCACGATGCGGTCAGCCCGCTGCACGGTCGCCAGCCGGTGGGCAATGACCAGCGTCGTGCGTCCGCGCATGGCGGTCTCGAGTGCCGCCTGCACCATGCGCTCGCTCTCGGCGTCGAGCGCGCTGGTGGCCTCGTCGAGCAGCAGCAGGGGCGGGTTCTTCAGGATGGCCCGCGCAATCGCGATGCGCTGTCGCTGGCCGCCCGAGAGCCGCACGCCGCGCTCGCCCAGAAAAGTGTCGTAGCCCTCGGGCAGGCGGGTGATGAATTCTTCGGCATAGGCTGCGCGCGCCGCGCTGCGCACCTCGTCGTCGCTGGCTTCGGGGCGCCCGTAGCGGATGTTGTCCATCGCGCTGCTGGAAAAAATCACCGGCTCTTGCGGCACGATGGCGATGCGTCCACGCAGTTCGGCCAGCGACAGTCGGTCGATGGACACACCGTCCATCAAAATGCGGCCAGTCTGCGGGTCATAGAACCGCAGCAGCAGCTGGAACACCGTGGTCTTGCCTGCGCCGCTGGCGCCCACCAGGGCCACCGTCTCGCCCGGCGCCACCGCCAGGTCCACATGGTCCAGGGCCGGCGTCTGCGGCCGCGAAGGGTAGTGGAAGGTCAGGGCCTCCAGCTGCACACGGCTGCCCTTGACAGGCACCGGTGACGACAGCGGCTCGACCGGCTCGGCCACTGGCGATTGCGCATGCAGCAGCTCCATCAACCGCTCGGTGGCGCCAGCGGCGCGCAGCAGGTCGCCATAGACCTCGCCGAGCGCGGCCACCGAGCCAGCCAGCAAGATGACATAGACCACCGCCTGACCCAACTGGCCCGGCGACAGGCTGCCGGCCATCACCGCCAGCGTGCCTTGGTACATGCCCCAGAGCATCAGCGCTGCGCTGGTGATGATGATGAAGGCCACCAGCGCCGCCCGTGCCCGGGTGCGGCGCACGCCGGTGGCGAAGGCGTTCTCGGTGGCTTGTGCGAAGCGGCTGCCTTCGCGGCCCTCGGCCGCATGGCTTTGCACCACCGGGATTGCGTTGAGCACCTCGGCCGCGATGGCGCTGGAGTCGGCCACCCGGTCCTGGCTGGCGCGCGAGAGCCGCCGCACCCGACTGCCGAACCAGCGCGCGGGCAATACCACCCCGACCACCACTCCCAGCACGAGGCCCATCACCTGCGGGTGCGACCACACCAGCATGGCCACCGCCCCCAGGCCCATGACCGCGTTGCGCAGACCCAGCGAGAGTGAGGAGCCCACCACTGTTTGGACCAGGGTGGTGTCGGTGGTCAGGCGCGAGAGCACCTCGCCGGTCTGTGTGGTCTCGAAGAACTCGGGGCTCTGGCGCAGCACATGGCGGTAGATGGCGGTGCGCAGGTCGGCGGTGACACGCTCGCCCAGCCAGGTGACGGTATAGAAACGCGCCGCCGAGAACAGGCCCAAGGCGACTGCGACCGCGAACAGCCAGAGGAAGTAGCCCCTCAGGGCAAGCAGGCGCTCACCGCTGGCCACCGGGTCCGGAGTGCCGCCCGAGGCGCCGGGCCCCGTGGCCATGCCAGCATCGACCAGGTGCCGCAGGGCGACCGGAAAGAGCAGGGTGGCGGCAGCCGCCAGCAGCAGAAACAGGCCGGCCAGGGCGATCTGCCAGCGGTAGGGGCGCAGGAAGGGCAGCAGCCCCCCGAGCGAGCGGGGCGCGCCTTTGGGCGCGTCTGGGAGTTCTTTTCGAGCCATGGGTGATTGTCCCTGCGGCACGTGCCCCCGAGCGACGCAGGGGATCTTGGCCAAAACAATTATTGCCTAGGCAATTACAATTTGTTTATGTCCCAGCGTCTTTCCACCATTTACCGCCCCGGCAGCTACCGCCCCGAGGAGAGCGTGACCTACCTGATGCGGCAGATCACCACCGCCGTCGCCACCGAGGTGAGCGCGCTGCTCGGTCCCGACGGCCTGACCCACGCGCAGTGGGTTCCACTGCTCAAGCTGCACACCGGCGAGGCCTCGACGCCGGCCGAGCTCGCCCGCGTTTGCTACCTTGACGCGGGCTCCATGACCCGCATGATCGACCGCCTCGAAGCCAAGGGCTTTGTGTGCCGCACCCGTTCGGACACAGACCGTCGGGTGGTGTTACTTGAGCTCACGCCTCAGGGCCGTGAGATCGCTGCCCGTATCCCGAGTTTGCTGTGTGAGGTGCAAAACGCGCACCTGAGCGGCTTCACCCGCGCCGAGGTCGAGACCCTCAAGTCGTTCCTGCAACGCGTCCTCGACAACACGCAAGAGCGCCAAGACCTGCTCGCTTTGGAAACCAGGACCGCATGAAAGTCGTTTCGCTCTCAGCCGCTGCGCTTGCCGCCACCTTGCTGGCTGGCTGTGCCGCCATCCCCGACTCGCCTGCACTGCGCGCGCCCACCGACGCTGCCCAGCTTGGCCTGGCCGGTACGGCTGCCCGGGTCGATGCCCTGTGGTGGCGCGACCTGGGCGATGAGCAACTCGACCGCCTGATTGCTCAGGCCCTGACCGGCAACCCGGGATTGCGCCTGACCGTCGCCCGTCTCGACCGCGCGCGTGCTTTCACTGACGCCGCCGATGCGGCCCTGTTGCCTCAGGTCAATGGGAGCGCAGATCTGAGCCGCCAGCTCTACACCCAGCAGGGCCTGATCCCCCGTCCGATCGCGGGCTCGGTGCGCAACACCGGGAGCCTCAGCCTTGGTGCCAGTTGGGAGACCGATTTCTTCGGCAAGTACCAGGCTGCGCTGGGCGCTGCCCTGGGGCAGACCCGCGCCGCCCAGGCGGAGGCCGATGCGGCAAGGGTGCTGCTGGCAAGCAACGTGGTGCGCGCCTACCTTCAACTGGCCCGCCTGTACGCCCAGGAGACAGTGGCCGAGCGTGCCATCGCGCAGCGCGAGCAGGCGCTGGGTCTGGTGCGGGCCCGTGTGCAGGCCGGCCTGGACAGCGACCTGGAGCTGCGTCAGGCCGAGGCGACCCTGCCCGAGGCCCGCGGCCAGCGCGAGGCGATTCAGGAGCAGATCGATCTGGCGCGCCATGCGCTCGCGGCTCTGGTCGGCCAGCCGGCGCAGGACCCGCTGACCCGGCGCCCCGAGTTGGCGGCCTTGCGCCCACTGCCGGTGCCCACCGAGCTGCCGGCCGACCTGCTGGGCCGCCGGCCCGACATTCAGGCCGCTCGCTGGCGAGCCGAAGCGGCCGGCGCTGAGGTCAGCCAGGCGCGCGCGCAGTTCTATCCGAACATCAACCTCAGCGCCTTCGTCGGCTTGTCCAGCCTGGGCCTGGACAAGCTGCTCGATAGCAATAGCCTGCAGTGGGGCGTGGGCCCAGCACTGCGTCTGCCGATCTTCGAGGCGGGCCGCCTGCGCGCCCAGCTGCGTGGCAAGGCCGCCGACCGCGAGGCGGCCATCGCAGGTTACGACGCTGCGGTGATGGACGCGGTGCGCGAGGTGGCCGACCAACTCAGCGCGGTGCGCGCCATCGACCGCCAGCGCACCCAGCAGCGCGAGGCCGAGACGGCCGCCCAGGCCGCCTACGATCTGGCGCTGCGCCGCTACCAGGCCGGCTTGGGCAATCTGCTGTGGGTGCTCAACGCCGAAACCGCCGTTCTGGCCCAGCGCCGCCAGGGCGTAGACCTCGCAGCCCGCGCGCTCGAAGCCCAGGCCGGTCTGGCCCGGGCCCTGGGGGGTGGCTGGACGCCGGAGGCTGTGGTGGTTGTTGGCCAGTCCACGCCAGCCCCGGTGCGCGCTGTCGTCGCCACCCCTGTTCCCGCGTCATCCGTGACGCCTGTCGCCATCCCCGTTCGCTGATTCCGAGCCCCTTGATGAACCCCAACATACCATCCGCATCCGCCGGCGCCCCTGCCCCTGGTGCGCCCACGTCTGGCCGTCGCAAGCGCGCCCTCCTGACACTGACCGCGCTGGTGGTCACGCTGGGCGGTGCCTGGGTGGCCTATGACATGCTGGTGGCCAGCCACTACGAGTCCACTGAAAACGCCTATGTCCAGAGCAATCTGGTGCAGATCACCCCGCAGATCGGCGGTACGGTGACTGCCATCTTGGTCGACGACACCGACCATGTGAAGGCGGGCCAGCCCCTGGTCCGCCTCGATCCGGCGGATGCGAAGGTGGCGCTGCAACAGGCCGAGGCGGCGCTCGCCCAAGCGGTGCGCCAGGCCCGCACGGTCTACGCCAACAACGGCTCTCTGTCCGCTCAGGTCACCCTGCGGCAGGCCGAGGTCGCGCGGGTGCGCAACGAGGTCGTGCGCGCCGGCGAGGACCTGCAGCGCCGCCAGGCCCTGGCCGGTATCGGTGCGGTCTCGCGCGAGGAGCTTCGCCATGCCGAGGCTCAGGTGGCCAGCGCCCGTGAGCAATTGGCCTCGGCTGAAGCTGCGGTACTTGCCGCGCGCGAGCAACTGGCCAGCAACCAAGCGCTGACCGAGGGCACGCCGGTGGAGAGCAACCCCGCGGTGCAGACTGCGGCCGCCCGCGTGCGCGAGGCCTGGCTGGCAACCCAGCGCCTGGCCTTGCCAGCGCCCGTGGAGGGCTATGTCGCCCGCCGCTCGGTGCAGCTTGGCCAGCGGGTGGCCGCCGGCACGGCACTCATGACCATCGTGCCCCTTGATCAGGTCTGGGTAGAGGCCAACTTCAAGGAGGTGCAATTGCGCAAGCTGCGCATCGGACAGCCCGTCACCCTGACCGCCGACCTGTACGGGCAGCAGGTCACTTACCGCGGCCGGATCGCGGGCCTCGGTGTGGGCACAGGGGCGGCCTTTGCCTTGCTACCGGCGCAAAACGCCACCGGCAACTGGATCAAGGTGGTGCAGCGGGTTCCGGTGCGGGTGGCGCTGGACGCCAAGGAAATCGCGGCGCATCCCCTGCGTGTCGGCCTGTCCATGCATGCCGAGGTCGACGTGCGCCGGCAGGACGGCAAGCTGCTCGATGAGCGTGCCGCGGCCGTGGGCAGCCAGACCCAGGTCCTGGAGATCGATGACGCCGGTGCCAACGCGCTGGTGCGCCAGGTGATCGCTGCTAATTTGGGCGCCGCGCCACGTGCTGCGGCGGCCAGGGCCCCGCAGCCGGCCCCGGGTCTGCCTGCGAGCCCCGCCCAGGCGACCGCCGCCGGCCGCTGACATGGCCGCTCCGGGCGCGCTACAAGAGCACCCGCCCCTGCAGGGCGCGGCGCGGATCTGGGGCACGATCGCCCTGTCGAGCGCCACCTTCATGAACGTGCTGGACTCGTCCATCGCGAACGTCTCGCTGCCGGCCATCGCCGGCAACCTGGGGGTCAGCCCCAACCAGGGCATCTGGGTCATCACCAGTTTCGCGGTGGCCAACGCGATCTCGGTGCCGCTCACCGGCTGGCTGTCTCAGCGTTTTGGTCAGGTGCGCCTCTTTGCCGCCAGCCTGTTGTTGTTCGTCTTGGCCTCCTGGCTGTGCGGTCTGGCGCCGAGCATGCCGCTGCTGATCGCAGCCCGCGCCCTGCAGGGCTTTGTCGCCGGCCCAATGATTCCGCTGTCGCAGTCGCTGCTGCTGGCAAGCTACCCCCGGGCCTTGGCCGGCCTGGCCATGGCCCTGTGGGCCATGAGCACCCTGGTGGCGCCGGTCATGGGCCCGCTGCTGGGGGGATGGATCACCGACCACTTTGCCTGGCCCTGGATCTTTTTCATCAACGTCCCGGTGGGCTTTGTGGCCGCATTCGCGGTCATGGCCCTCTACCGGGACCGCGAGACCCGGACCCGGCGCGTGCCCATCGACAGCATCGGCCTGGCGCTGCTGGTGGTGTGGGTCGGCAGCTTGCAGATGATGCTGGACCTGGGCAAGGAGCTGGACTGGTTCGAGTCGCCGCTGATCACCACCTTGGGGGTGACCGCTCTGGTGGGCTTCGCCTATTTTTTGGTGTGGGAGTTGAACGAGAAGCACCCGGTGGTGGACCTGCGGCTGTTCCGGATACGCAACTTCTGGGCCGGCACCGCGGTCACCTCGCTGGGCTACGGCGTGTTTTTCGGTAACGTGGTGCTGTTGCCGTTGTGGTTGCAGCAATTCATGGGCTACACCGCCACTGACGCCGGCATCGTCACTGCGCCGGTGGGCCTGATGGCCTTGGTGCTCTCGCCCATCGTCGGGCGCACCATCCACAAGGTGGACCCGCGCAAGTACGCCTCCTTTGCCTTTCTGACTTTCGCGCTGGTGCTCTGGATGCGGTCGTGGTTCAACACCCAGGCCGATTTGACGACGATCCTGATTCCCACCCTGGTCCAGGGGGTCGCCATGGCCTTCTTCTTCATCCCGATGATGACGCTGACCATGACCGGGCTCACGCCTGCGCAGATGCCCAGCGCATCGGGTCTGAACAACTTCGTGCGCATCATCGCCGGCGCGCTGGGCGCCTCGGTCTTCACCACGCTCTGGGAGAGCCGTGCGGCCATGCACCACGCCCACCTGTCGGAGGCGGTGAGCGCCGGCAATCCGGTGGCGCAAAACACGCTGCAAGGGCTGATGTCGGCTGGCATGTCCCAGCAGCAGGCACTGGCACAGATCAACCGCCTGGTCGACCAACAGTCCTTCATGCTCGCCGCCGATGACCTGTTTCGGATCTCGGCCTGGATCTTCCTTGGTCTGATCGCCCTGGTCTGGCTGACCCGTGCCCCGCCCCGGCCTCTGGCCGACGCAGGCCCGCGCTCTGGCCCTGGCTCCAGCCAAGGCGCCGATGCCTCGGCCGGCGCTCGCTGAGGTGGGCGAGGGCGGGAACTCGTACCGGGTTAGCATTGAGCCTGTGCGCATCCTCCTGGTTGAAGACGACAAGCTGCTGGCCGACGCCGTCGGCCGCGCCTTGACCCAGTCCACCTACGCGGTGGACGTGGCGACGACCGGTGATGAGGCCGACGCTGCGCTGTCGCACCAGGTCTACGACCTCGCCATTCTGGATATCGGCCTGCCCGGCCTGTCTGGCCTCGAGGTTCTTCACCGCCTTCGCAACCGGCGCTCCCAACTTCCGGTGCTGATGCTCACCGCCATGGACGCATTGTCTGACCGGGTGCAGGGCTTGGACGCAGGCGCTGACGACTACCTCACCAAGCCCTTCGACTTGCCCGAGTTGGAAGCCCGCGTCCGCGCCTTGCTGCGGCGTGGAACCGGCGCCAGCCCGAGCCTGGTGCATGGGCAGTTGAGTCTGGACACCAGCGCGCGCCGGGTTTATTTCGAGGGTCAGGCAGTGGAGCTTTCGGCGCGCGAGTTCGCGGTGCTCGAACTGCTGCTGATGCGCGCGGGTCGGGTGGTGAGCAAGGAGCACATGGTCAACCACCTGTACGGGTGGGGCGACGAGGTCGGCGCCAACGCGATTGAGGTCTACGTGCACCGGATCCGCAAGAAGCTCGAGCCCCTGGGTTGCGAGATCCGCACGGTACGTGGCATGGGCTACCTGGTGGAGCGGACCGTTGGCGAGTCGGCCTGAGGGCGCGCCCACCCTGCGCCGTACGCTGCTGCGCTGGTTGGTGTGGCCGCTGGCCCTTGTGCTGCTGCTCGATACGGCGGTGAGCTGGTGGGGCGCGCAGCGGGCCGCTGACCTGGCCCATGACCGCTCGCTCAACGAGCTGGCGCGTGAACTGGTGCTGCATGTGGAGGCCGTGACCGGCGGCGAGACCGCTGGGCTCAGGTTGTCGCTCACACCGGCGGCCGAGAGAATCCTTCTTGTCGACGAGGAGGACAGCATCGCCTGGCGCATCGCCGACGCCCAAGGCCGCACCCTCGGTGGCCAGGAAGGCCTCGCGCTGCCCGACACACCCGCTCGGCCCGGTGGTCCGCCGGTCTACTACGGTGGCCGCCTCGAGGGCGAAGCAGCGCGTCTGCTGGCCTGGTGGCTGCCGGTGCAGCCAGCCGCCGCCGCGGACCCGGTGCCTCCGAAGTGGGTGCTGGTGCAGGTGGCCGAAACCCGCCATCAGCGCGACGCGCTACTGCGGGAGATCATGGCCTACGCTCTGGTGCCGCAGCTGCTGCTGATCGTGATTGTGATTGGCACCGCCGGCTTGGCGGTTTCGTACGGCTTGCGCCCCCTCGTCGCGCTGCGTGAGGCGCTCTCCAGCCGTTCGTATCGCGCCCTTGAGCCACTCGATGCGGCCGACGTGCCGGCCGACCTGCGGCCGATGGTGGAGGAGATGAACGCGCTCATGGCGCGCCTAGGCCAGACACTCGACATGCAAAACCGCTTCATCGCCGACGCTGCCCACCAGCTCAAGACGCCGGTCAGTGGGCTCAAGGCGCAGATCGAGCTGGCCCTGCGCGAGGAGGACCCGCAGCGCCTGCACCACTCGCTGGCGCAGATCCTCATTGGCGTGGAACGGCTTTCGCGCCTAGTACGCCAGTTGTTGGCGCTGGCGCGCAACGAGCCCGATGCGGCTGCGTCCAT
>JAURKV010000128.1 GCA_030831585.1 Ramlibacter sp. | reverse complement strand
CGCCGGCGTGCAGGTGCAGGTCAGAGACGAAGTCGACCTGGCTCCAGCCAGGGCCGGCTCGGACTTCGCCGAGCCCTGGGAGCGTGCCGGCCTGCACCATGGGCCGCAGGGCTTAGAGGGCGACGGCCTTCTCGATCACGATCGGCTCGACCGGCACGTCGCCGTGGAAGCCGCGCTTGCCTGTCTTGACCTTCTCGAGCTTGTCGACGATATCGGTGCCGCCCACCACCTTGCCAAACACCGCATAGCCCCAGCCTTGGGCGCTCTTGGAAGTGTGGTCGAGGAAGTCGTTGTCGGTGGTGTTGATGAAGAACTGCGCTGTTGCCGAATGCGGGTCGCTGGTGCGCGCCATCGCGATCGTGTAGTGCTTGTTCTTCAGGCCGTTGTCGGCCTCGTTCTGGATCGTCGCGTCGGTGCCCTTTTGCTTCATCTCGGGGTCGAAGCCGCCGCCCTGAACCATAAAGCCGCGGATCACGCGATGGAAGATGGTGCCGTCGTAGTGGCCCTTCTTGACGTAGGCCAGGAAGTTGGCCGCGCTCTTGGGTGCCTTCTCGGCATCAAGCTCGAGAGTGATTACGCCCTGGCCGGCAATATGCAATTCGACCTTGGGTTGGGTCATGGTTTTTCCTTTGGGGGTTGGGTTCCTGGAAGCAGCAGGCGCAGCAGGCCGGGCCGAACTGCTCGTGACGGTTTGGGCAAGCGCGGGGGCCAAGCTCAAGCCGCTTGCAAGCACGCCAGCGCTGGTCACCAGGCTACGGCGCAGCCGCGAAGGCTGGCGAGCAGACGAGCCTGTGGGGTGGCCCGTGGACTGACCTGCGGACCGGTTTCTCATGGAGAGGGGCTTGGAGCTCATTTCAGTGCCTCGCTGACCCGCGCTTGTTTGGCGGTGTTGCGCACCCGAAGCGCGGGGTCGAGTGCCTGTGAATCACGCCAGGCGCGCAGCGCCAATCGGGCATGCACATCGCCCAGGTTGTCGAGGGCAGCGGCGTAGTTGGGGCGAACCCGCAGCGCTTGCTGGAGCAGGGCCAGGGCCTCATCAAGGCGACCTTCATCGGCTTGGAGCACCGCCAGGTTGTTATAGGGCTCAGCCAGCTCGGGGTAGGCCTGGGTGAGCGCGGTGTAGGCAGCCATGGCCTCGGTATTGCGGCGGGCGTCCTGCAGGGCAACGCCGCGCAAGAACAGCATTTGCGGGTCGCGCGCGTTGGACTGCAGGTAGCTCTCTGCGCGGGTGAGCGCCCCGGCCGGATTGCCGGCGCGCAGAAGTCGGCCGACCTCGTCGTAGTCGGCCTGGTCGGCGAACGCGACGGCAGGCACAAGCAGCAAGGAGAGCAGGGCAGCGGAGAGGGAGGGCAGTCCGGCGGGCATCGGGCGGTGAGTGGTCGCTCGCGCGACGGGAGGTCAGCGCAGGGCCTTATACTGACACGCATTGTAGCCTTGGCAACCCTGCAAGAAGGCCTCCACAGGTTTCCAGCCAGGGTGACTGCCGCCGCCGGATGACCCGTCCGCCGGCTACGCAGCCCGCCCGCCACAGGCACACACCCCGGTCACATTCATGAGTCTGCGCATCTACAACACGCTGTCGCGTGCGCTAGAGGAGTTTTCGCCTCTGGAGCCTGGCCATGTGCGCATGTACGTCTGCGGGATCACCGTGTACGACCGATGCCATGTCGGCCATGCCCGGGCAAACGTGGCCTTCGACATTGCCCAGCGCTGGCTGAGGGCCAGCGGCTTGCGCGTGACCTTCGTGCGCAACATCACCGACATTGACGACAAGATCATCCGTCGCGCGGTGGAAAACGGCGAGACGGTTCGCGGCCTCTCCGACCGCATGATTGCGGCCATGTACGAGGACTTCGACGCCTTGGACATTGAGCGCCCTACGCATGACCCGCGCGCCACCGACTATGTGCCCCAGATGCTCGACATTGTGCGTCGCCTGGAGAACAAGGGCCTGGCCTACCGCACGCCCTCGGGGGATGTGAACTTTGCGGTCCGGCGCTTCCCAGGCTATGGCAAGCTCTCCGGCAAGTCGCTGGACGAACTCCAGGCCGGCGAGCGGGTGGCTGTGGCAGACGGCAAGGAGGACCCGCTGGACTTCGTGCTGTGGAAATCGGCCAAGCCCACCGAGCCTGCTGATGCCCGCTGGGACAGCGCCTACGGCGCCGGCCGGCCAGGCTGGCACATTGAGTGCTCTGCGATGTCGTGTGCCCTGCTGGGGGAGACCTTTGATATTCATGGTGGTGGCGCCGACCTCACCTTCCCCCACCACGAGAACGAGATCGCGCAAAGCGAGGGCGCCAACGGCGTGCCCCTGGCTCGCTGGTGGATGCACAACGGCTTTGTGAATGTGGACAGCGAGAAGATGTCCAAGTCGCTGGGCAACTTCTTCACCATCCGCGAAGTGCTGGAGAAGTTCGACGCCCAGACATTGCGCTTTTTCATTGTCCGCACGCACTACCGTAGCCCGCTCAATTACAGCGACGTTCACCTGGAGGACGCGCGTGGTGCGCTACGCCGCCTCTACACCGCCCTCGACGCAGTGCCGCCCGAGGCGGTGCAGATTGACTGGGCCGAGCTCCATGCCGCACGCTTCAAGGCGGCGATGGACAACGACCTGGGTACGCCCGAGGCGGTGGCCGTTCTCTTTGAACTGGCAGGCGAAGTCAATCGCAAGCGCGACCCGAAGCTGGCTGGACTGCTGCGCGCGCTGGGCGGCTGCCTGGGCTTGCTGCAAGGCAATCCGCGCGATTTTCTGCGTGCCGGCGCGACGCTGGACGAAGCCACCATTGCCAGCCTGATCGCCGAGCGTGCTGCTGCCAAGGCCAGCCGCGACTTTGCCGGGGCCGACCGCATCCGCGCCGACCTGCTTTCGCGCGGCATTGTCCTCAAAGACACCGCCGCTGGCACCACCTGGGAGGCAGCGGCATGAGCGTGGACGCATCAAGAGGAGTTGCGCAATGAGCCATACCCCTCCACTGGCCACGCCCGACTACTGGGAGGAGGCCTGTCGCCATCTGGCCCGCAAGGACCGGGTGATGAAGCGCCTGATTCCGCAGTTTGGCAACGCCTGCCTGCAGTCCCGGGGCGACCCCTTCACCACCCTGGCCCGCAGCATCGTCGGCCAGCAGATCTCGGTGAAAGCGGCCCAGAGTGTTTGGGACCGTTTTGTCAAGCTGCCGCGCAAGGTGTGCCCCGGCAATGTCTTGCGCCTCAAGGTCGACGATATGCGTGCGGCCGGCCTGTCGGTCCGCAAAATCGAATACCTGGTCGACCTGGCGCTGCACTTTGACTCCGGCGCGATCAAGGTCGACTCCTGGACCGCTATGGAGGACGAGGCCATCATCGCCGAGTTGGTGGGCATCCGCGGCATCGGCCGCTGGACGGCCGAGATGTTCCTGATCTTTCACCTGATGCGTCCGGACGTGTTGCCGCTCGACGATGTGGGCCTGATCAACGGCATCAGCCAGAACTATTTTTCTGGTGACCCTGTCAGCCGCAGCGACGCCCGCGAAGTGGCCCAGGCCTGGGCCCCTTACAGAAGCGTCGCCACTTGGTATATTTGGCGCTCGCTCGATCCCGTGCCTGTCGACTATTGACTGGCACGGTGGGCACCGGGCGGCATGCGTCCAGAGGAGAAAAATTTGGCCAAGAAAAGCTTCCTTGATTTTGAGCAGCCCATCGCCGAGCTCGAGAGCAAGATCGAGGAACTGCGCTACGTACAGACCGAGTCGGCCGTCGACATCTCCGACGAGATCGACCAGTTGTCCAAGAAGAGCCACCAGCTCACGAAAGACATCTACAGCGATCTCACTCCCTGGCAAATCACCAAGATCGCCCGCCACCCCGAGCGTCCCTACACCCTGGACTACCTCGGCGAAATCTTCACCGACTTCATCGAACTGCACGGCGACCGACACTTTGCCGATGACCAGTCCATCGTCGGCGGCCTGGCCCGCTTTAATGGCAATGCCTGTGTGGTACTGGGGCATCAAAAAGGCCGCGACACCAAGGAGCGCGCCGCGCGCAACTTCGGCATGAGCCGGCCCGAGGGCTACCGCAAGGCGCTGCGCCTCATGAAAACCGCCGAGAAGTTCAAGCTACCGGTGTTCACCTTCGTGGACACGCCGGGCGCCTTCCCCGGCATCGACGCCGAGGAGCGCGGCCAGTCCGAGGCGATTGGCCGCAACATCTACGAGATGGCCCAACTTCAGGTGCCCATCATCTCGACCATCATCGGCGAGGGCGGCTCCGGTGGCGCATTGGCCATCTCCGTTGCCGACCAGGTGCTGATGCTCCAGTACTCGGTCTACTCGGTGATCAGCCCCGAGGGTTGCGCCTCCATTCTCTGGAAGACGGGCGAGAAGGCGCAGGAGGCCGCCGAGGCTATGGGCATCACCGCGCACCGCCTCAAGGCGCTGGGCGTCGTTGACAAGATCGTGAGCGAGCCGGTGGGTGGCGCCCACCGCGACACCAAGCAGATGGCTGCCTTCCTTAAGCGCGCGCTCGGCGACGCCTGGCGCCAAGTCGCCGACCTCAAGCCGAAGGAACTGCTCGACCGGCGCTACGAGCGGCTGCAAAGCTATGGCCGCTTCACCGACACCAAGTCCGGAGGACGCTGAGCCTGCGCGTCTGCCTGCCGCTTTGTTTGCGGCCAGGCAGGCCGCCCTTGCTGCACTTGCCGCCCTAACCGGGCCTGCCACTCCCGCTTCATCTGCCGAAGCCGCCGGCCCGGGCTCGCTGCCCGCTGCACCCAAAGCCCTCTATCCCCTGGCCGTCGCCTTCAGCGGCGGCGCCGACTCCACGGCCTTGCTGCGCCTGGCCTGCGACCTGGCACCCGGCCGGGTGCAGGCCTTCCACATTCACCATGGCCTGCAAGACGCAGCCGACGACTTTGAGCGCCATTGCGTAGCCCTGTGCGGCGCCTGGCAGGTGCCGCTTGCGGTGGTTCATGTGCAGGCCCGGCATGCCCCCGGCGAGAGCCCGGAGGACGCGGCCCGCCGTGCCCGCTATGCGGCCCTGTCCGAGGCCGCCCGCACTCACCGGGCACAGCGCGTCTGGCTGGGCCAGCATGCCGACGATCAGGTCGAAACCCTGCTCTTGGCCATGAGCCGCGGTGCCGGTCTGCCGGGCCTCGCCGCCATGCCAGCGCGCTTCGAACGAGACGGCGTTGCGTTCGAGCGGCCGCTGCTATCCGTGCCCGCCGCCGACTTGCGCGCTTGGCTGAAGGCCCTGGGTATTGGGTGGGTCGAGGACCCAAGCAACCAGAACGCCGCCTTCACCCGCAACCGCATCCGCCTGCAACTCATGCCCGCTTTGGAGGCTGCCTTCCCGCAGTTTCGTGAGACCTTCTCCCGTTCCGCCCGCCATGCGGCCCAAGCCCAGGCGCTGCTGGAGCAGGTGGCCGCGCAAGACCTGGCCACGGCTCTGGCGCCGACCGCAGAGGAAGAAGGGGGCAGGAAGGGCGGGGAGGGTGCAGGCCTGCGGATTGCAGCGCTGCACGCGCTCACGCGGGAGCGCCAGGCGAACCTGCTGCGATATTGGCTGCGCGCAGTGCACCACACTGCGCCCACCGCCGCCCAGCTCGAGGAGGTGCTCGGCCAAATCGCGGTCTGCCGCACCCGGGGCCATCGCATCCACCTGCGTGTGGGTGCTGGCCACTTGGTGCGCGAAGGGCCTACGCTGATCTTTTTGCCCACCGACACCGCCGCTTGATCGGTACTGCCTGGCCCCGGGCGTGGAGCCCGGGCCCGCGCTGCCCCCCGGGTGAACCCTGCCCCAGTCTTATAATCTGAGGCTTCGCGCAGTACGCCCGTCCTGCCGCCGCCGGCCTCCACAGCCGGCTCGGCATTGCGCTTTCTCCCTTCGCCTCCCTTCGAATTTCCATGGCATTGATCGTTCACAAATATGGCGGTACGTCGATGGGCTCGCCCGAGCGCATTCGCAACGTCGCCAAGCGCGTGGCCAAGTGGGCGCGGGCTGGCCACCAGATGGTGGTAGTGCCTAGCGCCATGAGCGGCGAGACCAACCGCTTGCTGGGCCTGGCCAAAGAGGTCTCGCCCGCCCAGGTCACCGACGCCGTCCAGCGCGAACTGGACATGCTCGCCTCTACCGGCGAGCAGGTCTCGGTGGGCCTCTTGTCCCTGGCCCTTCAGGCCGAAGGCATGGAGGCGGTGAGCTACGCCGGCTGGCAGGTACCCATTCACACCAACAGCGCCTACACCAAGGCCCGCATCGAGTCGATCGACGACAAGAAGGTGCGCGCCGACCTGGCCGCCGGCAAAGTGGTGGTGATCACCGGGTTTCAGGGTGTGGACGAGGGCGGGAACATCACTACCCTGGGTCGTGGCGGCAGCGACACCTCGGCGGTGGCAGTTGCGGCGGCCATGAAAGCAGCCGAGTGCCTGATCTACACCGACGTCGATGGCGTCTACACCACCGACCCGCGTGTCGTTCCTGAGGCGCGGCGCTTGCACACGGTGAGCTTCGAGGAGATGCTGGAGATGGCCTCCATGGGCTCCAAGGTGCTCCAGATTCGTTCGGTGGAATTCGCTGGCAAGTACAAAGTGCCCATGCGCGTGCTTTCGAGCTTCACGCCCTGGGACATCGCGATCGAGGAAGAGGCCAAGTCGGGCACCCTCATCACTTTCGAGGAAGACGAGCAAATGGAACAAGCCATCGTGTCTGGCATCGCGTTCAACCGCGACGAGGCCAAGATCTCCGTCCTGGGCGTGCCGGACAAACCGGGCATTGCCTACTCCATCCTGGGCGCCGTGGGGGCGGCCAACATCGAGGTGGACATGATCATCCAAAACGTGTCCAAGGACGGCCGCACTGATTTTTCGTTCACGGTCAACCGCAACGACCATGCCCGAGCCATGGACCTGCTCAAGACCCAGGTCTTGCCTGCGCTGGGCGCGAACAGCGTCGAGGGCGACGCCAAGATCTGCAAGGTGAGCATCGTCGGCATTGGTATGCGCAGCCATGTGGGCATTGCCAGCAAGATGTTTGGCGCGCTCTCGGCCGAGGGCATCAACATTCAGATGATCTCCACCAGCGAGATCAAGACCTCCGTCGTCATTGACGAGAAGTACATGGAGCTGGCGGTGCGCGCCCTCCACAAGGCCTTTGACCTGGATCAGGCAGCGGCCTGAGCTGAGCGGAGCCGGAGAAACTCCATCTGATCAGGTCCCGGCGCGACACTCCAGAAGGGCGGTTTCTTCGGGCATAATTTATGGTACTGGAAACGTGACCGAGTGGCCGAAGGTGCTCCCCTGCTAAGGGAGTATGGGGTGTAGAGCCCCATCGAGGGTTCGAATCCCTCCGTTTCCGCCAGAACAAGACCTGCTAACTCGCTCAGTCGAGTTGTCAGGCGCTAAGAGCCCCGCACCACGCGGGGCTTTTTGCTATGGG
>JAURKV010000127.1 GCA_030831585.1 Ramlibacter sp. | reverse complement strand
CACCAGGTCACCAAACCCAGGCTTGTCGCCGGTGACATCGCCTTCGGTGGCCTGCTTGTAGAGGGCGTAGATCTGCAGCAGAGTGCTGTTATCGGGCCGCTGCGAAATGTTGCGGCTGTTGGAAACTGCGGCCTGGAAGCGGTTACTGAGGTCAGACATGGGGGTGACGCAGGGCGTGGAAGGAGAGGCGCCAGTATTGTGCATCGGCAACTACCGTGGCGCGTCGCCCATCCCTGGGCCCATGCGCTGCGATCCTTGTGGTCCTGTACAGTATCTGGGCCGGCCATTGGGTGATATGTGCCTTAATAGCGGGCGATGCCGCACCGTTGGGAGCGCGGTATCTGCGATCCGCAGTCGGGTCCGTAGTGGGGTCCGTATCGGGGTGTGCAGTGCAATGTGTTTGCGCGTTGTTTGCGCGTTGCACGGGTTGAATTTTCTGGAGGTGAGCCTCTGTGGGGATAGGCGTCTATGGGTGAGCAGGCAGTATCCGCAGCGAGGATGGCGGGCGTTGTGGCGTTTGCCACCTGCCTGCTGATCGTGCTCACCCGACACTGGCATGGCCGCTTCACTCTGGACGGCACCCAGGGCGTGCAGAAGTTTCATGCTGCGCCCACGCCGCGCATCGGAGGCCTCGGGGTTGTCCTGGGCCTGGTGATTTCCCACAACGTTCTGGCGCCGGCGGTCTCCCAGATCCTGGGTGTGCTTTTGCTCTGCGCGGTCCCTGCTTTTTTCTCCGGCTTGGGCGAGGACCTCACCCGCCGCGTCAGCGTCCGCACCCGCCTGCTGGCCACACTGGCCAGTGGCGCGCTGGCCTGGTGGTTGGCCGATGCCGCGCTGCGCCGGCTGGACATCCCCGTGCTCGACTCTTGGCTCGCCTGGGCACCTGTTTCTCTGCTCTTCACCGCGTTTGCGGTCGGGGGTGTCGCCAACGCCATCAATATCGTTGACGGCTTCAACGGGCTGGCCGCCGGCATCGTGCTCATCGCACTGGCGGGCCTGGGTCTGCTGGCCCAGGGGGCTGGCGACACTGCAGTTGCCTCGGTTTGTCTGGTCGTTGGTGCAGCGGTCCTCGGCTTTGCGCTGGTCAACTTTCCTCTGGGCAAGATCTTCCTTGGCGATGGCGGTGCCTACCTGCTCGGGTACCTCCTGGCGGCGCTGGCGGTCTTGGTCAGCACGCGCAACCCCCAAATCTCGCCCTGGGCCGCCCTCATGGCCTGCGCCTATCCCATCCTGGAGGTGGCCTTCAGTGTGGTGCGCCGCGTTCGCCGCCAGCTCCCCGCCGGTCATCCAGACCGCTTGCACCTTCACAGCCTGATCAACCGTCGGATCATTCGCAAGCGCTTCGCGCCCCTGTCGGCCACCCTCCAGAATTCCGCTGTTTCGCCCATCGTCTGGGGGCTGGCAGCGGCGCCTGCCGCCTGCGGACTCTTGTTTCGGGACAGTACCCCGCGCCTGATGACGGCGACGCTGCTCTTTGCCTTGCTCTACGCGATCGCCTATCTGCGGTTGGTTCGCTTCTCATGGTCCTGGCGTGCACGCCGCCCAGCTCTGCCTGGCGCAGTGAACAGCCGCTGAGCGCACACCATGACTGCCCGCCCGACTGACCCCGGCATCCACGCCTTGGCCATTACCGCCGATGTTGGCGATATCCATGACAAAGGCGCTCCTGATCCCGATCCCGATTCCGAATTGGGCCTGGCAGATCTGCTTCTGGTCCTCGCAGAAAACGCCCGTCTGCTCGTGATTGGCCCCCTGGTGGCCGCGCTCGTGGCGCTCGCTGTGGGCGGCCTGCTTCCCCAGCGCTGGGAGAGCGTGACCTTGATTCGTGACGCCTCGCCGACGCTGGTCACAATGGTTACGGGGCCGGCGGTCCTGCTCCCTGTGGCCCGCGCCCAGGGGCTGTCGGCGGGCCAGTCTGCTGATGAGGCGGTCGAGAAGCTGCGTGGCCGCATCAAGGCGAGCTTCAGCCCCAAGGATCAGGTGCTTACGCTGATCGTTGTTGCTGATTCGCCCGCGGCCGCGCAAGGCCTTGGTCTCCGGATCTTCGAGCAGCTCAAGGTAGCTTCGGCGCCTACAGGCTCCGAGAAGACGCGTCTAGAGACCCAAATGGCCAATATCAAACGGCGCGAAGAGCAGATTGACGGTCCGATTCAGGCGCTCTCGGCCCGCCTGCGCGATGCGCCTCCCGCTGTGGCTTCTGAACTTGCCCGCAGCTTCGCTCAGCTGATCTCAACGGCCCACCAGCTCAATGCTGATCGCATGGGGATTGCCAAGCTGCTGTCTGGCCTTGACGAGTCCCAACTGTTACAGGCCTCGTCCCTGCCGGATCGACCGCAGGGGCGTAGGCTGGGCCTGATGGCTCTGGTCGCAGCAATGGGTGCTTTTGGCCTGCTACTGGTCGTGGCCTTTTTTCGCCTCGCGCTGCGAAGAGCGGGGAGCGACCCCACCTCAGCGCCCAAGCTGCTTCTGGCACGTGAAGCCTGGCGACGCGCCATCGGGCGGGAGAGGTCCTCGCCTGATGGGAGTAGGCCGTCTGGGCCGCGCCCGCACCCGCGCTGAACCTGGTAGCTCATAGGCCAGCCAGATCCCGGCAGGCAAAGCGGCGCAATGGCGCCTCCTTAGTGGATCTTCCCCGGTGGGATCTCCGGTTTTGATCTCCCGCCGCCTGCCGCTCCAACTGCGCCGCTCCCGACTAGACTCCTGCTTTCCATCTCCTGATTCCCTCATCCCATGAGCTCCGTCGACCTCCTCGTTCGCGCCCAGCCCTTCATCCAGCGCTTGCAGGGCAAGACCCTCGTCATCAAGTACGGCGGCAATGCCATGGCCGACCCGGCCCTGCAGCGCGCCTTCGCCGAGGACGTAGTTTTTCTCCAGATGGTGGGTATCCGGCCGGTGGTGGTTCACGGCGGGGGGCCGCAGATCGAAAAAGGCCTCGAGAAAATCGGCAAGAAGGGGCACTTCATCCAGGGCATGCGGGTCACCGACGCCGAGACGATGCAGGTGGTCCAGTGGGTGCTGGCTGGCGAGGTTCAGCAGGAGATCGTGGGGCTGATTCTTCAGGCCGGCGCCCGGGCGGTTGGTCTGGCCGGGCCCGACGGTGGGCTGATCCGGGCTCGCAAGCTGCAACTGCCCGACGCGCAGGACCCGACCCTGCTGCACGACATCGGCCAGGTCGGCGACATCACATCGATGGACACCGACATCATCCGCTCGCTCCAGAGCGCGGGCCTCATCCCTGTGGTCAGCCCCATCGGCTTCGGTGAGGCGGGCGAGATTTACAACATCAACGCCGACGTCGTCGCGTCGCGCCTGGCCACCGAGTTGCAGGCCGACAAACTTCTTCTTCTGACCAACATCGCCGGGGTGATGGACAAGGCCGGCCAGCTCCTGCCCGATCTCAGCTCGCAGCGTATCGACGCCCTGTGCGCCGACGGCACTATTTCGGGCGGCATGATCCCCAAGATCGCTGGCGCTCTAGACGCGGCCAAGGCCGGCGTGGGCAATGTGCACATCATCGACGGGCGCGTTCCCCATGCCTTGCTGCTGGCGGTCCTGACCCACGAAGCCATCGGAACAGTGATCCGCTCCTAGAGGTTCGCGGCATAGGGGTTTGTTCATCAAAATTAGTCTTTAATATCTATATAAAGCTCTTTCAATTAGTCTTTTCGTCTGATACCTTTAAGCCTCCTAATGCTGTAGGGGGATCAGGCGATGCGACTTTTGCTCGTGGAAGACGACGTGATGGTGGCCAGCGGCATCAAGCTGGGGCTCACCGGCGAGGGCTACGCGGTGGACTGGGTGGGCAGTGGGGAGCGGGCGGAGCAAGTGCTTCGGGCCGAAAGTTTCGACGCTGCCATCATTGACATCGGTCTGCCCAATATGGACGGGCTCGAATTGACCCGCAGGCTGCGCAAGCCGGACATGACCAGTCATGGCATGCCGGTTCTCATACTCACCGCGCGCGACGCCCTCAATGACCGCGTGCAGGGCCTCGATCTGGGCGCTGACGACTACCTGGTCAAACCCTTTGAGCTTCCCGAGTTGCTGGCCCGGCTGCGGGCCTTGCTCCGGCGATCGCAGGCGGCAACGTCCTCGGTGCTCTCCTTCGGGCAGGTGGAGCTTGACACCGCCACCCGCAGGGCCGGTGCCCGCAAAGACCCGGACATCTTCGTTCCCATCGAGCTGGGGCCGCGCGAATGGACGGTGCTCGAGTACCTTCTGATGAACGCCCCCAAGCCCGCCAGCAAAGACAAGCTGCTACAGGCCCTGACCGGCTGGGACAAGGAAATCACCCCCAACGCGGTCGAGGTCTACATCTCTCGGCTTCGCGCCAAGCTCGAGCCGCATGGTGTCGGCCTCAAATCCATACGAGGCTTTGGCTATCGGCTCGAGGTGCGTGAGCCGTCAGTCCCGGCGCTTTCGGGGGCGACAGACGAAATACCAGCACGGGATGCCGACGCGGCGGATGCCTCCTTGGCGGTCCTGCCGCCGCTGGGTGCGACTGGCGCAGGCGCCTGATCGCGGGTCTGCCTGCGTCCAGCGCCGTCACCGCAACGCCCGTCCATGCGGGGAATGTTCCTTTCCCTCAAGCGCCGGCTGCTCCATCGCCTGCTTGCGCCGCTCCTGGCCGAGCAGGCCGAGCACCAGCGTCGATTCATCGCCGACGCAGCGCACCAGCTTCGAACACCACTGGCCGGCTTGCAGTCCCAGGTGGAGGCCTGGGCCCAGGCAGCCCGGCGCATCGTGCCCCCTGGGGGCAGTGGCAGTCTGCTGGTCCCTGTCGACCAGGTCGACAAGCTTCGCAACGCCACCCGTCGCACCACGCAACTTGCCAACCAGCTCCTAGCCCTCTCCCGCGCCGAGGCCCGAACCACCAGCGACCATCCGATGGAGCCGGTAGACCTCCGCGCACTGGCAGGGGGCGTCCTCGAAACCTACCTGGACCGGGCCGCTGCGCGACGCATCGACCTAGGAATGGCCCTGGAAGGCGATGGACCCGAGCCGGCCCGCGCCTGGGGCCAGGAGTGGTTGCTCAGGGAGCTCTTGGCCAACCTGGTGGACAACGCCATCAAGTACACCCCTGAAGGCGGCACCATCACCATTGGCGGTGGCCTGCGCCCGGGCGGCCCGGCCTGGCTTTCAGTTGAGGACGACGGCCCCGGTGTCCCGGAGGCGTTGCTGCCGCGCCTCTTGGACCGCTTCTACCGGGTGCCTGGCAGCACCGGCGAGGGCACCGGCCTGGGCCTGGCCATCGTCGACGAAATTGCCCGGGTCCACCGCGGGCGGCTCCTCCTAAGTGCCGGCGCTGAAGGGCGCGGGCTGCGGGTGGTGATGGAATGGCCTGGCTCGCGGGCCCCTCTGGCCAGCGCCAATCCCTGAGGGGCCGCCCCACCTGTTCCACCGTGGCTCCATGCAGCCCACAGCCAAGGCCGCAAAAGCGCAGGTGAGCGCGTACTCATGACCTTTGCCGCACCGGGACAACCCGTGGCGAGAGCGTCTTTTGCCTGTGCGAGAATGTCCGAAACTAACCGTCTGCCATGCCCGACGCCGAGTCCTCCCTGCCCTCTGACAACGACGCCCAGGCGTCGGCAGCTGCGCCTGCGCGCAAGCGCCCCAAGCCCGGTGAGCGGCGGGTCCAGATCCTTCAGGCGCTGGCCACCATGCTCGAGCAGCCGGGTGCCGAGCGCATCACCACTGCTGCCCTGGCCGCCAAGCTATCGGTCAGCGAGGCAGCTCTCTACCGCCACTTCGCCAGCAAGGCGCAAATGTTCGAGGGGCTGATCGACTTCATCGAGGAGACAGTGTTCTCCTTGATCAACCAGATCCAGTCCCGGCAGCCTGGCGATGCCTTGCGCCAGGCCGCGGGCATCGTCTCCGTCGTGGTGCAGTTTGCCGAGCGCAACCCGGGCATGACCCGCGTCATGGTGGGGGACGCCCTGGTCTTCGAGCACGAGCGACTGCAGCAGCGCATGAACCAGTTCTTTGACAAGCTCGAGGCCGCGCTGCGCCAGTGCCTGCGCGAAGCCATGGAGGCCGCTGGCACCGCCACGCCCACCGTCGACGCCCAGGTTCGCGCCTCCCTGCTCACTGCCTTCCTGCTCGGGCGCTTGCAGCGCTTTGCCCGCTCGGGCTACCGCAAGTCACCCTCCGAGCACCTCGACGCTTGCCTGGCCCGGATGCTCTGAGTCCGCAGGTCCTGCTCCCCGCGCGCGCCGGCACGTTCGGTCGCCCACCGCCAAGTTCCTGAGCAAACCAGGCATCGAAGCTGTGGGAACCATGGTAAAAATAGAACGACCGTTCGTTTTATTTCGTAGAGTCCGACGCCATGGCCGATCCCGTCCTGTCTGAATCCCCCCCAGCTGATACCGCCGAGTCCAGGCCTGGACGCAACCTGCACAAGGGCCAGCAGACCAAGGCCGCCATCCTCGATGCCGCGCTGGCGCTGGCCGGCCAGGTCGGCCTCGAAGGCCTGTCCATCGGTGCCCTGGCGGAGGTCGCCGGCATGAGCAAGTCCGGTGTCTTCGCGCATTTCGGCTCGCGCGAAGAACTTCAGATTTCGGTGGTACGCGAGTACCACCGCCGTTTTGAAGACGAGGTATTTTTTCCGGCGATGAAGGCCTCCCGCGGCCTGCCACGCCTGCGCCAGTTGTTCGCCAACTGGATCTTGCGCACCTCGATCGAGATCGACTCGGGCTGCATTTACATCAGCGGCGCGGTCGAGTTCGATGACCGGCCGGGCCCGGTGCGCGATGCCTTGGTGGAGTCGGTGCGCATTTGGCACGCGGCAATGCATCGGGCCATTGCCGGTGCCAAGCAGGCTGGCCACCTGAAGGCTCAGACGGACGAGGACCAACTGCTGATGGAAATCCACGGTCTGATCCTGGCCCTGCACTACGAGGCGCGCTTCCTGCGCAACCCCGGCTGCATTCCCCGCGCCCATCACGGATTTGACAACCTGCTGCGCCAGCATCTGACCGACGCGGCATCCTGACCGTATCCCCCAATCTGTCCCATATTCCCCGTTTCCAAGGAGATCCCCATGCCCAGCTACGTTCCGCCCCTGCGCGACATGCAGTTTGTCCTGCACGAGGTGTTGCAGGTCGCAGGCGAATTCAAGGCCTTGCCGGCCCATGCCGAGGTTGACGAGGGCACGGTCAACGCCATCCTGGAGGAGGGCGGCAAGTTCGCCAGCGAGGTGATCGCGCCCCTCAACCGCGTCGGCGACGAGGAGGGCTGCACGCTCGACCGCGCCACCCATGAAGTCACCACCCCCACCGGCTTCAAGGCGGCGTTTGCCAAGTACGTGGAGGGCGGGTGGCCGGCCCTCTCGGCCGACCCGGCCTATGGCGGCCAGGGTTTGCCCATCGTGGTCAACCAGTGCTTCTACGAGATGCTCAATAGCGCCAACCAGGCATGGACCATGTACCCGGGCCTGACCCACGGCGCTTACGAGTGTCTGCATGCCCATGGCACCGACGAGCAAAAGCAGATGTACCTGCCCAAGCTCACGAATGGCGAGTGGACCGGCACCATGTGCCTGACCGAACCGCACTGCGGTACTGACCTGGGCATGCTACGCACCAAGGCCGAGCCCCAGCCTGATGGCAGCTACCGCCTCACCGGCCAGAAGATCTTCATCTCCGCCGGCGAGCACGACTTCGTCTCCAACATCGTCCACCTGGTGATGGCCCGGCTACCCGACGCGCCCCCCGGCAGCAAGGGCATCAGCCTGTTCATCGTGCCCAAGTACTTGGTCAACAAGGACGGCAGCTTGGGCGCACGCAATGGCAT
>JAURKV010000126.1 GCA_030831585.1 Ramlibacter sp. | reverse complement strand
CGCCGAGATTCCACAGGTCATGAAGCAGGCGGTGCTGGCCATCGAGGACGCCCGCTTCTACGAGCACAACGGCGTGGACTACCGCGGTTTGCTGCGCGCGGCCATTGCCAACCTGGGGCGCGCCAAGAGCCAGGGCGCCTCGACCATCACCATGCAGGTAGCCCGCAACGTCTACCTGAGTACCGAAAAGACCTTCACCCGAAAGCTCTACGAGGTATTGCTGACCTTCAGGCTGGAACATGCCCTGACCAAGGACCAGATCCTCGAGATCTACATGAACCAGATCTTCCTGGGCAACCGGGCTTATGGCTTCGCCGCCGCCTCCGAGACCTACTTCGCCAAGCCCCTGTCGGAAATCAGCATCGCTGAGGCGGCCATGCTGGCTGGCCTACCCAAGGCGCCCTCAGCCTACAACCCGATCAGCAACCCCAAGCGGGCCAAGGTGCGCCAGCAATACATCATCGAGCGGATGGAGGAGGTCGGCTTCATCACCAAGGCTCAGGCCACTGCCGCCCGCTCTCAGGAGCTCAAGATCCGAAGCTCGGCCGACAGCCTGCGCACGCACTCCGACTTCATCGCCGAGATGGTGCGTCAGTTGGTGTACGCCCAATACGGGGATGAGACCTACACCCGCGGCCTCAACGTCTACACGACGGTGAAGTCTGACCAACAGGAAGCTGCTTACCAGGCCCTGCGCAAGGGCATCATGGACTACGAAAAACGGCAGATCTACCGTGGCCCGGAGGAGTTCGTCGACCTACCCGCCAACTCCAAGGAACTGGAAGACGCCATCGACGACGCCCTGTCCGACCACCCGGACAATGGCGACGTGTTGGCGGCGGTGGTGCTGGAAGCAGGTCCGAAAAAAATCGTCGCGACCCGCGGCGGTGGCGACAACCTCGAGATCACCGGCGAGGGCCTGAAACCCGCCCAGTCCGGCTTGTCGGAAAAGGCCCCACCCAAGATCCGGCTGCGCAAGGGCGCAGTCATTCGGGTGATGAAGGGTGCCAAGGGATGGGAGATCACCCAGTTGCCCGAGGTGGAGGGCGCTTTCGTTGCCATCGATCCGCGCGACGGTGCCATCCTGGCCCTGGTCGGCGGCTTCGATTTCGCCAAGAACAAGTTCAACCATGTGACCCAGGCCTGGCGCCAGCCTGGCTCGTCCTTCAAGCCCTTCATCTACTCCGCCTCTCTGGAAAAGGGCTTCAGCCCAGCGACCGTGATCAACGACAGCCCGCTGTTCTTCGATGCTGCCGCCACGGGCGGTGCGCCCTGGGAACCCAAGAATTACGACGGCAAGTTTGAAGGTCCGATGCCGCTGCACACCGCACTGGCCAAGTCCAAGAACATGGTGTCGATCCGCATCCTGCAATCCATCGGGCCGCAATACGCGCAAGAGTGGATCTCACGCTTCGGCTTCGAGGCCGAGAAGCACCCGGCCTATCTCACCATGGCGCTAGGCGCCGGCTCGGTCACGCCGATGCAGATGGCAACCGCCTACTCTGTCTTCGCCAACGGTGGCTACCGCGTCAACCCCTGGGTGATCCGCAAGATCACTGACCAGCGCGGCAAGTTGCTGGTCGAGGTCAAGCCGCCCCAAGCCGGTGAGGCACCGCGCGCAATCGAGCCGCGTAACGCCTTCGTGATGAACCGCCTGTTGCAGGAGATCACCCGCTCCGGCACGGCCGCACGCGCTCAGGCAGAACTCAAGAGGCCCGACCTGTACGGAAAAACTGGCACCACCAACGATGCAATCGACACCTGGTTCGCGGGATTCCATCCCACGGTAGCGTCTGTGGTCTGGATGGGATACGACTCGCCCCGGTCACTGGGCGACCGCGAGACGGGCGGCGGTTTGTCGCTGCCGGTGTGGATCGCCTTCATGGAAGCCGCGCTGCGCGGGGTGCCAATTTACGAGCCCACAGCGCCGGAGGGCGTGGTGAATATGGGCGGAGAGTGGTACTACGGAGAGTTCGGCCGCGGAGGCGGGGTGAGCAGCGTAGGCGGCAATGAGGCCCCAATAGGCAAGAACCCCGGGGACGAGAAGCGCAGCATCCTGGACTTGTTCCGCAACTGACTCAGACGCTGAAATCCAGCGCCATCCCCGCCTGCTCGCTGGCGCAGCGGCTAAGGTGGCCGAAGAACTCACCGTGGCCCTTGGTGTCTATCCAGCGGGCACCGTCGAACTTGTAGTGGTAGCCGCCGGCGCGGGCGGCCATCCAGACCTCCTGCAGCGGCTTTTGCAAGTTCACGATGATCTGGCTGCAATTGGCAAACGTGAGCGTGACCATCCCGCCGACCCGCTGGTTGTCGATGTCGGCGTCGGTCTCGTCGTTGAAACGGTCACAGCAGGCCTCAACCCGGCTCAGCAAGGCCTCGGCATGGTCCAGGTACTCCAGGTCGGTCATTACAATTCTTCGATGTTCCGCAAGACGAAGACGATTCTAGGCCTCGCCCTCTGCGTGGCTGCACTCACCAGCCTATCGGCCTGCGGCCAGAAGGGAGACCTGGTGCTGCCGTCCGCCAAGCCCCCGGTCCTGCCACGGGGACCAGCGTCCGCGCCCAAGGCGGTTGCCTCTGCGCCGGCCTCCGCGTCGACCGCCTCGCCAGCCGCTCGTCCCGCACCTGCTGCAGCCCCCGCCTTGCCCCTCCGCCAGCCATGACCCAGCCCTCCGCCTCCGCCCTGCCCGGCTCGCCCCAGTTGGCCCGACGCGGCTCTGAACTGTGGCTGGAGGGATGCCGCCTGTCCGACCTGGCAAAGGTCCATGGCACGCCGCTCTTCGTGTATTCCAAGGCCGCCATGCGCTCGGCCCTGGCGGCCTATCAGCGCGGCTTTGCCGGGCGCCAGTCCACCATCCATTACGCGATGAAGGCCAACTCCTCGCTCGCGGTGCTGCAAGTCTTCGCCAGCGCGGGCTGCGGCTTCGACATCGTCTCCGGCGGCGAACTCACGCGTGCGCTCACCGCAGGGGCCGAGCCGGGCAAGATCATCTTTTCGGGTGTGGGTAAAACCCGCGCCGAGATGCGCCAGGCGCTGCAAGCCGGTATCGGCTGTTTCAACGTCGAGAGCGAGCCCGAACTCGAGGTCTTGAGTGAAGTCGCCCAGAGCATGGGCCTGCGCGCCCCGGTGAGCATTCGCGTCAACCCCAATGTCGACGCCAAGACACACCCCTATATCTCCACCGGCCTCAAGGGCAACAAATTCGGCGTGGCGCACGAGCGCACCCTGGCGGCCTACCGGCGCGCGGCCAGCTTGCCCGGGCTGAAGGTGGTCGGCATCGACTGCCACATCGGCTCGCAGATCACCGAGACCGGCCCCTACCTGGATGCAATGGACCGTGTGCTCGAACTCGTCGAGGCGATCGAGGCCCAGGTCACGCGTCTGGCCCACATCGACTTCGGCGGCGGCCTGGGCATCAACTACAAGGGCGACACGCCGCCCGAGGCCGATGCGCTGTGGCAGCAGTTACTGGCCAAGCTCGACGCGCGCGGCTTCGGCGACCGCCACCTCATGGTGGAGCCCGGCCGCTCCCTGGTGGGCAATGCCGGCCTGTGCATCACCGAGGTGCAGTACCTCAAGCCTGGGGAACAAAAGAACTTCTGCATCGTCGACGCGGCAATGAACGACCTGCCGCGGCCGGCCATGTACGAAGCCTTCCACGCCATCGTTCCGCTCACCGAGCGCGAGGGTGCGGACACCACCGTCTATGACGTGGTCGGCCCGGTCTGCGAGAGCGGAGATTGGCTCGGCCGCGACCGCGCCCTGGCAGTGCAGCCCGGCGACCTGATGGCGGTGCTCTCGGCCGGCGCCTACTGCATGAGCATGGCCAGTAACTACAACACCCGTGGCCGCCCGGCCGAGGTGCTGGTCGACGGCGAGCAGGCGCACCTCATTCGGGAACGCGAGACGGTGGAAGACCAGATGCGGGGCGAGCGGCTGGTGGGCTGAGAAGGCCGACTGACTTGCGTACCGCCGTACGCAGGGTCTGGAGGGTTGGCCCAACCCGCCACCGGGTCAGCGTTGCCAACTCAGTGGATCACGCCTTCGCGTTGGTCCTGCCAGGCATGGCGTACCCGCCAGCCCACCAGAAAGCCCAGCACCAGGGCATAGACCACCACCTCGGCCACATCGTTCTTGGCCGAACGCATCCAGTAAAAGTGCAGCAGGGCCAGCACCGCAATGCCGAATACCGCCTTGTGCAGGATGCGCCAGCGCACGGCTCCCAGCGCCTTCACTGCCCGGTTGAACGACGTGGCCGCCAGGGGCAGCAGCAGGCCAAAGGCCACCATGCCGACCAGGATGAAGGGGCGCTTGGCGATGTCACGGGCGATGTCGTCCAGCTCAAAACCCATGTCGAACCAGGCATAGGCCAGCAGGTGGTTCAGCGCGTAGAAGGCCACGAACAGGCCCAGGGTGCGCCGCAGTCGCCCCAGCGTGGGCAGCTGCAGACCGACGCGCAAAGGCGTGACCGCCAGGGTCAGGCAAAGAAAACGCAGCGCCCAATCACCGCTGGCGCGGATCAGGGTCTCGGCCGGGTTGGCGCCCAGGCGGTCGGTGAAGGCGGCGAAAAGCAACCACGCCAGGGGCAGCAGGCACAGGACGATGAGCAGGGGTTGGACCCAGCGAGCGATCAGCCAGCGGTTGATTCGGGTCCGCAATGTCGGCCCCGACGAGGGAAGCCTCGGGTGCTGGTGAACGGCGCCACCGCCTTGAGGGTAGGCAGTTGGCGATGGCCGCACGACCGCCGGCGATGCGGAGGATGGTGCAGGGGCGGACACGGCGGGTCTCTCAGTAGAACTTGCGCAGGTCCATACCCGCGTAAAGCTGGCCAACTTGGGACTCATAGCCGTTGAACATCAGCGTCTTGCGGCGCTTTGCAAACAGACCGTCCTCGCCGATGCGCCGCTCGGTCGCCTGGCTCCAACGCGGGTGGTCCACCTGCGGGTTCACGTTGGAATAAAAGCCGTACTCGTTCTTGGCCGCCTTGTTCCAGGCAGTACCCGGCTCTTGCTCGGTGAAGCGGATGCGCACAATGGACTTGGCACTCTTGAAACCGTACTTCCAAGGCACGACCAGGCGCACTGGCGCGCCGTTCTGGTTGGGCATGACCTCGCCGTACATGCCAAAGCCCAGTAGGGTGAGCGGGTGGCGGGCTTCGTCCATGCGCAGGCCCTCGACATAGGGCCAGTCCAGCACGCTCGAGCCCACATAGGGCATGGTCTTGGGATCCACCAGGGTGGTGAATTCGACATACTTCGCGCTCCCAAGGGGCTCGACCTTGTCGATCAACTTGGACAAGGAGTAGCCGACCCAAGGAATCACCATGGACCAGCCCTCCACGCAGCGAAGCCGGTAGATCCGTTCTTCCTGGGCGCTGAGTTTGATCAGGTCTTCGATGGCATAGCGGCCGGGTTTGCGCACCAGACCGTCGATCTCCACCGTCCACGGTTGCGTCTGCAAGGTGTGGGCGTTGCGGGCCGGATCGGACTTGTCAGTGCCGAATTCGTAGAAGTTGTTGTAGGTGCTGGCGTCCCGGTAATCGGTCACCTTCTCCAAGGTGACGGCGCCGGCAACCGCAGAGCGGCGACCGGGGAGCGGAGCCAGTTTGCCCGGCCGGGCAGTGGCGGACTGAGCCAGGGCCTCGCGCCCCGCCCAGGCAGCCAGACCCACGCCGGCGGCGCCGCTGGCCATCCAGCGCATCAGGTCGCGCCGCTCCTGGTAAACAGCGCGGGGCGTGATCTCACTGGACCGCTCGTGCACGAACCCGTCGCGATGGGTCTTGATCAACATGGCTTGTTTCGCTCCAATTCGGGGCGGGCCGCCGGGTGGCCCGCGCATACCGATTGATACCACGGAACGCATGCCCGCCGGGCACGCCCGGTCAAGGCCGATCGGGCCTCGCAGGCCTGCCAGGGGTCCGGCGAACGCTCAGAGGTTGCCGTAGCTATGCAGACCGGAGAGGAACATGTTCACTCCCAGGAAAGCAAAGGTGGTAATTGCCAAGCCGACCAGCGCCCACCAGGCCGAGACCACTCCGCGCAGCCCCTTCATCAAACGCATGTGCAACCAGGCGGCGTAATTGAGCCAGACGATGAGCGCCCAGGTCTCCTTGGGGTCCCAGCTCCAGTAGCCGCCCCAGGCCTCGGCGGCCCACAGGGCGCCCAGCACGGTGGCGATGGTGAAGAAGGCAAAGCCCACCGCGATGGCCTTGTACATCACGTCGTCGAGTACCTCCAGGGCAGGTAGACGCTCGGCGATGCGCCTGCGCAGCGCCAGGATGCCAGTCACGATCAGGGCGGAAATTCCGAAGTAAACCACCCAGTAGGCGCTTGACCCGGCGGCGCCCTCGCCGCCCGCAGCCGCGGAGGGCGACTGGCGAAAGACCAGGGGCTCGAAGCACAGCACGATGCCCAGCAGGCCCAGCGGCGCCAGCTTCCACCAGCGGGTTTCGCTGGCCTGGACCTTGATCAGGTAGGCAAAGGCCACCATGGCCGCCAGGGCGAAGGTGCCGTAGCCGACGAAGTTGGCGGGCACGTGGAGCTTCATCCACCAGCTCTTGAGGGCGGGCACCAGGGGCTGAATTTCGTGCGCCTCGCGCACCAGGGTGTACCAAAGCAAAAAGCCCACCGCGGCACTCACCACCAGCATCACGAAGGCGCCCAAGGCCCGGGTGTCGTACTGGCGTTCGAAATACAGATAGAACAGGGCCGTCATCCAGCAAAACAGCACGAACACCTCGTAGAGGTTGCTGACCGGGATGTGGCCAATGTCGGGGCCAAGCTGGTGGCTCTCGTACCAGCGGACCATGGTGCCCACCAGCGCCATCACCACTGCGGCCCAGGCCAGGCCTGAGCCCAGGCGCTCGAAGGAGCCGGCGGCACCACGCACCAGCATGCCGCCCCAGTAGAAGGCGGTGCTCATGAAGAAGAGCATGCTCATCCAGAGGATGGCGGACTGGCTCGAGAGGAAATACTTGAGCCAGAAGACGCTGTCGGCCCGGGCCAGGTCGCCCTGGTAGCTGGTGATCGCCCAGAGGGACAGCACCGCCACACCGGCCGTCAGCACTGCAAGCGGCCGCCAGAACCAGCCCAGCCAGATGGCGCAGGGCAGCGTTCCCAGCAGGATGGCTTTCTCGTAGATGTCCATGGACGCCTGGTAGCGAGTGAAGGCGAATGCGCCGCCCACCAGCACCAGCAAGGCGAACACCCAGTCCAGCGCATTGCGCCGGGCGAGAAAGCCGGGATTGAGGGTCAGTGTGGTGGTGGTCGTGGCCGGGTTCATTTCTTCAGCTCAAGGATGAGGTCGCGCAGGCGTTCGAATTCTCGGTCGCCATCCAGGGTCTTGCGGTTAGACGAAAGGGCCAGAGTGGCAGCAGTGGTGGCGGCGCCCTGCGGTGCCGGCGCGAGCCAGACCCAGAGCCGACGCTCACGCACATAGAGCATGGCGAAAACGCCGAGGATCAGCAATGCGCAGCCCAAATAAACAATGTTGCGGCCGGGGGCACGGGCCACCTGAAAGACGCTGGCCTGCACCTGCTGGAAGTCCTTGAGCTGGAAGACCAGGGGCGCGGGATAAAGCGCCAGGTCACTCAGCCCCAGAACCGCCTGGCTGAGGAAGGACTGGGTACGGGCGTCGGAGGCCAGCGGGGGCTGGCCGGCACGCTGCTGCGCGAGCTGAGCCAACTGGTAGAGGGTGCCGTTCAGGATACGGATTACGACCTCGCCGGCGCGGGTGCGCTCGGCCTCAGGAACGTTGGCCTCCATGAAGTCGGACAGGGCTTGCAGCCCGGCCACCTGCTTGCCGTCCACGGCTTCTGCACCGGCAAAGAGATTGATCGCACGGGCCGCCGAGGACTCGAGTTGGCGCGCCAGATCGGGACGGGCCGCGTCGGTGGCTTGCACGGTGTACCGGCGCACCGCCTCGGCGCGCAAGGCCGGATCCCTCAGCGCGGCGTTCAGGCGGAGGAAGCCGTCGAGGGAATCGTTGGTGTCCGCCGGCAGGCGCAGGTAGCGGAAGGTGTCGGCGACGTTCTCGCGCACGCCCAGCAGAAAGACCGGCGGCTCCCCCTCGGCACCAAGCATGACTGGCAGCATGTAGTTGTGAAACTCACGCGCTTGGCCGGCTGCGTCGCGCAGCTTGTAGGTGATGCTGGGTCCGACGTTTTTCAGCGTCTTGAGTGTGGTGGTCTTGTGACCCGCGCCCAGGCGTGACTCGATCGCCTGGCCCAGGTCGACCTTGCGCGGGTCAGCGCCGCTGACCTCGGCGCCCGCACCCGTCTGACTCATGTTCTCGACGTTGATCACCCGCAGCGCGGTGTACTCCAGCGTCATCTGGTCGGCATCGGCCGCCTGACCGCGGGAAAGCGGCGTCGTGCCGCCAATCAGACCCTCGACCTCGAAGCGCTTGCCGCCGGCAGCCAGGGGCAACGCCTGCAGCGTCACCCGGGAGCCGCCATCGTCGAAGCTGGACTGGTAGATCTCGATGCCACGCCAGCGCGCCGGATGGTTCACCTCCACACGCGCCGGGACCGATTCGCCAGTCGCCTTGTCGTGAATGACGATGTCGCTGGCGAACAGCTTGGGCATGCCGGTGGAGTAGTACTCGACGATGAACTTCTTCAGCTCGATCGCGAAAGGCAGCTCCTGCAGGAGGATGCCGTCACTCTGGTTGAGGATGGCCGTGGCCGATTGCATGCCCTCGGCGACCATGACATTGCCGCGGAAGGTCGGGTTGGTGAGCGGGAGCCGGTGCTGGGCCGGCACCTCGGCGATCATGCCGCCGCCGGTGTAGGGCTGTTTGCCGCCCCACAGCATCTGGGCGCGCACGATCAGGTCGCCATCGAGCAGCCCGCCGATGCAGACCAGCACGATGGCGCTGTGCGCCGCCAGATAACCCAGCTTGTTGGCGGCACCGGCACGGGCGGCGACCATCCAGCCTGCGCCCTGCACACCCTCGCGCCGCTGCAGCTTGACCTTCCAGCCGGCCTGGGCTAGCGCTCCGCCGATGCGCCGGGCGGCGGACTCGGAGTCACCCGACACATCGCCCTGGGCACGATGGGGAAAGGCCTGAAGCGCCTGCTCGCGGATGCTCTCCTTGGCCGAGCGCAGGTCGGCCAGGATCTTGGGTGCGTTACGGGCGATACACAGCGAGGTGCTGAGCACCAGAAAGGCAAGGATCAGGAGGAACCACCAGGCGCTGTAAACGGCGTTGAGGCCCAGCGAGGTGAACAACGCGGCCCAGAAGGG
>JAURKV010000125.1 GCA_030831585.1 Ramlibacter sp. | reverse complement strand
TCTCGGCCGAAGCTTGGGTGGCCCGCTGCCATGGCCTGGCCTCTCCGGTGCTGGCCGGGCCGGCGGCCGGCCTGGGCAAGCGCTTTTTCTACCCGGGCTTCGCAGCGGAGACCGGAGGCCTGATCCGAGAGAACGGGCTGGACGATCGCCAGGCTCGGTTCGACCGAATCAACTGGATGGCCAGTCTGGGCCTGCCCCCGCCGGCAAGGGGCGAGCGCCTGGTCAGCCTGTTTTGCTACGAGCCTCCCGCCCTACCCGCGCTGCTGGAGCAACTTGCCGCCCAAGGTGCCCGCCTGCTGGTCACGCCCGGGCGCGCCCAAGTGGCGCTCGAGGCCGCGCTCGCCACGCTGGGCTCGGCACCGCAGCCTGCCTGGAACCTGCTGCCGCCCCTGCCCCAGGCCAAGTTTGACGAACTGCTCTGGGCCTGCGACCTGAATTTTGTGCGGGGCGAGGACTCCTTGGTCCGGGCGCTGTGGGCGGGCCGCCCCTTCGTCTGGCAGATCTACCCGCAGCACGATGGCGTGCACCTGGACAAACTGGCCGCCTTCTTGGACTGGCTGCAGGCTCCGGCCTCGTTGCGGCAGGCGCATGCGGCCTGGAATCAGGCGCAAGGCCGGTCGGGCACTGGCCAAGCCTTCCCCCGTGAAGGCGCCCTGCCCTGGCCGGCGCTGGACCTGCCAGCCTGGGCGCAGACCGCCCGCGCAGCCCGCGAGCGACTGGGGGTCGGCCCCGAGCTGGTGGCGCAGTTGATGGCCGCAGCTGGTGCTTGGGTGGGGCGCGCTCCCGAGGGCCCCGACGAGAGCCCCGACGAAACCAGCTAAAATCATGAGCTTCTTGGCGCGGTCATGGCCCGCCACGGCGCCCAGCGCCTTCACTTGCCCTTGGCAGTGACGCGCGCGGGCAGTTGACATCACCCGTGGGCCCCGATCGCCTCTCAACGTCACTTCAGGCCACCCCAGGCCCCCCTTCGAACCTGCCTCCCGAGGCTACCCCTATGAAAATCGCTCAAGAAATCCGCGCCGGCAACGTGATCATGCAAAACGGCGCTCCCTGGGTCGTCCTGCGCACCGAATACGCCCGCGGTGGCCGTAACGCCGCCACCGTGCGCATGAAACTCAAGAGCCTGCTGTCCAACCAAGGCACGGAAATCGTGTTCAAGGCCGACGACAAGATGGACCAGATCATCTTGGACAAAAAGGAGTGCAGCTACTCCTACTTTGCCGACCCGATGTATGTCTGGATGGACTCTGAGTTCAACCAATATGAGGTCGAGGCCGAGAACATGGGCGACGCCCTCAACTACCTGGAGGACGGCATGTCTGCCGAGGTGGTCTTCTATGACGGCAAGGCAATCTCGGTCGAACTGCCCACCAGTGTCGAGCGCGAAATCACCTGGACCGAGCCAGCGGTCAAGGGCGACACCTCGGGCAAGGTGCTCAAGCCCGCCAAAATTGCCACCGGCTTCGAAATCGGCGTGCCGATCTTCGTGGCTCAGGGCGACAAGGTCGAAATCGACACCCGCACCGCCGAGTACCGCCGCCGCGTGTAAGCACGGCCAGCGGCGCATCCGGCCAAGGCTCCTGCTCCAGAGGCCGGGGGCTGGACCATCAAGGGCTCCTCCGGGAGCCCTTTGCACGTTTGAAGGGGGGGGTGGACCGGGGGTAAACCGGGCATTAGCGCCAGACTGCAATGCCCTCTACGCGCTGGCGATTTCGTCGCACAATCCCAGCCATGCCCCCCCACCGCAAGCTGCAAGACCCTTTGGCCGACGCCTGGGCGACCATTCGCTCGCACGCCAGCAACGGCCTACCCGTCGATGCCGACTCGAGCCGCCTGGCCTTCGCCGACCCCGAGTTTCTCCTGCGCCGTGAAACCCGCGGCATCCGTTTTCAGCTCGAACTGCTTAAACCAGATCTGGCCCAGGCTGCGCACGGCATCGAGAACACCATCGTCGTTTTTGGCAGCGCCCGCATCCGTAGCCAAGAGGAAGCCCAGGCCTTGCTCGCAGCGGCTGAAAGCGGCGGCGACGAGGACACCATTGCCCGGGCCCGAGCGCTGGTGCGCAACGCCAGCCACTACGAGAACGCCCGCGCCTTTGGGAAGATGGTGGCCACCTACAGCGCCGGCAAGGACGCCGCAGATCGGCTCTACATTTGCACCGGCGGTGGCCCCGGCATCATGGAGGCCGCCAACCGCGGCGCCTATGAAGGCGGTGGCGAGTCCGTGGGGCTGACCATCGCCCTGCCCATGGAGGAAGCTGCCAACCCCTTCGTCACGCCCAACCTCGACTTCAAGTTTCATTACTTCGCACTGCGCAAGATGCACTTCATGATGCGGGCCAAGGCGCTGGTGGCCTTCCCCGGCGGCTTCGGCACCCTCGACGAGCTGTTTGAGGTGCTGACCCTAGTGCAGACCCGCAAGGCCAAGCCGGTACCTATCGTGCTCTTTGGCAGTGATTACTGGCGGCGCATCCTGAACTTCGAAGCGCTGGTCGAAGAAGGCATGATTGCCGCCAAGGACCTCTCGCTCTTCACCTATTGCGACGATCCCGCACAGGCCTGGGCCACGATCCGCGATTTCTACGAGCTCTGAGGCGGCTTCACCCGCAAGGCCAGGCGAATGCCAGGCGTGACCATGATGCCCACCGCCCAGAAGACGGCGGAGACCCCCACGACCGCCCCCGCTGCGCCAAACAGCAGTGGCATGAGCACGCTAGACGCGTTGATCGCAATTAATCGCAGTCCGAGCGCCTCGCCATGCCGGTGCTCGGGCGTGATCTGGTGCAACATGCTCATAACCATCGGCTGGATCGTGCCCAAGGCCACGCCCAGGATGAACGAGCAGATGCCCATGCCCAGGGCGGTCTGCATGAGGGGATAAATACCGAACAAAACAGCAGACGAAGCCATGGCCATGGCGATCACCACCGCCTCGGTCACGCGCCCGGCAATCATGGGCAATACGATCCGCACCGCCATTGCCGCGATCGAAAAGGCCCCGAGCAAACTGCCAATGGTCGAAGCAGACAGTTCGCGTTCGTGCCCGATCACGGGCACCACGAAGGTGTGGACATCCCAGCACGAGGCCATGAGCCAGTTGATGATCAACAGCCGGCGGAAACCCGGCTCACGCACCAAACTCCAGGCGGTGGACGGCGCCTCTCCGGTGGGCCGCTCGGGCGGCGGCAGTTCACCAGCACCGCGCACAAACCCCCAGGCACACAATGCCACCAGAGACAAGGCCAAGAAGGCCGTACGAAAACCGAAATGGTCGATCAGCAGGCCTGAGGCAACCGGCCCGAGGAAATTGGAAAAAGCCGGCCCAATCGCCAGCCAGGAAAAAACCTGGCGCAACTCGGTCGGTCCGCTGGCAGAGCGGCCGGCATGGCGCTGGAGTGCGATGGAGGCGGCACCGGTCGCCCCGCCGGTCATGAGGGCGGCCAAGCACAGCACCGGGAAGACCGGCCAGGCCGCCGCCAGCGCAGCCGCCACGGCACCCACGATCACACTCAGGCCCACCGGGCGGCGCAAGCCATGCCGGTCGGCAAAGCGGCCTGCTGGCAAGGAAAGAAAAATCTGGGTCAGCGCGAACAGCGCCAGCAACAGGCCTACCGCCAGGGGGCTGTAGCCCTCGCGCAGGGCCAGCAGGGGCGCTGCCATACGCATACCAGACATGCTGGCGTGCAGGCAGGCCTGGCCAGCAATCAGGCGGACCAAGAGGCGGACCGAACCGCCCGGTTCCGGTTTGACATCAGGCGTCTGCATCGTCCCCCGCATCGGTCGCATCGACAGCCTTTGGCAGAAGCACCTGCGCCTGTTCTTCAGGCAGCGCCTCCACCACTTTCAGCGCACGGCGCATCTGCCGGGTACGGGTTTCGGCCTTGTCGACCGTATCCGCGGCCTTTTGCACCTGCTCCTTGATGCGCGCCACCCAGTCACCGTATCGCTCGAATTCGGTCTTGACTGCCCCCAATACCTTCCAGACCTCAGAGGCCTGCTGCTCCAGTGCCAGGGTGCGAAAACCCATATGCAGGCTGTTCAACATCGCCAACAAGGTGGTCGGGCCAGCGAGTGTCACCCGGTAATCGCGTTGCAGCAGGTCCATCAGGCCCGGCCGTCGCAGCACCTCGGCGTAGAGGCTTTCAACCGGC
>JAURKV010000007.1 GCA_030831585.1 Ramlibacter sp. | reverse complement strand
TACCTGGACAACATCGCCCAGCACGACATCACCTTCGGCATCGGCCCTGCCGGTACAGGCAAGACCTACCTGGCGGTGGCCTGCGCGGTGGACGCGCTCGAGCGTAGCGCGGTGCAACGCATCGTCCTCACCCGCCCTGCGGTGGAGGCCGGCGAGAAGCTGGGCTTTTTGCCCGGCGACCTGGCGCAAAAGGTTGACCCCTACCTGCGTCCCCTGTACGACGCGCTCTACGACCTCATGGGGTCTGACCGCGTCGCCAAGGCCTTCGAGCGCAACGCGCTCGAAATTGCACCCCTGGCCTTCATGCGCGGGCGCACCTTGAACAACGCCTTTGTGATCCTCGACGAGGCGCAAAACACCACGCCCGAGCAGATGAAGATGTTCCTCACCCGCATCGGCTTCGGCAGCAAGTGCGTGGTCACGGGCGACGTGAGCCAGATCGACCTGCCCAAGGGGCAGCTGTCGGGGCTGATCGAGGCCGAGCACATTCTCAAGCGGGTCAAGGGTATCGCCCACACCCGGTTCACCAGCGCCGATGTGGTCCGCCACCCTCTGGTGGCGCGTATCGTCGACGCCTATGACGCGGCGAGAAAGTCCGATGCCGGTCGCTGACCCCCCCGAAGCGCAGATCGTTGCCCCCCCCGAAGCGCCTGCGGCGCCTCCCCCCAGGGGGCGCCACGCGCGAGTTGTTGCCCCCCCCGAAGCGCCTGCGGCGCCTCCCCCCAGGGGGCGCCACGCGCAGACCGGCAAAGCCGGATCCGCGGTGGCCTTGGCTGCTTCGCCACTCGATCTGAGCTTGCAATTCGGCGAGTTTCCCGGCGCCGCGGTCCATCGCGCGCTTCTTCGGAAGGCACGCGTCCGACGCTGGGTGGCGATGGCCCTGCAGCATCCGGGCGAGATGGCAGTGCGCATCGTCGGTGAGGACGAAGGGCGAGCCCTCAACCGCCAGTACCGCCGCAAGGACTACGCGACCAACGTGCTCACCTTCGACTACCAGCGCGCGCCCGTGGTGCTGGGCGACCTTGTGCTATGCGGCCCGGTCGTCGAGCGCGAGGCTCGGGAACAAGGCAAAACGCTGGAGGTCCACTACGCCCACCTGCTGATCCACGGCACCCTGCACGCCCAGGGCTGGGACCACGAAACCAATGAGCAGGACGCACTGGCGATGGAGACGGTGGAAATCCTGCTGATGGGGGCGCTGGGGTTTCCCAACCCCTACTGAGTCTTCACCGCCGGCTAACTGCAAAGCCCTCACACGGCCGGCGGTTCGCGCGGTGCGAACCCCCTATAGGTGAACCAGCGCCGTCGTAAGTCAACGCGGGTCGACCGTGTCGTCGAAATGGGCCTCGACGTCGCTCGGCAGTAACTGGATGGTGGCACGCAGCCCCGGCACCGCCGCCATCAGGGCCTGCTCCACCGAGGTCCGAAGTGCCGCGGCCCGGCGCAGCGTCCAGTCCGCCGGCATGTGCATGTGCAAGTCGACGAAGCGTCGCCGGCCGGCCTTGCGGGTGGTCAGGTGATCGAAGCGGATGGTGGCGTGGGCGAAGCCCTCCAGCGTGCGCTGGATCTCGGCCTGCACCTCCGGCTCTAGCGCCTCGTCCATTAGCCCTTGGGAGGACCGGCGCAGGAGCGACACGCCCTCGCGCAAGATGTTGAGCGCCACGCCCATGGCCACCAGGCCGTCAAGCCAGAGCCATCCGGTGACGGCCGCCAGCGACAGACCGACCACCACACCGGCCGAAGTCCAGACATCCGTGACCAGGTGCCGGGCGTCGGCCTCCAGGGCAATGGATCGGTGCGCACGAGCCGCCTGGAACATCACCCAGGCGAGCAGCCCGTTCAGGGCTGAGCTGGCGACCGCCAGGCCGAGGCCCCAGCCGACCTGCTCCAGCGGCTCGGGGTTGAGCAGCCGGTGGCTGGCAGCCCAAAAAATACCCACTGCCGCGCCGATGATCAGGATGCCCTCGAAGCCGGAGGAGAAGTACTCGGCCTTGTGATGGCCGTAAGGGTGGTCTTCGTCGGGGGGCGCCTGGGCCACCGTCACCATGACCAGGGCAAACAAAGCGCTGGCCAGATTGACAAAGGACTCGAGGGCGTCCGACAGCAGGCCGACCGACCCGGTCAACTGCCAGGCCAAGGCCTTGAGTGCGATGGTGACCACCGCCACCACCGCCGAAACCAGCAACAGCCGGCGCGGCGTCAGCTGGGCGAGCAGTCCCCGCATCAAGGGCCTGGCCTCAGGCCAGGGTGACGCGCGCGAACTTGCGCTTGCCCACCTGAACCACGTAGCTGCCCGAACCCAGCTTGAGGCCCTTGTCGCTTACCACACTGGAGTCGACCCGTACGCCGTTGCCGTCGATCAAGCGGTTGGCCTCTGAGCTCGACGGCGCCAGACCCGCCGCCTTGAGCAGGGCGGCGATGCCCATGGGCGCGCCGGCCAGTTGCACCTCGGGGATCTCGTCCGGAATCCCGCCCTTGCTGCGATTCACAAAGTCCTGCTCGGCGCCGTCGGCCGCCTGGGCATCGTGAAAACGGGCCGTGATTTCTTTGGCCAGCATCACCTTGGCATCGCGCGGATTGCGGCCACCCTCGACCTCGGCGCGCAGGGCCGCGATTGCGGCCTCGGACTGAAAGCTCAGGAGCGTGAACCAGCGCCACATCAGCGTGTCGGAGATGGACATCACCTTGGAGAACATGGTGTTGGCATCCTCGCTGATGCCGATGTAGTTGTTCTTGCTCTTGGACATCTTGTCGATGCCGTCGAGCCCCTCCAGGAGTGGCATGGTCAGGATGCACTGGGGCTCCTGGCCCCACTCCTGCTGCAGATGCCGGCCCATCAGGAGGTTGAACTTCTGGTCGGTGCCGCCAAGCTCCAGGTCGGACTTCAGGGCCACCGAGTCGTAGCCCTGCATCAGGGGGTAGAGGAATTCGTGCACCGAGATGCTGTGGCCCTGGGTGAAGCGCTTGTGAAAGTCGTCTCGCTCCATCATCCGGGCCACGGTGTATTTGGCGGCCAGTTGAATCATGCCAGTGGCACCCAGCGGCTCGCACCACTCGCTGTTGTAGCGAATCTCGGTACGGGCCGGGTCGAGCACCATGCTGGCCTGGCGGTAGTAGGTCTCGGCGTTGGCCTTGATCTGCTCGGGCGTCAGAGGCGGTCGGGTGCTGTTACGGCCCGAGGGATCACCGATCAGGGAAGTGAAGTCACCGATCAGGAAGATGACCTGGTGGCCCAGGTCCTGAAGCTGGCGCATCTTGTTCAGGACCACCGTGTGCCCCAGGTGGATGTCTGGCGCGGTCGGGTCCAGCCCCAGTTTGATCCGCAGCGGCACCCCCGAGGCCTCAGAACGAGACAACTTTTGTTCCCATTCTCCCCGCGGAAGCAGCTCTTCGCATCCACGCAGGGACACCGCCATGGCTTCGCGGACCCGCTCGGACACTGCTGGGCTTTCTTTTACAGCTGCTTGATTCATAAGGCTTTTTCTTGAATGGACGGCGCTGCGTGAGCGGCTATACTCGTCCTCGCTCGAGGTTTGCCTGATTCTAGAACGCGACCGCTGGCGCTCTTTGCGCCCGGTACCGGTCGGATTGACTGAACTTCGGATTTTTCACACGACCGTTATCCATACGATCGTTGCGCATGCACCGCGCAGACCCTTCCACTCCGGCCTGCCCAGCGATGGCAGTCCGACCACAGGAGCCCTGTTTGAGCCCTCGCCTCGTGGCCGCCGGCCAGCGCATCGCAGCCCGTATGGGCCATGTGCTGGAGCACCACCCCAAGCAGATCACCGCTTTGCTGGCGGCGGTTTTGCTCGGTGGCGGTGGCGGCGCACTGGCGGTGGCCAACTTCGGCCCCGACGCGGCCGAAGTGCCTGTGCAACTCGTGACAGAGGCCGTGCAGCCCCTGCCGCTGGCCGCCCAAATCGAGGCGTTGGACCTCCAGGCCCTGCGCCTCTACCGCTCCGACACGGTCCGCGGCAATGACACGGTCGAGACGCTGTTTGCCCGCCTGGGCCTGGTCGATGCCGCAGCCGCGGCCTTCGTGCGCAATGATCCCGTCTTCCGCACCAAGGTGCTCGGTCGCAATGGCCGCAACCTCAGCGCCGAGGCCGACGGCCAGCAGGCCCTGCGCAAGCTGGTCGCCCGCTGGGTCGCCGACGACAGCGGCACCTTCCAAAGGTTGGTGATCGAACGCGGTGCGGACGGCAAGCTGGTCTCGCGCGTCGAAACTGCGCCTTTGGTGGCCACCTCCCGGCTGGGCGGCGGCACCATCCGCAGTTCCCTGTTCGGGGCGGTCGATGACGCCCGCATCCCCGACGACATCGCAGTGCAGATGGCCGACCTGTTCGGCGGCCGTATCGACTTCCACCGCGGTCTGCGCAAGGGCGACCAGTTCCGCGTGGTCTACGAGTCGCTCGAGGCCGACGGCGAGCCGATGCGCTCAGGTCGCGTGCTGTCAGCCGAGTTCACCAACGCAGGCAAGACCCACAGCGCCGTCTGGTTTCAGGAGGCGGGCCGCAAAGGCGCTTACTACTCGCTCGACGGTAAGACCCTGGCGTCCCAGTACCTTGCCTCGCCGATGGAGTTCTCCCGGGTGACCAGCGGATTCGCCATGCGTATGCACCCCATCTTGCAGCAGATGCGTGCCCACCTCGGCGTTGACTACGCCGCGCCCACCGGCACGCCGGTACGGGTGATCGGAGATGGCGTCGTTGAATTCGCGGGTTGGCAAAACGGCTACGGCAATGTCATTCACGTCAAGCACAGCCGCAGCGACACCACGATTTACGCCCACCTGAGCCGGATCGACGTGCGCAAAGGCCAGCAGGTTTCCCAAAGCCAGCGCATCGGCGCGGTCGGAGCCACCGGCTGGGCCACTGGCCCCCACCTGCACTTCGAGTTCCGCATCAATGGCGTGCACAAGGATCCCCTGACGATCGCGCGCAACGCCGAGGGCGTACCCTTGACGGCAGAGGCACGGCCCGCTTTCGAAAAGCTGGTTGCCACCGTCCGCCCGAAGCTGGCCGCTGCGGCCAGCCTGGCCACCACGGCCAGCGCCGAGTAAGCCGCCGGGTCAGCCCATGGCGGCCGGGGCGCAGCAGGTTCCAAACAACAGACGCTTCATCGGCCTGATGTCCGGCACTTCGCTGGACGGGGTCGACGGGGTGCTGGCCGACTTCGGCTGCCAGCCACCCCGTATCCTCGCTCACGCCAGCGCGCCCTTCCCCGAGGCCTTGGGACGGGAACTGCTGGCCCTCAACACATCCGGCGAGAACGAACTGCACCGCGCGGCACTGGCCGGGAACGGCCTAGCGAAGGCCTACGCGGGGGTGGTGGAGGCGTTGCTGCGCAAGACCGGGCTGCCCGCCTCGGCCGTGTGCGCGATCGGCGCCCACGGGCAAACCGTCCGGCACCGCCCCGGCGAGTTCGACGGCACCGGTTACACCCTGCAACTCAATCAACCCGCCCTGCTGGCGGAGCTCACCGGCATCGCGGTTGTGGCGGATTTCCGTAGCCGGGACGTCGCCGCCGGTGGCCAGGGCGCACCCCTAGCGCCACTGTTCCACCGCGCTTGGTTCGGCGAGCACGGTCAGTCCCTGGCCGTCCTCAATCTGGGTGGCATGGCCAACCTCACCCTGCTGGGTGCAGATGGCCGCTGCTCCGGTTTTGACTGCGGCCCTGGCAATGTGTTGATGGACGGCTGGTGCTACCGACACCGCGGCCAAGCCTTCGACGCCGCCGGCGGCTGGGCAGCTTCCGGCCGGGTACTGCCTGGGCTGCTGGCTCGCTTCCAAGCCGAGCCCTTCTTTCATAAGGCCCCGCCCAAGAGCACCGGGCGGGACCTGTTCGGCCTGGGCTGGCTCGACGCGCAATTGGCACAAGAGGGACTGAGCAGCCTCACCGATTCAGCGCCACTGGCTGATGTGCAGGCCACCCTGGCCGAGCTCACCGCCAGCACCTGCGCCGCCGACCTGCGCGGGCACGGCAAGGGCATCACACGCCTCGTGGTCTGCGGCGGCGGCGCGCTCAATGATCACCTGATGACGCGCCTGGCAGCGCGACTGCCTGGGGTGGAGGTGATGAGCACCAGCACGCTAGGCCTGCACCCGCTGCAGGTGGAGGCCGCCGCCTTTGCCTGGCTCGGCTGGCAGGCGGTGGAGGGGCAGGCGCAGCCCCTACAAAGCATCACGGGCGCCAAGGGCGCCCGTGTGCTGGGATGCATTTACCCGGCCTGAGCCGGGTCTGCGCAAGAGTTCAGGCCGAAGAACTTCAGACCGAGAAGCTTGAACCGCAACCGCAGGTCGACTGCGCGTTAGGGTTCTTGATCACGAACTGAGCGCCCTGCAGGTCTTCCTTGTAGTCGATTTCTGCGCCCACCAGATACTGATAGCTCATCGCGTCGATCAGCAAGGACACGCCGTTCTTGCTCATGATGGTGTCGTCCTCGTTGGTCACCTCGTCGAAGGTGAAGCCGTACTGGAAGCCGGAGCAGCCTCCCCCTTGCACAAAGACGCGCAGCTTGAGCTCGGGGTTGCCCTCTTCGGCAATCAGGTCGGCCACCTTGGCTGCGGCGCTGTCGGTGAAGACCAGCGGCAAGGGCATGTCGGTCTGAATGTTCTCTGCTACTGCGCTCATGGGAATTCCTCAAAGAATTGCTCGGATATTAGTCCATCGCCGCCCGATTACAAGGAAGAGCGAGCTTGACCCCATTAGGAGCATTGCAGGGGCGGGGCCTGGAGAGTAAAAAAGGCCGCACTGGCGAACCGGTGCGGCCTCTTGGCCAGCCAGCGAGCGGCACTGGGCCCCTCGCATGGCGTTGGCAGAATCAGCGCTTACTGAACTGCTTGCGACGGCGGGCGGAGTGCAGACCGACCTTCTTACGCTCGACCTCACGGGCGTCGCGGGTCACGAAGCCGGCTTGCGACAGCGCGGGCTTGAGGGCCGCGTCATAGTCGATCAGCGCGCGGGTGATGCCATGGCGTGTGGCACCGGCTTGGCCGGATTCACCGCCGCCGTGGACGTTGACCTGAATGTCGAAAGTCTCGACATGGTTGGTCAGCACCAGAGGCTGCTTGACGATCATGATCGAGGTCTGCCGGCCAAAGAACTGCTCAATGTCCTTGCCGTTGACCGAGATCTTGCCGGTTCCCTTTTTCAGGAAGACACGGGCCACGCTGCTCTTGCGGCGGCCGGTGCCGTTGTTCCAATCACCAATCATGTCAGCTCCTTAGATCTCAAGCGGCTTGGGCTGCTGCGCGGTATGCGGGTGCTCGGCACCGCCATATACCTTGAGCTTCTTGATCATGGCGTAGCCCAGGGGACCCTTGGGCAACATGCCCTTGACCGCCTTTTCCAGCGCCCGGCCAGGATGCTTGGCCTGCAGGTCGCGGAAGTTGGTCTCGTAGATGCCGCCGGGGAAGCCGGAGTGACGGTAGTACTTCTTGTTCAGCTCTTTCGTGCCAGTGACACGGAGCTTAGAAGCGTTGATGACGACAATGAAGTCGCCGGTATCGACGTGAGGCGTGTAAATGGCCTTGTGCTTGCCGCGTAAACGGAGGGCTGCTTCGCTGGCAATCCGTCCGAGCACCTTGTCGGTGGCGTCAATCACAAACCACTCGTGCGTCACGTCAGCGGGTTTCGCGCTGAACGTTTTAGTCATGTTGACCCTCTTAACGAGGTTCCGAGATGGTTTGGCGGTCCTTTTCCACGGTCGGTGTCCCTCTTTGATGGGGACCTCTTAGGTGGGGGGTTAGCGCGGCACCGAAGCGCCTCACCGTATCTGCCGCGGGACCACAAAAACGCTGCAGAGCCCGCGATTATACGAATTCCCGGCCCCGTGCCCGACTGTTTTTCGAGAAGGGGGAGCGAGACGGCTACCATCTCTGCATGTTCAGTTACCGCCACGCGTTCCACGCCGGGAACCACGCCGACGTGCTCAAGCATCTGGTGCTGGTGGCCACCCTCCGGCACCTGCTGCAAAAACCCGCCGCACTGATGGTGGTGGACACCCACGCCGGCTCCGGCCTGTACCGATTGGATGACGACTATTCAGCTACATCCGGCGAAGCAGACGAGGGAATCCTGGCTCTTATGAAGTACATGGCGACCACGCCGCCGGAGCGGCCCGCCGCCGCACTGACCGACTACCTCGACCTGGTGCGCAGCTTCAACCGGGATGGCGCGCGCCTGCGCCTGTACCCCGGCTCGCCCTTCGTCACCCAGCATTTCCTGAGGCAGGAGGCGCGCGACAAGCTCAAGCTGTTCGAGTTGCATCCCACCGACAGTCAGGCCCTGGTCGCCCATGTGGCCCAACTCAAGGCCGGGCGACAGGTGAGCGTGGCCCGGCAAGACGGCTTCGAGTCACTGCGCGCCCTGCTGCCCCCACCCTCGCGGCGCGGCCTGGTGTTGATCGACCCCAGCTACGAGATCAAGAGCGACTACCCCAAGGTGGCCGACTGCCTGCAAGACAGCCTGGAGCGCTTCGGGACCGGTTGCTACGCCATTTGGTACCCCATCATTCCGCGGCCGGAAGCGCACGGATTGCCACGTCGGCTCAAGACATTGGCACAACAGGCGAAGCGCCCCTGGCTCCACGCCACCCTGGCCATCGGCCAGCGGGAAGAAGGCGTACAGGCCCGCATGCCTGATGAGCCGCGCCGTCGACCCGGCCTCACCGCCAGCGGCATGTTCCTGGTGAACCCGCCGCACACGCTGAAACCGGTACTGGCCGAAGCCTTGCCCCAGGTACTGGCCGCCCTGGGCCGCGGGCGCGGCCAGGGCTTCGAGCTGGAATCGGGTGGCTGAAAAAAAGACGGCACAAAGTTGCGACGCCGAACCGATCGATCGATCGAAGGTGAACAATCGCGGGTGAATCAGGCGCTCTTGATGTGCGCATGCAGGCCGAGCACCGCCTCGGCCTGGTTCATCGTGTAGAAGTGCAGGCCCGGCACACCGCCATTGACCAATTGCTCGCACAGATCGGCCACCACGTCGAGGCCGAAGGCCTTGATGGAGGCGGTGTCGTCACCGAAGGACTGCAGGCGCAGACGGATCCAGCGCGGAATCTCGGCGCCGCAGGCATCAGAAAACCGCATCAGCTGGGTGCTGCTGGTGATTGGCATGATGCCCGGCACGATGGGCACATCGACGCCGAGCTTGTGCAGGTCGTCCACGTAGCGGAAGTACGCGTCGCTGTTAAAGAAATACTGGGTGATGCCCGAGTTGGCGCCGGCCTTCACCTTGGCCGCGAAGGCCTCCAGGTCTGCCTGCGGTGAGCGCGCCTGGGGGTGTGTCTCGGGGTAGGCAGCCACCTCCAGGTGGAAGTGATCGCCGGTCTCTGCGCGGATGAAGGCCACCAGATCACTGGCGTAACGGAACTCGCCACTGGCGCCGTAGCCACTGGGCAGATCGCCGCGCAGGGCGACGATGCGGCTGACTCCAGCAGCCCGGTAGGCAGCCAGACGCTCGCGGATACTGGCCTGGGTCTGGCCAATGCAAGAAAGATGGGGCACTGCAGGCTTGCCCTCGGCCATGATCTCCGCCACCGCCTGCAGGGTGCCGTCCTGGGTCGAGCCGCCAGCGCCGAAGGTCACCGAACAAAATTCAGGCTTGAGCGCATAGAGTCGCTGGCGCGCGGCACGCAGCTTGGCGGCGCCCTCGGGGGTCTTGGGCGGGAAAAATTCCAAGCTGATGGGAACCATGTGTCGCTCCTTGCCGATTTCGTTGTTGTGCAGGTGGGACTGGTCGTCCGGCGCGCGCGGCCTCAAGACCGAGCCGCTCGCAGCGGCCGGGCGTGGATGAAAAATTCGCGGTTACCGTCGCCCCCGGCGATCGGGCTGTCCAGCCAGCGCAGCACTGCAAGATGGCAGGCCGCGCAGGCCGCTCGGAGTCGGGCCTCTACCTCGGCGTAACGCGCCGGGTCGCGCACGATCCCGCCCTTGCCCACCTGCCCTGGCTGCAGCTCGAACTGCGGTTTGACCAGCATCAGCAAATCGCCGCCGGGTGCCAGCAGCGGCACGAGCGCCGGCAGCACCAGGGTGAGCGAGATGAAGGATAGGTCGCCCGTCACCAGACCATAGGTCGGCAGCGGCAGGTCGGCCGCTTGCAGCTGGCGGGCGTTCACGCCCTCCAACGCCGTCACCCGCGGGTCGTCGCGCAAGCGTGCGTGCAACTGGCCGTGGCCCACGTCCACCCCCACCACCTGAGCGGCGCCCGCCTGCAGCAGACAGTCGGTGAAGCCCCCAGTGGACTGGCCCACATCGAGGCAGTCACGCCCGCACGGGTTGATGCCACACGCATGCAAGGCCCCCTCGAGCTTGAGACCGCCACGCGAGACAAAGCGCGCCTCGGCGTCATCGAGAAGCTCGATTTCAGCCTGCGCGGGCAGCTCGTCGCCGTTTTTGGCGACCGCCTGCCAGCCACGCGGGCCGCGCCAGCGCATGCCAGCGGAGATCAGCCGCTGGGCCTGCGAGCGCGAGGCGGCGAGGCCTCGGTCCACAAGGAGTTGGTCTGCGCGCATAGAACGCAAGAGGCCGCTGAGGGACAGGACCGGACAGCAGGGCAGGCCGGCGAGAATCCGCCCCCCGATGGGACACCCCTCGCCCGCCCCCGCCAACAGGCGGGCGCCAAGCCTCAATAGCGGTAGGTATCTGGCTTGTAAGGACCCTGCTTAGGCACACCGATATAGCTGGCTTGCTCTTCAGACAGCTCGGTGAGCTGGGCGCCAATTTTCTGCAGGTGCAGGCGGGCCACCTTCTCGTCCAGGTGTTTGGGCAGGGTGTAAACCTTGCCCACGTCGTAGCCTTCGGGGTGAGTGAACAGCTCGATCTGGGCGATCGTCTGGTTGGCGAAGGAGGAGGACATCACGAAGCTCGGGTGGCCGGTGCCGCAGCCCAAATTCACCAGACGGCCCTTGGCCAACAGGATGATGCGCTTGCCATCCTTGAAGATGACGTGGTCGACCTGGGGCTTGATCTCTTCCCACTCGCACTGGGTCTCGAGCTCGGCGACGTCGATCTCGTTGTCAAAGTGGCCGATGTTGCAAACGATGGCCTGGTCTTTCATCTGGGCCATGTGGGCGAAGGTGATGACCGACTTATTGCCGGTGGCGGTGACAAAGATGTCGGCCTTGTCGGCAGCGTAGTCCATGGTGACGACGCGGTAACCTTCCATCGCCGCCTGCAGGGCGTTGATCGGGTCGATCTCGGTCACCCAAACTTGGGCCGACAGGGCACGCAGGGCTTGGGCGCTGCCCTTGCCCACGTCGCCGTAGCCGGCCACGACTGCGACCTTGCCCGCGATCATCCCGTCAGTGGCGCGCTTGATACCGTCCACCAGGGACTCGCGGCAGCCGTAGAGGTTGTCGAAC
>JAURKV010000124.1 GCA_030831585.1 Ramlibacter sp. | reverse complement strand
TAGCCCGCTATAACGAAGGGGTCACGGCCGCTCGCGATCTCCTTGACCGGCAGCACCTTCCTGCAAGGATCGGGCAACCGCCCTTTTATGCAATCACACAGGTTGGGCACTCTGCCGTGTCCTCGGCAGGCTTGCGGGTCGATCCTCAACTTTGTGTGATGGACGACAAGCTTCGGCCCATTCCCGGACTGTTTGCCGCTGGCGAAATACTGGGTAGCGGGGTTACCCTAGGCCGGGCGTTCGTGCCCGGCATGATGCTTACCCCGGCATTGGCGCTGGGCAGGTGGCTGGGCAATAGCCTCAACCTGGAAGGATAGCCATAAGGTCGCAAGAGACACCAAGATGACCGCAGCGCAATTCGTTGAAACGAACATCAACCAGTGGTCAGTGGCGCTGTTTTTTTCTGCCCTGGCGCTGGAGATTATTCTGGTTACGGTCCTGCACCTGCGGGGTCGTTACGTCGCCAAGGACACCGCCCTGAACCTGTTCGCCGGCCTCGGCAGTCTGCCCGCCAATGCCGCGGCCGCCTTTATCACCCTGTCCTTCCTTGGGCTTGCCCAGACGCTGCAGTGGCAGCCCATCCCCATTACCTGGGGCAGCTTTCTACTGTGTTTCGTGCTGGACGACCTCCGTTTCTACCTTCACCACCGCATCGCCCACCGCTGCCGATGGGTTTGGGCCATGCACGTGGTTCACCACTCCAGCCAGGAATACAATCTATCAGTCGCCATCCGGCAGGCTTGGACCAAGCACTTCACCGGAACCATGCTGCTGAAGATTCCCCTGGTACTGGTCGGCTTCGACGTAGGCATGGTGGTGTTCTGCGGGGTGCTGAATGCGACCTACCAGTTCTTCCTCCACACGGAGACGGTGAAGAAAATGCCGCGCTGGTTCGAGGCCCTCTTCAATACGCCCTCGCACCATCGAGTCCACCATGCCAGCAACCCGCTCTATTTAGACTGTAACTACGCCGGGACGCTGATCATCTGGGACCGCCTGCTCGGCACTTTCGTGGCCGAGGACGAGAGGGAGAAACCGGTCTACGGACTGGTCAAGAACATCGAGACCCGCAATCCGGCCAAGGTCCTGTTCGCGGAGTATCTGGCGGTCTTTCGCGACCTGTTTACCCGCGGCCTGTCCCCCATGCAAAGGTTTAAGTACCTGTTGGCGCCGCCCGGTTGGAGTCACGACGGGTCGCGCATCGGGACCGATGCCGTGCTTGCAGCCGCGGGCATCGACCGCAAAAAACGGTCACTGCCAAACAAACCGGGGCTCGGCGGCAACCCTGTTCACTCGCCGCCCGTCTCCAGGTAGAAGGCGAAAGTTCCCAGCCAGTGACCGCCCTCATAATGCTCGCCGGTCACGGCCGGCAGGGCGGCGTCACGGTGCTCGGCCCGGCTGGCCAGCAGGCTGGCCCGGCGCGGATCAGCTTCCGGCAGGGCCGCTGCGATCCCGGCCAGCATCCAGGCCCGGCTGAGATTCAATCCATCGATGTGGGCAAGCTTGGGATCCGAGCGGTCGGTAACCACCGCCACCGGTAGCCAGCCCGTGCCGCCATCATCTGGTAGCTGGGACAGGAAACCGGACAGCCAGCTCGCATAAGCCGACCCGTCCAGCACCCGACGCATCAGGTCGGCCTCCGCCAGGCAGGGTGAGAGGAAGTCTTCTCCCGAGGGCTCGTAGTGCAGCGGACAGGCGCGGTCGCTCAGGTAAAAATCGCGCGCCCTGGACTCCACCAGCAGGCGTATGTCGTCGCGACCAGCGCTGACCGACCAGTCCCAGACCAGGCCTAGCGCAAACGCCGTCTGATTGTGCTCACCGGTCCGGATCGGATAACGCAGTTTCGGCAACCAGGCTGCCAGACGACGGGCCACCTCCGCCTCCAGAGCAGCCAGGCTTGCCGGGTGGCCGAGCTCGGCAGCCAGTTGCAACAGCCACGCCAGCCCGTAAGGTCGTTCGAAGGATGTGCGTCCGGGGCCGCGCAGATAGGCCAGCTCGGTCTCAAGGTTGGCGACCGTCAGGCTTTCCTCCAACGCAGTGCGGGCGGGAACAGCGAATTCCGCATCAGGGAAGCGACTGATCGCCCGAGCCAGCAACCAGTGTCCGTGCACCGCAGAGTGCCAGTCGTAGCAGCCATAAAAGGCCGGCGTCAGGACCCGCGGCGGCCTCACGTCCTCATCAGAGGCCATCACATGGGCGATCTTGTTCGGATATTCGACGTGCACACAGTCTTGGGCGAGCTGGACGAAGCGACCTGCCGCAGCGGCATCGAGTGCCCCCGGGTCGGCCACGGCGGAGGCCGGCGCGACCAGCATCGCCAGGATGATCAATACTCGCATGGACGTTCTCCCCATTGATTTCAGGTAGTCTGACCCAGTCAGCATGCGCCTGCACGCAGGGGGTAGTTGAATATGTCGCCATTAATCGGTCCGGACAGCGAATTTGCCTTGTGGAGCGTGCTCCTAGCGCTTGCAGCCCTGGGCTTCTGGTGCGAACGCTACGCCTGGGGCAGGCGCTATTCGGGCGTGATGCTGCTCATCGCAGCGGCGATCGTGCTCTCCAACCTGAGGATCATCCCGACCGCTTCGCCGGTCTATGACGCCGCCTGGAGCCACCTGGTGCCCATCGCCATCCCGCTGCTGCTGTTCGGCGCGGATCTGCGGCGCATCCTGCGCGAGTCCGGCCCGATCCTGGTGGCCTTCCTGATCGGCAGCATCGGCGTGGTAATCGGCACGCTCTTCGGGCTCGCCATACTCGACCTGGGCGACCAGGAATCGAGGCTGGCGGGCGTGTTCACCGCCACCTACATCGGTGGCGCGCTCAACTTCGCGGCGGTCGCCGAAGCCACCGGATTTCGCGAAAGCAGCCTGCTGGCGGCCAGTGTCGCGGCCGACAACGTCGCCACCAACCTGCATTTCCTGCTGATCATCGCCCTGCCGGGCCTCGCCTGGTTTGCCCGCCATTACCCCAACCGGCACGGCAGCGGCCCGGACCTTGCCGGAGTTGCTGACGCTCCTCCCTTCACGTTGCAGCAGTTGAGCGTGCCTGGCTTGCTGGCGGCACTTGCGCTGGCCTTTGCCCTGGCCTCGGTGGGTCGCTGGCTGGCCAGCCTGGCTGGATTCCCGCAGTTCGCCATCCTGGTCACCACGCTGCTCGCACTGGCCGCAGGCACGCTGGCCCCACAACAGGTGGCGCGCCTGTCAGGCCATCAGGAAGCGGGCACCGCACTGATGTACCTGTTCCTCGCCAGCGTCGGGGCCAGCGCCGATGCATGGGCGCTGGCTGAGGCAGCACCCATCCTGTTTGTCTTTGCCTCGATCATTATCTTCACCCACCTGGTCGTCCTGTTGGCGCTGGGTAAGCTGCTCAAGCTGGACCTCGCAGAAATGGTCATGGCTTCCGCGGTGGCCATCGGCGGTCCGGCCAGCGCCGGCGCCATTGCCTCCGCCAAGGGCTGGCAGTCACTGTTGATCCCCGGCGTGCTGTGCGGATCGCTCGGCTACGCGATCGGCAGTTTCATTGGCGTGGCGGTGTTTGGTTGGGTGGGCGGTTAGGCGCGAGTACCGGCGGGCGCAACAAGCCCAGCGCCGCGGCATTGGGCCGACGCGGATCCGGAGCGCCTTCGAGGCGGTCGGCTTTGACGGCAATGGACTGCGTGCTGCCCATGGTGCGCTTGATGCGCACCTCATGACCAAGCGCTCGCAAGCCCGCGATGACCTCCGGGCTGAACCCCGGTTCCAATCCAAGTTGCGGCGAGTTCCAGTCCTGGGAGATGCGCGGTCGATGGGACGCCTCTGCGACGTTGAGCCCATGGTCGATGACGTTTACCAGCACCTGCAGCAGCACGTTGATGATGTCGCTGCCCCCGGGGGTGCCGGTGACCAGCACGAGCCCTCCTTCCTTATTCAGCACCATGGTCGGGGCCATGGTAGACAGCATGCGCTTGCCGGGCGCAAGGGCATTCGGATGAGAGAAATCACCCTGCCGGAAGCTGAAGTTGCGCATCTGATTGTCGAACAGGATGCCTGTACCTGCCGCCACCCAGCCGCTGCCGAAAGAGTAGCCGAGCGTATAGGTATTGGACACGGCGTTTCCATCGGTATCCACGGCACTGTAATGAGTGGTCTCCCGACTCTCGGCAATACCTAACGGCCATGGCTCGACAGACGCCGCCGGCGTCGCCTGCCGAAGGTCGATGGACTTGCCAGCCTTGAGCGCGACAATGGGGTCAATGAATTCCGCCAGGGGTATCTCGGAATAGTCCGGGTCACCGAGCCAGGTGCGCCGGTTGGCAGCCGCCCGCTTCATCACCTCCGCCAGCAGGTGCAGCTCGGCGATCGATCCGGCGCCGAGTGAGGCCACGTCGTGCGCCGCGAGCATGTTGAGCATCTGCACCAGCGTGGCGCCACCGGCGCTCGGCGGCGGCATGCTGAGCACTCGATATCCGCGATAGTTGCCAGCCACCGGCTCGCGCTCGACGACGCGATAGGTAGCGAGATCTTCCAGCGTGATCAGGCCGTCCTCCGCTTCCATGGCAGCCACAATGCGCTGTGCCAGTTCGCCACGATAGAAGGCGTCGGCACCGCCCTCGCGGATCAACGCCAGCGAGGCGGCAAGGTCAGGTTGAACCAGGCGCTCGCCCGCCGACCATTGGCCCGAGCCTGCCGGTAGGTAGGCCCGTGCGCTGGCATCGTAGCGGCGCAGTGTTTCGGCGGCCTCGGCCAGCGCATAGGCGAGATCCTCGGACACCTCGATCCCTTCGGCAGCGAGGGCGTAGGCGGGCGATACCAGCTCTGCCCAGGGTAGCGAACCCCAGCGGCGCCAGGCCTCGTGCAGGCCGGCCACCGTGCCCGGCACGGCAGCCGCACGGGGTCCATAGGTCAACTGCTCCCAGTCAATCTTGCCGTCCTCGAGCCTGAACAGGTCGGGGTCGCTGCCCAGGGGTGCTACCGAGCGGTAGTCCAGCGCGATGGTCCGGTCCTCCTCCGCAAGGTGGACCAGCATGAACCCGCCACCACCAAGGTTGCCGGCGCGCGGCAGCGTGACGGCCAGCGCAAAGCCCATGGCGACCGCAGCGTCCACGGCGTTGCCACCCCGGGCCAGCACCTCGCGACCGATGGTCGAGGCCATGTCGTTCTGGGAAACCACCATGCCATGGCGGCCGATCACCGGCTGGTGGATCGACTCGTAGTTGATGATGGCCTGCCGGGTCTGGGCCTCGACCGGCATCCAGCACACACCGAGGACAAACAGCGATACCCCAAACACCAACGAGTTGGCAAACTGCCGAACTGCTTCTCGTATCTGCCTTCGCGTCATGCGCCACTCCCCGCCAAGGGTTCCCAGGAACAGGTTACTCGCTATCCGCCGCAGTGGATGGTGCGCCCGTAATCGGCGGGTACAGGACCAGCCATCGCCCCTCCAGCAGCGCCGGAAGTTTTTCCGCGACTACAATCTCCTCACCCTTCCTGTCTGATTCAAGGATTACATAGCGCAATGCGCCATCCGGGCAGTCAAACCCATACTCCAGCCTGACCGGACCGCGACGGGTGCCCCAGGTCACGGCCAGGGCCTGGTGCCCCGGTTCAACAGACCAGTAACTATAGGACGAGTAATCGTATTCCAGCTGCATGACCTGCCCATTAAGCTCGATCGGATCCTTGTAAAACAGCGCATCCGACCAACGATCGCCCTCCACTGCGACTACCAGGCTGCAGCCCTCGCCCGCAAGGCGATACGCCGGCTCCCTCTCGTGTTCCATCAGGAAACCGGGATAACC
>JAURKV010000123.1 GCA_030831585.1 Ramlibacter sp. | reverse complement strand
GCCCGCACCAGACCGACGATCATGTAGAAAGAGGTGGTCTTGCCCGCGCCATTGGGCCCCAGCAGGCCTACCACTTCGCCCTTGGCGACGACCAAGGACACGTCCTTGACTACCTTGCGGCTGCCGTAACTCTTGGCGAGGTGACTGGCGACCAGGCGACTGGCAGCGGGAGGCGGCGCAGCCGCAGCAGGGTCGGCCATGACGGCCTCGCTCACTTGCGCTCCCCGGCCAGGCCAGGGCTGGCGCGCAGCGGCGCCGGAGCGGGTGCAGTTCCCGCGGGAGCGGAGGTCGCGCCCGGGGAGGCGGCGCGGGGCGCCAGCACTGCGCGGACCCGACCCCCTACGCCCGGTGCCGCGCCCGGGGCACGTTGCCCCAGCGGCGCGCCGTTCACAGTGAAGACGTCGGTGGTGTTCTCGTAGGTGATCAGGCTGCCCTGGGTCTCGTCGGCCAGAGTGGTGCCGCGGTAGCGACGCATCTCGGCGCGGCCGATGAACTTGACCCGGTCGCCCTTGCCGTCGTAGTCGATGGTCTCGGCCTCGCCCTCGAGATACTCGTCGGCGCCCTCCCGCTTTTGACGCCAGAAAGCGCGCTTGCCGGGCTCGGCGGTGATCAGACCGTGCTGGAAACCCTCAGGGTCTTGGCGCACCTCGAGGCGGGCGCCGCGGATCACGATGCTGCCCTTGGTGGCCACCACCTTGCCGGTAAAGACGCTGGTCTGTTTGAGGTCGTCGTGGCGCAGGTCGTCAGCCTCGACGTTCATTGGCTTGTCGCGGTCAGCCTTTTCGGCATACGCCCACGGGGTCACGGCCAGAACACCGGCGGCGAGGAGGATCGTCAGGAAGCGATAGGTCATAAGGGCATGAATCTTGCTGTTTCAAGACTCTGCCGGGATTGTAGCCACCGGACAGCGGTGCAGGTCAGCAAAAACGCGCGGCGCAGGTGTTGTCCCTGCGCCGCTGGGCGCTCATCGGCCCTGGCGAACTCGCGCCGCCAGGCTGTCGGCGACCTGGACCGCCCGGGTCATGTCGCCGGCCATCTCGCCGTCGGTGTAGAAGCGACCGGCCACACCCAGGGCCGGGACACCCTCGACCTCATAGGCGTCCTGCAGCAACTGAGCCCGCCGAATGCGGGTGGTCACGCCAAAGGACTGGTAAGCCGCCTGCACCTTGGCCCGCGGCAAGCCCTGGGTCTGAGCCCAGGCCAGGATGGCCTCTTCGCTGCCCAAGGGCTGGCGGTCTTGGTGGATCGCCTGAAACACCTTCATGTGCAGGTCGAGACGGCCGAGGGTCTCGAGCACAAAGAACAGGCGTTGCTGCGGCTCGAAATCGGGCCGGAAGGCCACCGGCACGCGCCGCAGCACCATGTCGCGAGGCATCCGGCGCGACCAGGCCTCCAGCAGCGGCTCAAAGGCGTTGCAATGGGGGCAGGAGTACCAGAAGAACTCAACCACCTCGATCTTGCCGGTCGGCGCATCGACTGGCGCCGGCTTGGCCAGGCGCCGGAAATCCTGGCCCTCCTGGGGAGGGCGCTGGGCGCGCAGTGGGCCTGCGAGGGCGAGGGCGCCCCCCACCAGAAGGCCGGCATGAAAGACTCGTCGTTGCATAGCGAATTTCTGCGAAATGGAGGGGCTATCAGACCCGGTTGCTGACCCGCGAGATCTCGGCGACGGCTCAGACGGTTAACGCGGAACCCGCACCAGTGCGGCTTCGGTGCCGCTGGCATCGACCCTGGCCTTACTGCGATCGGCGTCCTCTTTGCGATCGAAGGGGCCGATACGAACGCGATAGACGGTGCGGCCAGACTGCTCTCGCTCGCTGACACGCGCCTCCAGACCCATCAGCGAAAGCTTGGCGCGCTGGGTCTCGGCCTCCTGCGGGCTGCGGAATGCGCCGGCCTGCACAAAGTACTGGAAAGGGTCGGAGGTGACGACGACGGCCGAGGCGCGTGACGCTGGCACGGCAGCTGACGGCGCAGCCGCGCCAGGGGTGAAGACGGCGGTCGGATTGGGTGCGGCGGGATAGCCCGGCGACGGAGTCAGGCCCTGGGCCGGAGCCGGGTTCGCAGAGAGTCCTGCGGGGCCTTGAACCGGCGCAGCGGGCACAGGGACAGGCGCCGGTACCGGCGAGGACGCCGGCGCGGCAGGTGCGGTCTCCGGCGCGGGGACAGCACCTGCCGCGCTGGCGGCACTGGCCGCGGCCTTGGGCTTGCCCTGAAGCAACGCGTTCGGATCCCAGTTCTGGTTCTTGCGCAATTCAGCCGCGTCTTGCTCGGGGGTGCGGGCCTGGTTCTTGTTGGTGAAGGGCATGGGCACCTTGGTGACGTAGACCGCCACCGCCAGCGCAACACCGAGGCCCAGCACCAGGCCGATGACCAGCCCCAGCAAGGTGGTACCGCGCTGCTTGTGCTTCGACCCTGGCCTCGGCGGGTGATTCATCTGGCTGCCTCTCACATTTTCTGCGGAGCACTCACGCCCAGCATCTTCAAACCATTGTGCAATACCTGGGCGCAGGCCGCGACCAGCGCCAGCCGGGCCGCACGGACTTTCTGGTCGTCGACCAGGATGCGCTCGCTGTCGTAGTAGCTGTGGTAGGCCGCGGCCAGTTCGCGCAGGTAGAACGAGACGTCATGCGGCGCAAAGTCTTCGGCTGCTGCAGTGAGCATGGCCGGGTAACGGGCCAGCACCAGCATCAGGGACTGGGCAGCGGCGCCCTCCAGTGGGGACAGGTCGACACCCTGGAGCGAGCCCAGGTCACCGCCCCAGGCCGCCAGCACCGAGCAGATACGCGCGTGCGCGTACTGCACGTAATAGACCGGGTTGTCGTTGTTCTGCGCCAAGGCCAGATCAACGTCGAACACGTACTCGGTATCAGGCTTGCGCGAGAGCAAGAAAAAGCGCACCGCGTCCTTGCTGGTCCACTCGATCAGATCGCGCAAGGTCACGTAGCTGCCGGCGCGCTTGGAGATCTTCACCTCTTGGCCGCCGCGCATCACCCGCACCATGGTGTGCAGCACATAGTCGGGATAGCCCTCAGGGATGCCGACGCCGGCGGCTTGAAGGCCAGCGCGCACACGGGCAATCGTGCCGTGGTGGTCGGTGCCCTGGATGTTGACCACCTTGGTGAAGCCCCGCTCCCACTTGGTGATGTGGTAGGCCACGTCGGGCACGAAGTAGGTGTAGCCGCCGTCGGACTTGCGCATCACGCGGTCCTTGTCGTCGCCGTAGTCGGTGGACTTGAGCCACAGCGCGCCGTCTTGCTCGTAGGTCTTGCCCGCGGCCTGCAGCCGGGCCACCGCGTCGGCCACCTTGCCGCTGGTGTAGAGGCTGGACTCCAGGTAGTACTGGTCGAACTTCACCTCGAAGGCCTGCAGGTCCAGGTCCTGTTCATGGCGCAGGTAGGCCACCGCGAACTGGCGGATGCCGTCCAGGTCGGCCACGTCACCGGAGCCGGTGAATTCGCGGTCGTCGGCCTTCACGGTTTTGCTGGCCAGGAAGTCGGCGGCGATGTCGGCGATGTAGTCGCCGTTGTAGGCCGCCTCGGGCCAGGCGGCGTCGCCCGGCTTCACACCCTTGGCGCGCAGCTGGGTCGAATTAGCCAGCGTCTCGATCTGCACGCCGGCGTCGTTGTAATAGAACTCGCGGTGCACGTTCCAGCCCTGGCTGGCGTAGAGGTTGCAGATCGCGTCGCCCAGCGCGGCCTGGCGGCCGTGGCCCACATGCAGCGGGCCCGTGGGGTTGGCCGAGACAAACTCCACCAGAACCCGACGGCCATTGGGGGCCTGCTGTCCGAAGCAGGCACCGGCGGCCAGGACCTCGGCCACCACCTGCTGCTTGGCAGCGGGCTTGAGGCGAATGTTGATAAAGCCGGGCCCGGCGATCTCAAGGGCGTCGACCCATCGGCCATAGGCCGGGGTGGCCAGCAGGGCGGTCTTGAGCGACTCCGCCACCTCGCGCGGATTGCGCTTGAGGGGCTTGGCCAGTTGCATGGCGGCGGTGCAGGCAAGGTCGCCATGGGCGGCGGCCTTGGGCGATTCAAAAGCCGCTTTGCTGCCCGATCCGGGCTGAAGTTTTTCGAGCTCGGACGCCAGAGCGACGAGCAATTCTTGGGTGACGAGAAGCATCGGGCGATTCTACGGGCGGGGGTGGGAAAACCCGTCCTGGTCCGAGGGCGGCGTCGCGCGGGCGCTGCGGGCGGTTTAGGCCAGGGCCCGGGAGGAGAAGTCGGGGTGGGCGAAATGCCGCCGCAGGTGGTCGATCCAAAGGCGCAGGCGCAGCGGCAGGTGCTTGCGCTGGGGCAGCATGGCGTGAATGCCGTTGGGCGGCGCAGCGAAGTGGGCCAGCACCTCCACCAGGCGCCCGGCGGCAATGTCGGCCTCGACCTCCCAGGTGCTGCGCCAGGCCAGCCCCAGGCCGCGCAGGCACCAGTCATGCAGTACCTGGCCGTCCGAACAATCGACCGGGCCGCCTGGGCGCAGGTACTCCACCTGGCCGTCAACAGTGAAGGCCCAGCCGCGGGTCTGGGAGGCCTCGCTGGAAAGGGTCAGGCAGTCGAAACGGACCAGGTCGCCGGGGTGCAGGGGGATGCCGTGACGGCGCAGGTACTCGGGCGTGGCCACACACAGGCGCCGGTTGTCGGCCAGACGCACGCTGACGAGAGAGGAGTCGGGCAGGTCGCCCACCCGAACGCCGCAGTCAAAGCCCTCGGCCGCCAGGTCCACCACCCGGTCACTCAGGTTGAGGGAGAGCGTCACCTCTGGGTGCCGCGCCAGGAAGTCAGGCACCAGCGGCGCCACATGCCGGCGACCGAAGCCCGCCGGGGCGGTGATGCGCAGGTGGCCGCTGGCCTGCAGGCCGCCGGCGCTCACCCCCGCCTCGGCATTGGCTAGGTCGGCCAGCAGGCGCTGGCAGTCCTCGAGGAAGGCGCTGCCCTCGTGCGTGAGGGCCAGGCGGCGCGTGGTGCGCACCAGCAGCTTGACGCCCAGGCGCGCCTCCAGCGCATCCATCCGCCGGCTCATGATGGCCGGGGCCACGCCCTCGGCCCGGGCCGCGGCGGTGAGACTGCCGCGGGTGGCCACCAGGGCGAAGGATTCGAGCTGCTTGAACTTGTCCATGGAAAGAGGTGGTCTTGACTTTTATTATGTGCATTTTTATCAAAGATAAATTGCCGATCTATTCCTTAATCATCGTTTGAGTATCAAATACAGTGAGGCCATAGCCCGCCATGGCGGGTCACCCTCTTCCCACATCCAAGGACTCCCGCATGACCGCTCGAACCACCCACCACGGCCTCCAGGTGGACGCCGCCCTCGCCCGCTTCATCGACGAACAGGTGCTGCCCGGCACCGGCGTGGACCGCAACGCCTTCTGGAAGGGTTTTGGCGCTTTGGTGCACGAGCTTGCGCCCAAGAACGCCGCCCTGCTGGCCAAGCGGGACCGCATCCAGTCCGAGATGGACGCCTGGCACAGCGCCAACCCCGGCCCGATCCAGAACATGAAGGCCTACCGCGCATTCCTGAAGAAGACCGGCTACCTGGTCAAGCCGCCCAAGGGCGTGAAAGCCACCACCGCCAACGTCGACGCCGAGCTGGCCACCCAGGCCGGCCCACAGTTGGTGGTACCTATCCTCAACGCCCGCTACGCGCTCAACGCCGCCAATGCGCGCTGGGGTTCGCTGTACGACGCGCTCTACGGCACCGATGCCATCGCCGAGGCCGGTGGCGCCGAGAAGGGCAAGGGCTACAACCCGGTGCGCGGCGCCAAGGTGATCGAGTACGCACGCTATGTTCTCGATCGCACCGCCCCCCTGAAGAAGGGCTCGCACATCGACTCCACCGGCTATGCGGTCAAGGACGGCAAGCTGGTCGTCACGCTCAAGGGCGGCGCCACCACTGGCCTGGCCGACAAAAAGCAATTCGTGGGCTTCCAGGGTGACGCTGCCGCGCCCTCCTCGGTGCTGCTGGCCCACCACGGCCTGCACCTGGACATCCGCATCGACACCCAGCACCCGATCGGCAAAACCGACCCGGCGGGCGTCGCCGACCTGGTTGTCGAATCCGCCCTGTCCACCATCTTGGACCTAGAAGACTCCATCGCTGCGGTCGACGCCGAGGACAAGCTGCTGGCCTATGGCAACTGGCTGGGCATCCTGAAGGGCACGCTGACCGAGCAGGTCACCAAGGACGGCCGCACCTTCACCCGCGGCCTCAACCCCGACCGCCTCTACACCGCGCCCTCGGGCAAAGGCCAGGTGCGCCTGCATGGCCGCTCGCTGCTGTTCGTGCGCAACGTGGGTCACCTCATGACCAACCCCGCTGTGCGTTACACCGCTGCAGACGGCAGCAGCCATGAGATTCCCGAAGGGATTCTGGACGCCGTG
>JAURKV010000122.1 GCA_030831585.1 Ramlibacter sp. | reverse complement strand
GTGACCGAGGCGCGCAACTGGGTCGAGGGGGTCTACATGGCCGCGACCATGGGCTCGGAAACCACTGCCGCAGCCGCAGGCCAGCAAGGCGTGGTGCGCCGCGACCCGTTCGCGATGCTGCCCTTTGCCGGCTACAACATGTCCGACTACTTCCAGCACTGGCTGGACCTGGGCAAGAAGCTGGCCGCCACGGGCGCCACGCTGCCGCGCATCTACACCACCAACTGGTTCCGCAAAGGCGAAGACGGCAAGTTCGTCTGGCCCGGCTATGGCGAGAACATGCGCGTGCTCAAGTGGATGATCGACCGCATCGAGGGCCAGGCCCAAGGCAACGAGCATGTGTTCGGCGTGAGCCCGACCTACGAGGAGCTCAACTGGACGGGCCTGGACTTCTCCGCGGAGCAGTTCAAGTCGGTCACCAGCATCGACAAGGCCGCCTGGCAACAAGAGCTCAAGCTGCACGCGGAGCTGTTCGAACAGCTGGCCTACCACCTGCCCAAGGAACTCAGCGAGACCAAGGGACGCATCGAGCAGCGCCTCGCTGCCTGATCAGGCAAGCTCCGCGTACCCAAGAAAAAGCCCCTTGCGAGGGGCTTTTTCTTGCGCTGCGCAGTTTTGCCAGCGGGTCCGCGCCACGCGCCCATAGCGGGCGAGCCGCCCGCAGCGCCTCAGCCGCCCACCGGCTGGTAACTGGCGCGGTGGGTAATGAGCCAGTTGACCGAGGCCGCGGCGTCGTGGTGCGAGGGGTGAAAGTCAGACTTGAAGTAGTCGCGCCAAGGGCCAAAGGTCTGCCGAATCAGGCCCTGCTTACCCAACAGATAGCGCCAGGCGCTGGCCCAGGTGGCCCGGCGCCACAAGGTGCGGTCAGCGCGCAAGTTGGTCACCGTCTGGCGCAGGATGTCGGTGAGGAAGAAGACGGTCACGATGCGGAACCACCGCAGGCGCCATTTCTCATTGCCGCCAAGTGCCTTGTACAGATCGAAGGCGGTACAGCGGTGCTCGGCCTCCTCGGCCGCATGCCAGAGCCACATCGTGGACAGGCGCGAGTCGGCGGACTCCAGCACCGAGGGGTTGTGCAGCAACCATTGGGCGAAGATGGCTGTGAAATGCTCGTTGGCTGCGGTCGCTGCCACCGCATGGCGCGGGTCCAGCCCGTCGAGGCGACGAATGCGGTCCTTGGCGCGCGGCTCCCATGCATTGGGCAAGCCCAGCGCGTCCAGGTGCGCGTTGTAGAGGGCGTGCAAGCGGCGGTGCGTGGCCTCTTGGCCGACGAAGCCCTTGACCTCGGCTTCGAACTGCACCTGCTGGTCCGCCGGCAGCGCCTTGAAGGCGTTACGCACCGAGTCGATGAAGAACTGCTCACCGACGGGAAAGCTCATGGACAGAGCGTTGAAAAAAGCCGACCGAAAGGGGTCGCCGCCACACCAGTGGCGAGAAATGGGGGCCTCCATGTCGACGAGGAGGCGGCGAACGACGAGATCAGTCATGGCATGAATCCAGAGGTATCACCTCGGCGGCAAGAGGCTCGGGGCGGTGCGCCGGTCAGACCATACACACGTGTATCCCGTCCGGCGGAAGGCGCATCTTAGCGCCTGCTTGCCAGCTCCGCAGTGCAGCGCGTCAAACCCTGCCCGCAGCAAGGCTGGGGCCGCAGGATGCCCCAGACGCTGACCGTGGTCCGCTGGGTGCGGGCGCCTGGGCCGTCCGGTTGGCGCGGTACCCTGATCCTTCCTGTTGTTTTTTCTGATTCGATGGATGATCGCCACCACTTGCCAAAAAGATAATCCAGCGGTGACGCTCCACGACCAAACCCGGGTTCTGAATCCCGCAGTCGCAAGACCTGCCCTCGGGCTTGCTGCAGGCCCATTGACACGCGCAGCCACGCGCGAAGGTCGGGCCCGATGAAGGTACAGCTCCTGTCCGACCTTCATCTGGAAGCGCAGCCCCAGTGGCAGGTCCGGCCTGCTCCCGGCGCTGAGTTGCTGGTTCTGGCCGGGGACATCGGCTCCTATCAGGACGGCAGCCGCCTCACTGGGGCTGGCGACGCCGACTTCGGGCTCGGCCGCTTTTCGCCCCGCAGGGGCTGGCCGACGCCGGTGCTCTATGTGCCGGGCAACCACGAGTACGACAGCCTTGAGTTCGCGCCGGCGCGCGAACGGCTGCGGGCGACCTGCGAGCGTCTGGGCATCACCTGGCTGGACCAAGAGGTGCGGGTGATCGACCGCGTGCGCTTCGTGGGCACAACGCTGTGGGCAGACTTCGAGGCCCTGGTCCCGGTCGACGCGCCGCTGGCCGCCCAGCTCAAAGCTCGGGACAAGGCTTTCCGCGCCGCCAACTTTTACCTGCGCAAACATTCCGCGCTGATGGGTGGCGAGCGCATGCTCGCCGAGCCGATGCGCGAACTGGCCCTGGACTGCCAACGCTGGCTGCGCGAGGCGCTGGCCCAGCCTTTCGAGGGCCGGACCGTGGTGGTCACCCATTTCGCGCCCAGCCTGCACAGCGCCGACCCTCGCTACGGCCTGGTACCTGGGACGGCCGGCTTTTGCAACGCGCTGGACGATCTGTTTGCGCTGGCCGACTGGTGGCTGCATGGCCATTTGCACTGTCCGCAGCATTACAGGGTCGGGCGCTGCCGGGTGCGGGCCAACCCCCTGGGCTATGAAGGCAAGGGAGAGCAGTCCAGCTTCCAGCCTGCATCAGTGATCGACCTGGCCGCGGACTGAGGCGACCAGGGTATCCCTCCGACGGCAACGCTCGGGCCGGGCGGGCATACTAACTCCTTTACCTTCGGCACCCACGCTCCCATGCCCACCCACCGCCAGGCCCTTGCGCCGAGTTTTACACCGCGCGAGTTCCGCAGTGCCCTGGGCATGTTCGCCACCGGCGTGACCATCGTCACCATTTTGGGCGCCGACGGACAGCCCACAGGCCTGACCGCCAATTCGTTCAACTCCGTATCCATCGAGCCGCCCCTGGTGCTGTGGAGTCTGTCGCGGCAGGCGGCGTCGATGGAGGCCTTCCGTACAGGCACGCACTACGCCATCAATGTGCTGGCGGCAGACCAGCGCGAGTTGGCCGAGCGCTTTGCCGACCGCAACGCGGACCGGTGGCGCGGCGTTGAGACCACCCGCGGCGCCGGCGATGCCCCGCTGATCGCCGGCGCGGCCGCGACCTTCGAATGCTTCAACCGCAGCCGTTACGAGGAGGGTGACCATGTCATCTTCGTCGGCGAGGTCGAGCGCTGCACCCGGCGTGAAGGCGCCTCCCCCCTGCTGTTTCACGGCGGCCGCTTCTACACCGAGCACCCGCTCTGAGCGGGCGTAGCGCTGCCCTGCGCCAGGTCACCCAGGCGGCAGCCCCTGCCACCTGGAGACGCTAGCATTGCCCGATGCGCGAACGCAAGGATCACCTCGACGGACTGGCGATCAGCCTGCTGGGGGTCTGCTGTCTTTTCTGGGCCGGCCAACAGATCCTGATCAAGGTGACGTTGACCGAAATTCCCCCGCTGTGGCAGGCGGGGCTGCGCTTCGCCGGCGCGGCCGTGCTGCTGCTCGTGTGGTGCCGAGTCCGCGGCATCGCGCTCTGGACGCGGGATGGCACGGGCAAAGCCGGCCTGATCGCCGGCCTGCTGTTCGCCGCCGAGTTCGCCTGCATTTACCTGGGACTCCAAGACACCAGTGCCTCCCGGGTCACGGTCTTTCTCTACACCTCTCCCTTCTGGATGGCGCTGTTGCTACCCCGTTTTGTGCCGGGCGAGCACCTGCGGGCCTGGCAATGGGCCGGCCTCGTGCTGGCCTTCGGCGGGGTTGCGGTAGCCTTCGCCGAGGGCTTTCAGGGGCCGGCGGCCGGCCCGAACCAGTTGCGCGGTGACGCCCTGGCGCTGGCTTCGGGGTGCTTCTGGGGCCTGACCACGCTCACCATCCGAACCACCCGCCTGGCCGAAGCCAGCGCAGAAAAGTTGCTCCTCTACCAGGTGGGTGTCACTGCGCTGGTGGCGCCACTGCTGTCCCTGGCGCTGGGAGAGGGAGGGCACTTCTCGTATTCGGCCTCGGCCTGGGCCGTCACTGGGTTGCTGGCCTTTGTCGGCTCGTTTGCCAGCCTTCTGGCCTGGATGTGGCTGCTCCGGCACTACCCGGCCACACGCATGGCCTCCTTCGCCTTTCTCACGCCTGTTCTGACGCTGGTGATGGGCGTGGTGCTACTGGGCGAGCCGCTCACACTGAACCTGGTGCTGGCGCTGGCAGGCGTGGTGGCGGGCATCCTGCTGGTGAACCGACGGTCAGCGTCACCCGCGCCCGCACAGGGGCCAGCTGCCTGAGCGCAGCCGCATTGAGCGCGGGCCGCCGGTCGATCCTGCGCAGACGATGGGGTGTCCAACAAATACCGCCCTCGCCCACGCCCCCGTCTTCGGCCGACTGCCACCTGCCGCTACAGTAGGCCCATGAAGCGCGCATCCGCCCCTGCGGCAGAACCCTCCTTCAAGGGCAACAAG
>JAURKV010000121.1 GCA_030831585.1 Ramlibacter sp. | reverse complement strand
TCGCCAGCCAGCGCCGCCTGATGGAAAAAGCGGATGTCGCCACCCGCACAAAAGGCCCCAAACGGTCCTTCCCGGCCCATGCCGCGCAGGGCCACGGCGTTGATCTGGTCGTCATCAGCCCAGTCACGAAGCGTCTCGGTCAGGGCGCGCACCATCGCCAGAGACAGGGCATTGAGGGCCTTCGGGCGGTTGAGGGTGATCAGGCCAAAGCGGCCGCGCCGCTCGGTCAGTATGTCGGGGTGAGAAGGACTCATCGCGCTTGCCTCCATCCAAAGATTTCGTTGCCTAACAGGGCCGCCAGCACCAGCAGGCCGCCCACCAGCACCCGGGCCTCGGGCACTTCTCCAGCACCCACCCACGCCAGCAAGATGCCAAACACCACCTCAAGCAGTGCCAGCAGGGAAAGCTCTGGCGCGCTCAGGACACGGGCACATAACACCGCGCCCACGCAAGGAATGGCCAGTTGAAACAAGCCAAGAAAGGCCAGCAGGCCCAGGTCATGGGCCGTTGCCTGAAAAGGCAGGGCCATAGGCAGCATCGCCAGGCAGGACACCAAGGCGCCCACGGCCACCGCCGGTACCAGGTCGACCTGCTCACCGCGGGCTTGGGCGCGCTGGTTCAGCGTCCAGTTGGTGGCGCCTGCGACGGGCACCGCAAAGGCGACCGCGATCCCCAGCCACCCCGCCGGGCCAACCTGTCCGGTCTGACCGCCGTAGATCCAGGCGATGGCGCCTCCGGCCACCACAATGGCAACCCAGGTTCGCAGCGCAACGCGATGGCGCAGAAAGATCCGTGCGCCCAGGGCTGTCAGCAGCGGGCCGATGGACATCGTCACCAGCACGTGGGCCACCGTGGTGAGGGTCATCGCCAACATGAAGGCGGTGAACATCACGCTCCAGCACAGGCCCGAGACCCACAGGGCTTGTGGCGCATGACGCAGGCGCGCAAACACGCCGGGTCCCCGCAGCAGGGGCAAGATCACCAACAGCGACACCAGTGTGAAGAAGCTACGCCAGAAGGTCACCTCGAAGCGGGCCGCCTGCTCGAGGTGACGGGTGACGACGCCGGCGGTGGACCACAGCAGGGTCACTCCCACCATTGCCAGTACGGCACGTCCATGGGTGAGCCGCATCAAGGCGCCCCGCTACTGGATCACGCGGCTTCGCGGGACGCGCGCTTGCGCTCGTGCTCCTTGAGGTGACGCTTGCGCAGGCGCACACTCTTGGGCGTGATTTCGACCAGCTCGTCGTCCTCGATGAACTCGACGCCGTACTCCAGGGTCAGCTCGATCGGGGGCGTGATTTTGATCGCGTCTTCCTTGCCGGAAACGCGGAAGTTGGTCAGCTGCTTGGAGCGAGTGGCGTTGACCACTAGGTCGTTGTCTCGGTTGTGAATACCGACGATCATGCCCTCGTACACCGGGTCATTGGCCCGGACGAACATACGACCGCGATCATCGAGCTTGCCCAGGGCGTAGGTGAAGATTTCACCGTCGTCCATGGAGATCAGCACGCCGTTTTTGCGGCCACCGATGTCGCCCTTGTGCGGCTCGTAGCCGTCAAAGATGTTGGAGATGAGGCCAGAGCCACGGGTCAGGTTCAGGAACTCGTTCGAGAAACCAATGAGGCCACGCGCCGGAATGCGGTATTCGAGACGCACGCGGCCACGGCCATCGGGCTCCATGTTCACCAGCTCGCCCTTGCGCTCGCCCAAGGCCTGCATGACGCCGCCCTGGTGTTGTTCTTCAATGTCGGCCGTGACCAGCTCGATCGGCTCGTGACGCTCGCCATCGACCATACGAAAGACCACGCGCGGCTTGGACACGGCCATCTCATACCCCTCACGGCGCATGTTCTCCAGCAAGATGGTCAGGTGCAGTTCACCCCGGCCCATCACTTCGAACACGCCCTCCTCCTTGGTCTCGGACACTCGCAGCGCCACGTTGTGCTGGAGTTCCTTTTGCAGGCGGTCCCAGAGTTGGCGGCTGGTGACATACTTGCCTTCGCGACCGGCCAGCGGGCTGGTGTTGACGCAGAAGTTCATGGTCAGGGTGGGCTCGTCGACCTTGAGCATCGGCAGCGGCGCCGGGTTGGCAGGCTCCGTGATGGTGACGCCGATGCCGACCTCGTCGATGCCGTTGATCAGGACGATATCGCCGGGGCCGGCCTCGGTCACCTGCACGCGATCGAGGCCCTGGAAGGTCAACACCTGGTTGATGCGGCCCTTGACCGCCTTGCCGTCCGGGCCTTCCATGACCAGCACGTCCATCGAGGGCTTGATCGTGCCCTGGCTGATGCGGCCCACCCCGATGCGGCCCACGAAGGTGGAGAAGTCGAGCGCTGAGATCTGCAATTGCAGCGGCGCCGAAGCATCACCCGAGTTGGCGGGAACGTGCTTGAGGATGGTGTCGAACAGGGCCGACATGTCGGGGCCCCACTGCTCGCCGGGTGCCCCTTCGGTCATGGAGGACCAGCCATTAATGCCCGAGGCATAGACCACCGGGAAATCGAGCTGTTCGTCGGTGGCGCCGAGCTTGTCGAACAGGTCAAAAGCGGCGTTAATGACCTTGTCGGGGTTCGCGCCGGGCTTGTCGACCTTGTTCACCACCAGGATGGGGCGCAGGCCCAGGGCTAGCGCCTTCTTCGTCACAAAGCGGGTCTGGGGCATAGGGCCCTCTTGGGCGTCGATCAGCAACAGCACGCCGTCGACCATGGACAGGGCCCGCTCGACCTCTCCGCCGAAGTCCGCGTGGCCGGGGGTGTCGACGATGTTGATGTGGGTGTCTTTCCAGCTCACGGCGCAGTTTTTGGCCAGAATCGTGATGCCACGCTCACGCTCAATGGCGTTGTTGTCCATCACGGTGTCGACCACCTTCTCGTGGTCGGCAAAGGTGCCTGACTGCCGCAGCAGCTGGTCGACCATGGTGGTCTTGCCATGGTCCACGTGGGCGATGATGGCGATGTTGCGAATAGGAGTGCTCATGGGATGGTTACCTCGTCGGATGCTCTGGATTCCAGGATTTGCTGTATTTCGATGGGGCTCAGCAGACGCCCCGGGATCAATTCGCCGGCTTTCACGTGCGCTGTTCCCAGAAGTGCCGGCGGCGTATCGCCGAATACCGCCACGGCATGGGCATCCGCCCACGCGCCGCGCCGGCGCAGGCCAGAAAGAAAACGACCTGCATCATCTGTGCCGAGCGTGACGCGGGTATGTCCGGCCAGCAGGGCCTCGGGCGGCAGCAGTTGCGCGAGACGCTCATCCTCGGGCAGGGCCTCCAGCGCTTCGAGCGTGATCGCGTCCTGCACCGACAAGCCGCCGGTGTCGATTCGGCGCAATGCAGACAGGTGCGCGCCGTAACCGAGGGCGGCACCAATGTCCTCGCCGAGGGTGCGGATGTAGGTCCCTTTGCTCACCGTGGCCCGAATGTGCACCGTCGGGTGCCCGGTGGCTGCAGGCGCATGCGGGGTGATGGTCAAGGCGTGGATGGTGACCTCACGCGGCTCACGCTCGACCTCCTCCCCTGCCCTGGCGTATTCGTAAAGTGCCTTGCCGTCTTTCTTGAGGGCACTGTGCATGGGCGGCACCTGGCGGATGGGGCCGGTGAATTGCGCCTGAACTACGGCCAGTTCCGCCGCGGTGGGCAGGGAAACAGCCCGTGGGTCCAGCGACTCGAGCACCTCGCCCTCGGCGTCACCGCTGGCAGTGCGAACGCCCAGCACAGCCACCGCTTCGTAGGTTTTGTCGGCCTCCAACTGGAGCCCGCTGAATTTGGTGGCCGCGCCGAAGCACAGGGGCAAGGCCCCGGTGGCCAGCGGGTCGAGCGTGCCGGTATGTCCAGCTTTTTCTGCCCGCAGCAGCCATTTGGCCTTTTGCAGAGCGTTATTACTGGAAATGCCGCGTGATTTGTCGAGTACCAGCACCCCATGCACGGGGCGCCTCACGACCCGTGCTCGTGGTGCGTTCATGCTCAGGCCTCGGCGTCCTTAGAACGAGAAGCCACCGCTCTGGCGATCAGTGCGTTCATGTCGGCCGCGCGCTCGGGCGTGCGGTCATAGACGAAGTGCAGCGTCGGCACTGTGTGGATATGCAGGCGTTTGAACAGCCCACTGCGCAAAAAACCGGCAGCCTGATTGAGCCCCTGCGCTGTTTCCTCGACATCACCGGTCAGCACGCTGAAGAAAACTTTGGCATGGGCGTAATCAGGCGTGAGCTCGATCGCCTGAATCGTGACCATGCCTACACGCGGGTCCTTCAATTCGCGGGCGATCAACTCCGCCAGATCGCGCTGAATCTGGTCCGCTACCTTGAAGTTACGGTTCGGGGCAGCTTTCTTGGGCATCGTACGAAAGAGGAACAGCGCGCGCCTCACAGCGTCCGCGCGATCTCCTTG
>JAURKV010000120.1 GCA_030831585.1 Ramlibacter sp. | reverse complement strand
TTGGCGGTGCGTTCGCGGCGCGCCTCTTCGTACACCTGGAGCCCCCGCATCGCGAGGGGACGATCCTGGACGCCGGCGAGGGCGCGCCCCAGCACCACCGCGTCCTCGATGGACATGCCGGCGCCTTGCGCCATGAAGGGCAGCATCGGGTGGCAGGCGTCGCCCAGCAGGGTCACCGTGCCCACGCCCCAGCGGGTCAGGGGTTCGCGCTCGTACAGTGCGCTCTTGAGAACGCTGTCGCAGGCCTCGAGCAGCTTGCGTGGTTCGGCATGGAAGTCTTGGTAGGCGGCGCGCAGTTCATGCACGTCGCCCTCGCTGGTCCAGGACTCCTCGGTCCACTCGGGCTGGCCGGTGGTGGCAAACACAAAGGTCTCCCGGCCCTGGTTGAGAGGAAAGGTCACGATCTGGGTGTGGGCGTTGGGCCCCCACCACTTGGTGAAGGCCTCGATCTCGGGCACGTCCCGCACACGCTCGGTCGGCACCACCGCGCGAAAGGACACCACGCCGGTGAAGCGGGGCATTTCCTCGCCGAACAGCGCTGCGCGAACGCGGGAGTGAATGCCGTCGGCGCCGACCACCAGATCATGTCGGGCGCTGCTGCCGTCTTCGAAGGTGAGCGTCACCCCCTGTGCGTCCTGCGCCAGCGACGCCATGCGCTTGGAAAAATGCACCCGCTCCGCCGGGAATTCGGCGGCCAGCGCCGCCAGCAGGTCGGCGCGGTGGATGGTCACCTGCGGCGCGCCGTACTGGGCCTCGGCGATATTGCCCATGCCCAAGCGAGAGGTCTCGGCGTTGGTATCCCAGTCGCGGCTGATGCGATAGGTCGGCTGTGCGCCTTCCGCGCGAATGCGCGCGCCGATGCCACCGCCCAGTCCATCCAGTGCTCGCACCACATTGGGCGTGAGGTTGATGTCGGCGCCGACCCGCATCCACTGCTTTGACTGCTCGTAGACGGTGACCTCATGTCCGGCGCGGCGCAGCGCGATCGCGGCGGTGAGTCCGCCGACGCCGCCGCCGGCGATGCCGATGTTCATTCCTTGCATGCAAAGAGACTCCTCGGAATTCAGAATGCGCCAGGGAAAGACCCGCCATCGAGCAGGACGTTCTGGCCGTTGATGTAGCCGGCATGCACGCTGCACAGGAAGGCGCAGGTCTTACCCAGCTCCTCGGGCTGACCCAGACGCCGGGCCGGGTGTTTGGCGACGCGGGCGGCTCGTATCTCGGCCACGCTCTTGCCATCGCGCCTGGCCTGCGTTGCAAAGTTGCTCGCCAGTCGTGCGGTGTCGAAGGTGCCAGGCAGCAGGTTGTTGATGGTCACGCCGCGGGCGATGACGCTGCGGGCCAGGCCGGCGGCGAAGCCGGTGAGGCCGGCGCGCGCGCCGTTGGACAGGCCCAGAATCTCCAGGGGTGATTTCACCGCGCTGGAGGTGATGTTGACGATCCGGCCAAAGCCGCGGTCCATCATGCCGTCCACCGTTGCTTTGATCAGTTCGATCGGTGCCAGCATGTTGGCGTCGAGTGCGCCGATCCAGTCCTCGCGGTCCCAGTTCCGGAAATCGCCCGCCGGCGGCCCGCCGGCGTTGGTGACGACGATGTCGAACTGCGGATGCGCAGCGAAGATGCGCGCGCGGCCCTCGGCGGTGGTGACGTCGGCGGCGACCCAGTCCACTCGGCCTCCACTGGGCGCGGCCAGTTCGGCCAGACGGGCCGCGGCTTCCCGCAGCGGGCCCTCGGTGCGGGCCACGATGACCACCTGCGCGCCCTCGGTGGCCAGCGCAGTGGCGCAGGCCAGTCCCAGCCCGGCGCTTGCGCCGCACACCAAGGCCTTCTTGCCGGAAATTCCCAGATCCATGTCTTGCTTTCCTCAGGCGCCAGGCGCCATCACTGCTTGAATCGATGGCATGGCTTGCGCCTCGCGCAGGTCCACGTCCAGGCGGGCCCAGGCGTCGATCTCCACCTTCAGCTCCGCGAACACCAGGGCGCGCACCGCCACCAGCGTGGAGCAGGGGAAGTGAGCGCCGAAAAAGTCCCTGCGGGCGCGGCCGACCTCGTCCTTGTCGGCGATGTCGGTCAGGTAGACCACCGTCTTGAGGATGTTGTGTCGGTGGCCGCCCGCGGCTTGTAGCAGGGCCTCGAGCTTGTGCAGCACCACCAGGGTCTGTGCGTAAGCGCCCAGGGGCTGACCCGCCTGCACCGCCTCGCGGGTGGCGGGGTGGCCGGTCATGCCTGACATCGCTACCTCATTGCCGACGCGCCAGGCGTTGGTCCAGGAGGCGCCAGGCAGGTCAGGGACGGCCTGGCAGACGACGCGGTGTGGCGTGCTCATTGAAATCCCCATAGACAAGAGACCCTCACTGCCCACCAGCGCGCACGCGCTGGATGATGCGTTCGCGCACGGGCACGAAGTCGTAGCTCGGGTAGACCTCGGTGCTGAAGACGCCCCAGGCCGACCGCTCGAGCTCGAGGTTCACCTGCCCAAGCAGATGCGGCGGCACTTCGAGGCTCACGATCTGGCCTAGGCCCATGGCCACCGTCCACGACACCACCCGGGTGCCCGCAACCGGGAAGCGGTCCCACCACTCGGAGGCTTTGAGCCTTGCCTGTACCTCGTCGAGCACCAGGCCGGGGTGGTGCTTGAGGATGATCGTGAGCAGGACGTTGGGGTTGGGCGGCGCGGACGCGCCGGAAGGGGCTTCGGTCATTCGGTCGGTGCTCCCAGAGCTTGTGCGGGGGGCCTGAGTCTCACTCGGCGACGATATTGCGCGCCTTGATGATGCCGGCCCAGGTCGCGGTCTCGGCCTTGATGTGGGCGGCGAACTCGACCGGCTTCATCAACACCGGCGTCAGCCCCTGTGACCGAAGCTGCTCGCGCACCTCCGGTCGCGCCAAGGCGTCGGTGGTGTCCTTGAGGACCTGGGCCACCGCTTCGGGCGGCGTGCCGGCGGGAGCCAGAACGCCATACCAGGAGGTCACCACCACACCGGGGATGCCCAGCTCGGCCAGGGTCGGGATTTCCGGCGCGACCACCGCGTCGCGCACGCTGTCGGTCACCCCCAGGGCGACCAGCTTGCCAGAGCGAATGTGCTGCAGTGTGGCGGGCAGGTTGGAAAACATCAGGGGCACGGTGCCGCCCAGCACGTCGTTCAGCGCGGGCGCGGTGCCCTTGTAGGGAATGTGCATCAGATCGGTGCCGGTCTGCTGTTTGAACAGCTCGCCTGCCAGGTGCAGGCCGCTGCCGATGCCAGGCGAGGCGTAGCTGAAGCCGCCAGGTCGGGCCTTGGCCGCAGCCACCAGCTCCCTGACATCACGCACCTTGGCGCCAGGGCCAGCAACCAGCACATTGGGCGCCTTGGCCACCATGGTCACCGCCACAAAATCCTTCTCGATGTTGAAGGGGAAGTTGGTCATCAAGGTGGGGTTGATGGTCAGATTGCCCGCCGGGATCATCAGCAGCGTGCGGCCGTCAGCCCTGGCTTTCTTGACCTTGTCGATCCCCAGGTTGCCCGCCGCGCCGGGCAGGTTCTCCACCACCGCAGGTTGACCGCTGCGCCGGCTGATCTGCTCGGCCAGGATGCGGGCCAGGGTGTCCACCGGGCCGCCGGGCGGGAAGGGCGCGACGATGGTGGTGCGTTCAGCTTGCGCCAGTGCGGCGGGGGTCACGAGGCCAGCAACGAGGCTGGCGAGGCAGGACAACAGGAGGCGGCGTGGGTTACGCATGGCGTAGGTTCCTCTTGGGAGTGAGAGTGGAAGCGTGTGTGATGCTGCGGGTCGATGCTCAGTCGGCCCAGGGCAGGGGCGCCTCGTTGAGGCCCCAGTAAAAGCTTTTCTGGGCGGTGTACTCCAGGATGCCCAGACGGCCCTTCTCCCGGCCCGTGCCGCTTTGCTTGACGCCGCCAAAGGGTGTGCTCACCGAAAACAACTTGTAGGTGTTGACCCAGACGGTGCCCGTCTCCAGCGCGCGGCCGATGCGCCAGGCGGCTTTGTAGTCGCGGGTCCAGATGCCCGAGGCCAGGCCGAAGACGCTGTCGTTGCACTGGGCCACCAGGTCGGCCTCGTCGGTCCAGGGCAGCAGGACCAGAACCGGGCCGAAGACCTCTTCCTGGCACAGGCGGGCCGAGTTGGGCAGCCCCTCGAACACGGTGGGCAGGTAGTAGCTGCCCTTGTCGTACATCGCGCCCTGGGGCCGGGCGCCGCCGGTGAGCAAATGGCCGCCCTCCTGGAGGCCCAGCGCGACGAAGTCCTCCACCGTGGATCGGTGACCCCTATTGACCAGCGGGCCCATTTGCGTGCGCTCGCTGGACGGGTCGCCCACGCGCAGGGCCTTCACGCCGTCCAGTAGGCGGCGTTTGAACTCGTTGTAAACGCTGGCGTGCACGAAGGCGCGCGATCCGGCGATGCACGATTCGCCCGAGCTCGAGAAGATGCCAAAAAGCACACCCTTGACCGCATGGTCTAGGTCGGCGTCGGCGCAGACGATGGTGGGCGATTTGCCCCCCAGCTCCAGCGAGGTGGGCATGAGCTTTTCGGCCGCCAGCCGCTGGATGGCCAAGCCCACATTCGTGCCGCCGGTGAAGGCGATGCGCTTGACCAGAGGGTGGCGCACCAGCGCATCGCCCACCACCGAGCCCTTGCCGGGGAGCACGCTGATGATGCCGTCCGGTACGCCCGCTTCCTGCGCGATGCGCGCTAGCTCGATCGCCATGCGCGGGGTGATCTCGGCCGGCTTGAACACCACCGCGCAACCGGCGGCGAGCGCCGGCGCGAGCTTTTGCGCCTCGCTGGCGATGGGCGAGTTCCAGGGGGTAATGGCGCCCACCACGCCCAGGGGCTCGTTCACGCTCATGGTGAAGTAGTCGCCGCGTGCCGGCGTGAGCGTTTCCTCCCAGGTCTCGCAGGCGGCGGCGAAGAACTGGAAGGTGCCGGCGGCACTGGCCACGAGGGCGCGGGTTTCGTTGATCGGCTTGCCGTTGTCCAGGCGCTGCAGTTGCGCCAGTTCTTCGCCGCGTGAACGGATGCCACCCGCGATGCGATGCAGGATGGCCGCGCGCTCGTGCCGCTTGAGCCCGGCCCAGTTGGCCTTTTTGCGTGCGGCCTCGGCCACTTGCACCGCCTCGTCCACGTCCGCAGCGGTGGCCGCGTGCAGGGTGGCGACGGTGCTGCTGTCATGCGGGTATTCAGTGGCGTAGGCGGGGCCGGAGGCGTCGCGCCAGCGGCCGGCCATCAGGGTCTGGAGTTTCTCGGTCATGGGCAGGCCCCGGTCAAAGCGTGACCGCGTTCACGCGGTTGTGGAGAAAGCGCAGCGCGGACAGCACCGTGAGCGCCGATGTCTTGGGGTTCTCGGCAAGCGGCTTACCTCGCATGGTCAGGTGCATCTCGCCGAACTCGCCGCGCACCTCGATCTCGTGGATGTTCTCGTCCACTGTCGGGTCGGCCACCAGGCGTACACGGGTGGCGTCCAGACCCAGGCCTGCCAGGGAGATGGTGGCGGCGACGTTGGCGTTCTTCGGGTAAAGGCGGGCCGCCTCGCGGGCGCTGCCTTCCAGGATGACGGTGGGCGTTCGGATCGACTTCAGGTCAAAGGCCCCGTCGGCGGGTGTCCCGCTCCAGCTCAAAGGCGGCTTGCGGCCGATGTAGGTGACCTCGGTCAGACCGGTGATGCGGGCGGCCGCGATCGCGTCCACCCCGCCAATGGCACCCGACAGCAAGTGCACCTGCGTGCCTCCTGCGCGGGCCGCATCGGCCAGATGCTCGGGCAGGCCGGGCTCGGACATGGCGCCGACGGACAGCACCGCGCATTCCACGCCGCGGGTCAGCGCTGGCACCACATGCTCGGTCAGCGCGGCGTGGCCGGCGCACTCGAGCACCAGCGTCGTCGTCGCTGGTACCGTGGTCACCACCTCCACCGCGCCCGCCAAGCCCAGGCGCGCTAGCTCGGTCCGTGCGTCGTTGGCGTGGGCCGCGGACACGACGAGATGGGTGACGCGCAGCTGGGGATGGCCGGCGACCCGTGTCAGCAGCGAGCGGCCGATGGCGCCAAAGCCCACCATCGTGACCGGCTGGATGATTGGCGCCCGGGCCGCAGCCGGCTCCGACAGGTGGACTTGCGCGGTGCTCATGGCGTTCAGTCCTTCTTCAGCGGCGGACCGGCGAACTTGACCGCGAACGGGCCCCAGGCGTCCATGTCCACCTCCACGATCACAGGGCCGCGGGTAGAGAAGGCTTTGCCCAGCACCTCGGCGCTTTGGGCCGGGTCGTCCAGCTTGAAGTGCGGCGCGCCCAGGCTGGCGCAGAAGGCCGCGAACTTCGGGGTGTGCAGCTCCACGTAGGCGTGGCGGCTGCCGTAGATGTCGTCCTGGATGTTCTTGATCACCCCGTAGCGGCTGTCGTTCATTAGCAGCACCACCAGGTCGACCTGTTCCTGCACCGCGCAGGCCAGCTCGCCCACATTCAGCATGAAGCCGCCGTCACCCACCAGGGCCACGGTGCGCCGCCCCAGACCGTGGGTGGCGTCGGCGATGGCGGTGCCAATCGCCATCGCCAGGCCCTGGCCAATGCCGCCGCCCAGGGCGTGTACGCCAGCCCGTGGATGATCCAGATTGGGTGCGCGGTTGCCCCACATGGTGTTGGACAGGGTGATGTCCCGCACCCACGAGAGCTTGTTGTCCGCCTGCGCCTGGGCCACCTGGGCCAGGGCGTTTTTCAGGGCCACGTAGGGGCCCAGCGTTTCGTCCACCATCGCAGAGGCCTCGGCGCGGGCGCGCTGCAGGTCCCCGGCCAGCGTCGGATCGATGGCCATGCGGCCCTCGAGCGCGTCGGCCAGCGCGTCGAGTGTGAGCTGGGCGTCGCCCTGCACGAAGTAGTCGCTCGTGTAGCCCCGGTTGTGGGCCAGGGCGTTGGCGTCGATACGGCAAATGTGCTTCGGCAGCTTGAGCTTGTAGCGCAGCGTCTCGTTGCTGCGAAGGCGCGAACCGACCACCAGCATCAGGTCACAGCTTGCGTAGAAGGCCTCGGCTGGCTTTTGCAGGTTGTACGAGCCCAGCGTTGCCGGATGGTCCTCGGGCAAGATGCCGCGGCCCTGCACCGAGCTCACCACCGTCCAGCCCATGGCCACGAAGCGCCGCACCGCCGCCGACGCGCCGCGTGCGCCACCGCCTAACCACAAGAGGGGGCGGCGTGCGCCCACCACGCGCTCGGCCAGTGCCGCGACCTCGCGCGGCGCCGGAACCACAGGCGCTACCGTCAGCGGCTGCAGGTCGGCCGGCAGATCCAGCATCTGGCCCTGCACGTCGATCGGAATCTCGATGCTCACCGGGCCGCAGGGCGCGGTAAAGGCCAGGCGCGTGGCCTCCCGCAGGGTGGCCAACGCGGTTTCTGGGTTGCGGATGCGAAAGGCCGCCTTGCCCACCGCCTGCAGCATGGCCAATTGCGCCGGGTGCTCGTGGATGTAGCCCAGGTCGCGGTCCAGGTAGTCCGACTCGATCTGGCCGGTCAGGTGCAGCAGTGGTGTGCCGGCGGTGAGCGCCTCTACCATCGCGCCGGCAGCGTTGCCGCAGCCGGTGCCGGTGCTGGTCACGCACACGCCGAGAGTGCCCGTCACGCGGGCATAGGCGTCGGCCATGTTGCAGGCGCCGGCCTCGCCGCGCGCGGAGACAAAGCGGATCTTCTGGCGCACATGGAAGGCGTCCAGGATCGGCATGTTGTGGATGGAGATCACGCCGAAGGCGGCGCGTACGCCGCAGGCCTCAAGAAAGCGCGCGGCGAGTTCCCCCACGGTGATCTGGGGCGTGTCGCGGGGGATGCTAGGAGGGGTGGCGCTGGAGGTATCGCTGGAAATCATTCGTTGTCTCAGTGCTTGGCGCCGGGCCCGCCCGCCGGATGCGGCAGGTGGCTGAGGCGCTGTGTGAGCTGCTGCGCGGCCTGGCGGACGAGGGGGACCAGACGCTCGGTTTCTTCGGGCGAAATCTGCTGCCGCGGTACGGTGATGCTCACCGCAGCCACCACTCGCCGCTGATCGTTGAAGACGGGCGCCGCAATCGTGGTGATTCCGGTCTCGAAGCCGCCCTGGCTGATGCCGTAGCCGGTGCTGCGGTCGGCATCGATCAGGGCCTTGAGTGCCTTCACGGTGGTGGGCGTGCGCGGGGTCACCGCCGGTAAAGGTTCCTGGGGGTAGACCTGGCGCAGGCCGGCCAGATCCAGGTCAGAAAGCAGCTGGCGGCCGAGTACGGTGGCATGCGCCGGAACGCGCGCGCCAACCTGAATGGAGTGAAAGACGGCGTTGGGACCTGCGGCCTTCTGCACGAAGACCACGTCGCGGCCGTCGCGTACCACCAGGTGGGCGGAAAAGCCGCTCTGGTTACGCAACTCCTCGATGATGGTGCGGCCGTGTTCGGTCAGCTCCATTGAGGATAAATACTCGAAACCCAGGCGCAGCACGCCCAGGCTCAGTTTGTAGGCAGGGCTGTCGGGCACGCGCTCGACGAAGCCCATTTGCTCCAGCGTATGCAGCAGCCGGAACACCGAAGCGCGCGGCAACGCCAGGCGGCGCGAGAGCTCGGCGCCGGTCAGCTCGCGTTCGCTGCGGCTGAAGCAGGCGAGCAACTGCAGACCACGGGCCAGGCCGGGCACCAGGTAGCGCTCGTCTCTGGTCGTATCGGCGGATGCGTTGGCTTTGGCCCTGTCCTTGATGTCTGTCCGGGGCATCTTGGCAACCGTGTTCATTGAAGGATCGCGTTCACCGCGTCGTGACCTTCGAGGGCGCAGACATGGCCCACCAGTCCCAGGGACACATAGGGCGCGTGGGCGCCGCGCGCCAAGGCCTCGCAGCCTGCCTGCGGGGTGATGGTGTCGGCAGCGCCGCTGCCCACCACCAGGGGGGCCTTCACCGCGGCCAGCAGGCTGGCCAGGTCAGAGTCGGCGAGCAGATGGGTGGCCTGCGTGTAGCCGGCAGGAATGACCTGGGCCATGGTGGCCTGCACATAGGCGAGCAATCCGCGGGCAGCTTCGGCGTCGGCCTGTGCCGTGTGGGCCGACACCATCGCCGCGCCTCGCTTGGCCGCCATGCCCGCCGGGCCCAGCGTCTCAAGGTTGTGGAGACGGTCTTGCCGTTTAGCCTCACGCACTTCGGGCGCAGCCTTTCCGTAACCACTGGCGGGAGAGAGCAGCACCAGACGCGCCACCCGCGCGGGCTGCAGGCCGGCGGCGGACGCGGCCATGATCGCGCCCAGTGAATGGCCCACGAGCGTGACCGGCTCGCTCACGCCCAGGGCGTCTAGCCAGGCCCAGATGCGCGCGCCGTAGTCCTGCGCCTGCGGCCTGGCCGCGGGCACAGGCGCGCTGGCGCCATAGCCTGGCGCGTCCCACGCCAGCACCTCGCGCGCCTCACCGAAGGCCGCCAGTTGGCGCACCCAGCTGCCTGAGCCCGAGCCGATGCCGTGCAGCAGCACCAGCGGCGCCTGCGCGAAGGCGGTGGCGCGGCCCATGGCCGAACCTGCACCGGGGCCCGCCCGGCGAAAGCCGATGCGGCCGGCGGCCGTGTCCACGGACTGCGGTGCAAAGCGCGCGGCAAGGGAGGGCAGATCGCTCAGGTCCATGCGAATGAGAGGCCGGTGTATCGAATCGAGGCGCGGGCGTTCACGCGTTCAGCGCTTTTCGCGTTTGATCTTGGTCAGGGGCGAATCGGGCGGGTAGACCGGCGTGATGGGCTTGGGTGAGCCCAGCATCACGCACATGAGCGCGTCTTCGTCGCCGATGTTTCGCTCCTCGCGGTACACGCCTGGGGGGATAGAGATCAGGTCACGTTCGCCGAGCACGGCTTCCCATCGCTGGCCGTCCTTTTCGCAGACCACCATCATTTCGCCGCGGATCACGAAGAAGATTTCTTCCACGTCATAGTGAATATGGGACGGACCGATGTTGCCCGCCGGAATCACCATGGTGGAGAAGGTGAAGTGGCCCGAGGGCACGGTGTTGCTGTCCTTGGACACGCCGGTGCCGCCGGTGCCCACATAGCGCATCTGGGCGCGGCGGTACTTCGGGTCGAAGTCGGCCTGGAACTTGAGCGCGTCCCAGTCGTAGCTGCGGGTGGCCTTGCGGGCCACCCGGCCTTCCATCCAGTCGGCGAAGGACTGGCCGGGGGCCTGCAGCATGGACGTCTGGATCTCGGCCTCTGACGGGGCGGCGGTGTCCAGCAGACCGCGCTCATTGAAGACGGGTTGGTTGGCTGCGTTGTTCATGGTGTTGCTCGCAAGGGTTTGAAATTCAGTTCATGACGAAGCCGCCGTTGACCGGCAGCACCTGACCTGTGACGTAAGCGCTGCCCTCGGACAGGAGGAACAGCACCGGTCCGGTGAGGTCGTTTGGGACCTGCGGCCGCTGGATGGCGCGGCCGTCTTGGTAGTACTGGTGGCGCGCCTGGGGCACGTACTCGGTGGCCTCGACCAGGGTCAGGCCCGGGGCGATAGCGTTCACGGTGATGCCGTCGGCACCCATCTCGCGTGCCATGGCGTGGGTCATGGCCATCACCGCGCCCTTGCTGGCCACATACGCCATCAGGCGCGGCGCGCCCCACAGCGCGGTGTCCGAGGCGAGGTTCACCACCCGACCGCGACCCGAGGCCTTGAGCCAGGGGCGTGCGGCGACGGTGGTCAGCCAGGTGCCGCGCACATTGACCGCCATCACGCTGTCCCAGGTCTCGGGCGCGATCTCCTCCATCGCCTTGCCGCCGGAGTTGGTGATGGCGCCGTTGTTCACCAGGCCGTCGATGCCGCCAAGCCACTCGGCGGCTGCCTGCGTCGCCGCCTTGATCCCGGCCGGGTCGGCCAGGTCCATTGCAAAGTAGGCGGCGCATTGCGGCCGCTTCTCGCACAGCGCGCGCGCGAGCGCTTCGCCGCGTTCGTGCAGCAGGTCACCAAACGCGACCCGGGCGCCAGCGTCGACGCAGGCGCGCACGAAGGCCTCGCCCAGGCCGCGGGCACCGCCGGTGACCAGGATGCGCGCGCCGGCGAGAGAGATTTCTGGTGTCATGGGCTGGCCCTCATTGCATCCGCGTCGCGGCTTGGGGCAGGTAGTGCAGCACCCGCGCCTCGGCCAGCACCACCGCGTAGTAGGCCAGGATCCCGATCACGGTGAGCGCCCCGATCACCACGAACACCGCCGCGGTATTGCCCTGGCCTTCGAAGAAGACCAGCAGGTAGCCCAGGCCCATATTGCCGCCCACCAACTCGCCCACCACTACGCCGATGACCGCCAGCGTGCTGGCGATGCGCAGGCCCGAGAACATTGCGGGCATGGTGGTTGGGTACTCCACCATCCAGAAGATTTGCAGCCGGGTGGCGGAGAAAGAGCGCGCGAGATTGACCAGGTCATGGTCCATGGTGCGCATGGCCGAGAGCACATTGATCAGGACCGGAAAGAACACGATCAGTACCGCAACCAGGATCTTGGGGTACATGGTGTAGCCAAGCCACATCACGAACAGGGGCGCGAACGCCACCTTGGGCGCGATCTGCAGCGCCAGCAGGTAGGGCGACAGCACCGCCTCCACCTTGGGCGACAGGCCCAGCGCGTAGCCGATCATTGCGCCCAGCAGGGAGCCCAGCACGAAGCCGATCACGACCTCGGCTGCGGTGATGCCCGCATGGAACATCAGACGCTCGACCTCCCAGATGCGCCGGGCCTCGGCCACCACCTTGGACAGGTGGGGCAGGACGAAGTCGGGCACGCCGATCATCCCCGGGCCCCATTGCCAGGCGGCCAGAAAGACGATGAGGACGGCAAGGCTCCAGAGCGCCGTGCTGTGACGGCGCAGAAGGTCGGTCATGGCGTGGTTTGGGTCGGGTCGGGTGCGGCCCCTGCGTGTACGGCCGTCAAGCCGCTCACGCCAGGGACGCACAGCCGCCGCTTACTTGAGGTTGGCGACAAACTGGTTGGTGTAGAGGTCCTTGAGCGGCACGGCGCTGGGCACCACGCCGTTGCTCACGTAGAACTTCTGCAGGTCGGCCAGGCGCGGCTCGTCCATCGAGCCCGGCTGCTTTTGCTTGGCGTAGACGTACTTGTTGTACATCTCGAACATTTGCTGGATCGAGGCTTCCTTGCCCTTGTGCACCGGCACCGCCTGCACGTAGGCGACCGAGGCCGCCTTGGGGTCGGCCATGATGTCCTTCATGCCCTTGACGGTGGCGCGCACCAGCTTTTGCACCAGCTGCGGGTTCTTCTGGATGGTCTCGTCGGACACCAGGATGGCCTGGGCCATGCTCTTGAAAAAGACATCGGCTGGCAGGATGTCGACCTTGGCGCCGGCATCCATGGCGTTGACCGTCCAGTCGGGTGTCGAGGCCATGCCGGAAGCCTTCTTCTCGGCGAACAGCTGCCAGACACCGGTGGGGCCGGCAGCCTGGATGTTGACGTCGTTCTTGGTCAGGCCGCCCTTGGACAGCATCCCAAGGAGGGCGTAGTAGGTGGTGTCGGTATAGGCCAGCACCGTCACCGTCTTGCCCTTGAGCTCGCGCGGCGACTCGATGCGTTCATCCTTGTGGGTCACCAGCTGCATCAGCGAGCCAGCGCCCATCACCGCCACCGCCTTGACCGGGATGCCCTGCGCGCGCGCGATGATGGGTGTGTCGCCCAGTGCGCCGCCGATTACCGCGTTGCCCGCGCCGACCTGCTTGGCCACGTCGACCCCGCCGCGGCCGGTGACGAAGTTGACCTTCAGGCCCTCCTGCTCGTAGTAGCCCTTGGCCTGGGCCAGCATCCAGGGGCCAAAGGCCGGCAGGTTGCCCGGTGCGGGCAGCAGGTAGGTGATCTCTTGCAGAGGCGCCTTCTGGGCCAGGGCCGGCGCGCCAAAGGCGGCGACAGCCAGCGTGACCAGGGCGACACGCCGGCCGGCGCGCAGAGACAGGGCGAGGGGTTTGGGCAGGCTCATGGGTACTCTCCGTGTAGGGATGGCTGTGGGATGGGTGGGTAAAAAGTGAGCGGGATCCGGGGGGTGGATGGGACGAGTGAAGGGGGCGAGCTCGAATGCGGGGGGCTCAGTGAACCTCGGTCTGGGCGTCGAGCTTGAGCAGATCCATCAGCCGGGACACGTAGTCACCCACGGCGGGGTGCTTGCGGCGCTGCATCGGGTTGTCACGGTCGGCAATGGCCACCGTGATTTCCTCGATGAGGGTGCCGGGTCGCTCGCTCATCACCAGAATGCGGTCGGACAGGGCCACCGCCTCGGTCAGGTCGTGGGTGATGAACAGGACCGTCTTACCCTCTTTGGCCACGGTGCGTGCCAGGTCCTGCTGCAGGATCATTTTCGTCTGCGCGTCCAGGGCCGAGAAGGGCTCGTCCATCAGCAGCACCAGCGGGTCGACCGCCAGGGTCCGGGCCAGGGCGGCGCGCTGACGCATGCCGCCCGAGAGCTGATGCGGGTAGTTCTCGCCAAAGCCTTGCAGGTGGCACTGGGCCAGCAGCCGCTCCGCAATCGCGCGGCGCTCGGCGGCGGCCACGCCGCGCAACTCCAGGCCAAAGGCCACGTTCTCGGCGATGGTGCGCCAAGGCATGAGCAGGTCTTTTTGCAGCATGAAGGCCACATGCTTGTTGGGGCCAGTCACCACCTCGCCCGCCACTCGCACGGTGCCCGCCGAGGGCCGGGCCAGTCCGGCGCCCATATTGAGCAGCGTGCTTTTGCCGCAGCCGGAGGGGCCGATGAGGGAGACCACCTCACCGGGTTGGATGGCCAGGTTGACGTCGCGCGCAGCCAATACCTCCGGGGCCTTGCCGCGGGCGGGGAAGCGTTTGTCCACGCCGATGAACTCAATGGCGGGCACGCCCGCCTTGACCGCTTCGCCCATTGCCAGACCCTTCCTGGACCTTTCCTCGACCTTCGGCCGACCTGCTTGTTTGGGGACGGTTGCCCCGGGTTCTGCGTTTAATTAGTGAAACGCTGATTCATTACTGTAACAAGCGCATTCTGCACAGGATGAGCGCCTTCGGCCAGTACCTGAGCGAAGCTCTGGGGAATCCGCAGGGGCCTGCCTATACTGCGTCGCTGCAGCGCAGCACAAGCCCATGAAAGTTGTCCATCTCCAACGCTGGTCCGAATTTGTCGGCCACACCCAAGCCCTGGAGGGTTGGGCTTTCCGTGGTCAGACCTCGACGCAGTGGCCCTTGGTCAGCACCCTCACCCGTCGCCTGCAGACCTTCAGCCCCGACCCGCGGCTGTGGCCGCTGCGCGAGGCGCGCGCCATGCGCATCTTCCGGCGCAAGGCGCATATCCATTTGCCCGACACCACTGCCCTGGACGACGAGCTGCGCTGCCTGGCGATGATGCAGCACCACGGCGCCGCGACCCGGCTGCTGGACTTCAGCAAGTCGCCCTTTGTCGCCGCCTTCTTCGCCCTGGAGAGCGCGCGCGAAGAGGTCTGCGTCTACGCGCTCAACACCCCGGCGCTGTGGAACCTGGCACCCGCCTTCGACCCCAGCCTGACCCGCCACCAGATCGACCCACGCATCCCGGGCAATTTCGAGCGCTACTTCGCCCGCAACCAGCTGCCGATGCTGTGGTTTGGCGAGCCTTCGCAGATGGACCACCGCCTGGCGGCCCAGTCGGGGCTTTTTGTGGTGCCGGGGGTACTGGACCAGTCGCTGGACCAGATCCTCACGGGCTATGGCGGCACCGAGGAGTTGCTGCACCAGTTCATCCTCTCGCCGGCCATGCGAGAGGAGGCGATGCATGCCCTCTACCGCATGAACGTCACCTACGCCACGCTCTTTCCCGACCTTGATGGCCTGGGGCGCTCGCTGGGCTACGAGCTGGAGGCGATCTGGGAGCGCCTGGTGGAGGATTACAAGCGGGACAACATCAATCCGGCTTGATCTTGGCCTTTTGGACCACGGCGGTCCACTTGGCCATTTCGGTTTTGACCAGTTGGCCGAACTGCTCGGGGGTGCTGGTGTCCACGTCAGCGCCCTGGTCCTCGATGCGCTTCATCGTGTCTTTGTCGTTGAGCACCTGATTGAGCAGCTTGTTCAATGGGTCCACCACAGCCTTGGGGGTCTTGGCCGGCGCGAAGATGCCATACCACTGCTGTACCTCGACGCCGTCAATGCCCAGCTCCTTGAGGGTGGGTACGTTGGGCAACTGGGCCGAGCGCTTCGGGCCAGCGATCGCCAGGGCCTTGAGTTTGTCGGCCCTCACATGCGGCAGGGCGCTGAAGAAGCTGGGGAACATGACCTGGGTCTGTCCAGCGATGGTGTCGGTCAGGGCGGGTGCCGATCCCTTGTACGGAACGCCCAGCATGCTCACGCCGGCACTCAGGTTGAAAAGCTCCGCGGCAAAGTGCGGCGCGGTGCCATTGCCGGCGCTGGCATAGGCGTAGCGCTCAGGCTTGGCCTTGAGTTGGGCCACCAGGTCCTTCACGTCCTTGATGGCGGAGCCCGGGTGGGACACCATCAGCGTAGGCGAATAGCCCACCAGGCCGACCGGCGCGAAGTCGGCCACCGGGTCGTAACGCAGCTTTTGCAGGGCGGGGCTCATCGCATGGGTGGCGATGTAGCCGAACATCAGGGTGTGGCCGTCGGCCGGCGCGCGCGCCACGAATTCAGCGGCGATGGCGCCATTGGCGCCGGCCTTGTTCTCGACCACCACCGTCTGACCCAGCAGCGGGCCGAGCTTTTGCGCAATGATGCGCGCCATCGCGTCGTTGCCACCGCCAGGGGCGGTGGGCACGACGAGGGTCACCGTCTTGTCGGGAAAGGCGGCATGCGCGCTCGGCGCGAGAAGGGCGATGGCGGTGGCCAGTGCAGTGGCCAGCAGTCGGCGGTTCATGAGTCGGTCTCCTTGTGGGGGTGGTGCGCCCGTGGGGGCGGGTTCAGGCCATGGCGTAGGCAGGCACGGTGAGCTGCCCTTGCAAAATCTTTCGTGCCGAGCGGATCAGGGCGGCGCGCTGGATGCGGGCGTCCAGGCCGGCGCCTTCCACGCACACTTCAACCCCAATGCGCCCCTGCGGGTGCAACACGGACACGGTGCGCACGCCCGGGCGCAGGGCCTGGCCGCTGGCCACGGTGCCGGGCAGCGAAAAGGCGGTGGCCACGCCGATGGCGCCGGTCACCGCATGCGCGGTGTGACAGCGGCGCGGGGTGAAGTAGCGAGAGGTGATGCTGTCGGCGTCATCGCCTTCGCTCACGATCACCGGCTTGGGCACCACACTGTTCGACACGTCGCCCAGGCCCATGCGCTCGCCCGCCAGGCGGCGCACACGCTCGATGCGCTCGAGCAAGGCGGTGTTGGCGTCGAGTTCGGCGGGCGTTTCGCGGCCACTGAGGCCCAGGTCGGCGGCGCGCAGCATCACCAGCGGCATGGCGGCATCGATGCAAGTCACCGCCAAGCCATCGATCAGGTCGATGCGCTGGCCGGTGGGAAAGAGTGACCCGGTCACCGCGCCCCAGGCGTCCAGGAAGTTCAGCCGGATGGGGGCGGCGGCGCCAGGCACGCCGTCGATCACCGTGTCGCCCTCGTACTGCACCCGGCCGCCGGGGGTGAGCACGGTGACCTCGATGCGCGAGCGTGTGTTGACGTTGTAGACCCGCACTGTGGTCTCGCCGGTACGGGCCGGCACCAGCCCCTGTTCGATGGCGAAGGGCGCCACGCCCGAGAGCATGTTGCCGCAGTTGGGCCGGGTGTCGACGCTGCGCTCGGCTACGCCCACTTGCACGAACAGGTAGTCCACATCGCAGTCGGGCTGGGTCGAGCGCGAGACGATGGCCACCTTGTTGGTCAGCGAACTGCTACCGCCGATACCGTCGAGCGCCAGCAGATCGCTGGCACCGATGGCGCCCACCAGCACCTTATCGCGCTCTTCCTCGTCTTCGGGCAGCCATTCGCGCAGAAAGAAAGGTCCGCGCGAGGTACCGGCGCGCATCAGGACGCAGGGCAGTTCTTGGGTTTGCATGGGGACGGATGATCGGCAGCCCGCTGCGATTTGTGAATTGCATCTTTCGCAGCGATTGATCCAAAATAGGCATCAATCAAAACGGACTCGCCATGGCCATCAACTTCGACCTCAATGACCTGCTGGCCTTTCGGGCGGTGGCTGAGCTTTCTAACTTCCGCAAGGCGGCCGAGTCGGTGCACCTGTCGCAGCCGGCCTTCAGCCGGCGCATCGACAAGCTCGAGCAGGCCCTGGGCGTGCGGCTGGTCGAGCGCAGCACCCGTCGGGTGAGCCTCACCACCGTCGGCCGTGATTTCGAGCGCAAAGTGCGCGAGCTGCTGGACGAACTCGACACCACCTTGCTGTCCATCCGCGGCGTAGCCGCCACCCGCATGGGCGAGGTGACGGTGGCCTGCGTGCCTTCCACCGTGAACTACTACCTCACCGAGGTGCTGCACCGCTATCACGCCAAACACCCCAAGGTCCGTGTGAAAGTGCTCGACGCCGGTGCCAACGAGGTGCTGGCCGCGGTCGCACGCGGCGAGGCGGACTTCGGCATCAACTTCATGGGCGCACAAGAAGGCGAGCTCGAATTCAAGCCCCTGGTGGAGGAGCGCTTCGTGGTTGCCTGCCGGCGTGATCACCCGATCGCCCGCCTGCGAAATGTGAAGTGGTCGCAGCTGGCCAGCCACGACCTGATCTCGGTCAACCGATCGTCGGGCAACCGCTTGCTGCTGGATCAGGCACTGGCCGGTGTCGCTGTCGGACAGGCCGGTATTTACGAAACCCTCCATGTGACCACCGCTCTGGGTCTGGTCGAGGCCGGCCTGGGCGTGGCTGCGGTGCCCTCAATGGCCATGCCGCGGCGCGATCACCCCTTGCTGGTCAGCGTTCCACTGGTGGAGCCGGTGGTCAAGCGCAAGGTAGGCTTGATCAAGCGCCGGGGCCGCCCCTTGCCGGCGTCGGCGCAGCAGCTGTATGACCTGTTCGGCGCGCTCAAGGGCGGACGGCGTGGAGCGGTGCAGGCTTGAAGCATCCGCGCTTACAGACGGTTCTCGACGGCGGCGGACCCCCGCGCCGTGAATGCCTGGGCCGGCAGGAAGCGCGCGGCGCTTCGCGGTCCCCCTCTGCCTCCCTCCGCCGCCCTCAACCCGCGAGCAGCTTTTCCTCCGCCAGCGCCAGCGCCTCGGCCGCGCCACTGAGCACCAGGGTGTCGCCGCCCAGAAGGTGAAGCTCGTCGGTCACCGCCACTGTCTTGCCGTCGTTGCGCCGCAGGCTCATGAGTCGCACGCCCATCGCATGCAGCGCCAGATCGCCCAAGGGCCTACCCGCCGCGCGCGCACCGATCGGCAGGGTGACGGTGCCCAGACGCTCACCGCCATCGCCCTCGGGGTCGTCGGCGCCGTGGAAGTAGCCGCGCAGGAGGTTGTAGCGGGCGTCGCGCTGCTCCTGCACCAGGCGGATCACACGCCGCATGGGCACTCCCACAAGGGCCAGCGCGTGGCTGGCCAGCATGAGCGAGCCCTCCACCGCCTCGGGCACCACCTCGGTGGCGCCAGCGGCGCGCAGCTTTTCCAGCTCGCGGTCGTCTTGCGTGCGCACGATCACCGGCACCTGCGGCGCATGCGAGCGTGAAACATCGAGCACCTTGAGCGCACCGGGCAGGTCGAGGTAGGTCACCACCACTGCGCTGGCCCGCGCCAGACCGGCGGCCATCAGGGCCTGCAGGCGGGCCGCGTCGCCAAAGACGACCGAGTCACCCGCCGCCGCGGCCTGGCGCACCCGGTCCGGGTCCAGGTCGAGGGCAATGTAGGGAATGTTCTCCCGGTCCAGCATACGCCCCAGGTTCTGGCCGCAACGGCCGTAGCCGCAGATGATCACGTGCTTGTTGCGGCTGATCGAGCGCCGGGCGATGCTGGTCATTTGCAGTGACTGCTGCAGCCACTCGCTGGCCACCAGCTTCATGACCAGCCAGTTGCTGGCCATCAGGATGAAGGGCGTGGCCAGCATGGACAGCACCATGCTGGCCAGGATGGGGTTGAAGAGGGCCGGCGGCAGCAGGTCCTTGCCCTTGGCCAGCGTGAGCAGCACGATGCCGAACTCACCGGCCTGTGCCAGGTACAGGCCGGTACGCAGCGACACGCCAGCGGTTGCGCCCAAGCCCCGCGCCAGGGCGGTCACCAGTGCCAGTTTGAACAGCACGGGCAGCGTGAGCAGCACCAGAACCAAGCCCCATCGGTCGGCTACCCAGTGCCAATCGAGCATCATGCCGATGGTGATGAAAAACAGGCCCAGCAGCACGTCGTGGAAGGGCCGGATGTCGGTCTCCACCTTGTGCTTGTACTCGGTCTCGGCGATCAGGATGCCGGCGATGAAGGCGCCCAAGGCCAGCGACAGACCGGCCAGCTCTGTGAGCCAGGCCAGGCCCAGGGTCACCAGCAGCAGGTTGAGAATGAACAACTCTTCGCTCTTGCGCCGCGCCACCAGGGTGAGCCACCAGCGCATCACCCGTTGTCCGCCCACCAGCAACAGCGTTACCAGAACCGCGGCCTTGACCGTGGCCAGAAACAGTTCGCGCAGCAGGGCCTCGGGGGGGCTGCCCAGCGCCGGAATGAGGACCAGCAGCGGCACCACCGCCAGATCCTGGAACAGCAAAACCCCAATGACCCGCTTGCCGTGCTCGGACTCGAGCTCGAGCCTTTCGGCCATCATTTTGACCACGATGGCGGTGCTGCTCATCGCCAACGCACCGCCCAGCGCCAGCGCGATCTGCCAACTGACTTGCCAGGGCGGTGGCGCAAACCGCGCCAGAACCAGCAGGCCGCCGGTGGCCAGGGCGACGGTGAGTGCCACTTGCGCCAGGCCCAGGCCGAGCACGTGCCTGCGCATGGCCCGCAGCTTGTGTAGGTTGAATTCCAAGCCGATGACGAACATCAGGAACACCACCCCGAACTCTCCGAGGTAGCGCAGCCCCTCGTCGTGCTCGCCCTTACCCAGGCCCAGCGCGCTCGGCCCGATGGCCACGCCGACCACCAGGTAGCCCAGCATCGGGGGCAGTTTGAGGTAGCGGCAGGCCACCACGCCCAGCACCGCGGCCAGCAGGTAGGCGAGCGTCAGTTCAAGGGTGGTCATGTGTTCATCCTAAGGCAGAGGCGCTTGCGACAGGGCGGCTGCTTAGAATCTCCGTATGAATCCCCCCGAAGCCTCCCGTCAGGCCCTGATACCGGCGCGCGTCCTGCAGCTGGCGCAGGACACCTTCGACATCGAGGCGGCGGCGGTGCTGGGACTGAAGCGGCGTGTCGGTCCCAGCTTCGTTGAGGCCGTGCAGGCCATGCTGGCGGTGCGCGGACGGGTGGTCGTCACCGGCATGGGCAAAAGCGGCCATGTCGGCCGCAAGATCGCCGCCACCCTGGCTTCCACCGGTACGCCGGCCATGTTTGTGCACCCAGCCGAGGCCAGCCATGGCGACCTCGGCATGATCAAGCCGGTGGATCTGGTGCTGGCCATCTCCAACGGGGGGGAAAGCGACGAGATCAGCGCCATCTTGCCGGTACTCAAGCGCCAGGGCGTTCCCCTGGTGGCCATGACCGGCAACCCGCAGTCGACCCTGGCTCGCCACGCCGACATCCTGATCGATAGCGGGGTGGAGAAGGAGGCCTGCCCGCTCAATCTCGCGCCCACCGCGAGCACCACCGCGCAGTTGGCCTTGGGCGACGCGCTGGCGGTGGCCTTGCTGGACGCGCGCGGCTTCAAGTCCGAGGACTTCGCCCGCTCCCACCCCGGCGGCGCGCTGGGTCGGCAGCTGCTGACCCATGTGGACGACGTGATGCGCACCGGCGAGCAGGTGCCCCGGGTCGGACCCGAGGCGAGCTTCAGCGACCTGATGCGCGAGATGAGCGCCAAGGGCCTGGGCGCCTCGGCCATTGCTGACGCCGGCGGCCGCGTGCTGGGAATCTTCACCGACGGTGACCTGCGCCGCCTGGTGGAAAAGGGCTGCGACCTGCGCAGCCTGCGCGCTGCTGATGTCATGCACCCTCGCCCACATACCGTGCGCGCCGGGATGTTGGCGGTGGAGGCGGCCGAAGCGATGGAGCGTTACCGCATCACCAGCGTCTTGGTGGTGGACGAAGGCGGCTGCCTGATTGGCGCGCTCAACAGCAACGATCTGATGCGGGCCAAGGTCATCTGAGCGGCGTCGCGCGCCGCACACTCACCCCCCCGCTCCACCCCGTACCTGCCATGCGCGACCTTGCCTCACCGGCCCTCACCTTTGCGCCCGAGCTGCTGCTGGCGGCCCAGACTGTGCGGGTGGCCTTCTTCGACATCGACGGTGTTTTCACCGACGGGGGTCTTTACCTCTCCGACCAGGGCGAGACACTCAAGCGCTTCCACATCCTCGACGGCCTGGGGATCAAGCTCCTGCAGCGCGCCGGCATCACCCCGGTGGTGATCACCGGCCGCGACTCCCTGCCCCTTCGCGTGCGGCTGGCTTCGCTGGGTATCACCCATGTTCACTATGGCACTGAGGACAAGGCCCCGGCCGCCGAGCGAAGCCTTCAGGAGCTCGGGCGGTCATGGTCCGAGGCCGCCGCCATCGGCGACGACTGGCCCGACCTGCCAGTGCTCACCCGATGCGCTTTCCCGGTAGCTCCGGCGCAGGCCCATGCCGAGGTGCGCGCTCGGGTCCGTTATGTCACCCGTGCTCGGGGCGGCGAGGGCGCAGTGCGCGAGCTGTGTGACCTGCTGCTGGTGGCTGGCGGCCACTATGCGGGGCTCCTGGAGTCCTACCGATGACGGACAGCGTCGCTGTGCGCCCCCTCCTGGCCCTCTTTCTTGCTGTGCGCCGGGGCTGGGACCGGGCCTCTGCCTACCTGCCCTTGGCCCTCATGGCCCTGCTGGCTCTGGTGACCTATCTGCTGGCGCGGCAGACGCCCGGCCTGGTGGGGCCCCAGGCACCAGCAGCACCTCGCAGCGAACCCGACTATTTCTTGCGCGGCTTTTCCATCAAGAACTTCGACGAGCAGGGCCGTCTCAAGAGCGAGGTGTTCGGCCAGGCCGGCCGGCATTTCCCCGACCGGGACGTTCTTGAAATCGACCAGCCGCGGGTGCGCTCCTTCAACGCCCGTGGGGAGCCCACGGTGGCCACCGCACAGCGCGCCCTCTCCAACGGCGACGGCACCCAGGTGCAACTGATCGGCAATGCAGTGGTGGTGCGCGAGCCCCCTTCGGGTGCTGGCGGTGCCTTGCGCCCGCGCCTGGAAATCCGGGGGGAGTTGCTGCATGTCTTCGTGGAGACCGAGCGGGTGCGCGCCGACCGGCCGGTGGAAATCCGGCGCGGTAACGACCGCTACACCGCTGACCGCATGGACTTCGACAACCTCGACCAGCAGCTGCAGCTGCAGGGCCGCGTACGCGGGCAGATCGCCCCGCGGCGGCCTTGAACCCGCCCGCCCAGGGGTCGAACCTTGAACGACGGACGCTTGCCAGCGGCACCGCCTCACCAGGAAAGCCCGTGAACGCCACGCCCCTCGTTTTCATTACCGGCGCCTCCAGCGGCATTGGCCAGGCCCTGGCAGCGCGCTACGCGCGCGAGGGCTGGCGCCTGGCCCTGGTGGCGCGGCGCACCGACCTGATCGAGACCTGGGCCCGTGACCTTGGGCTCGACCCCGGCATCTGGCGCGCCTACCCCGCCGATGTGGCCGATATCGACGCCATCGTGGCTGCCGGCCATGCCGCCACCTTGGCGCAGGGCCTGCCAGATGTCGTCATCGCCAACGCCGGCATCAGCGTCGGCATCGACACCGCCTACCGCGAAGACCTGGACCACATGGCCCGAACCTACGCCACCAACAACGTCGGCCTGGCCGCCACCTTCCATCCCTTCATCGAGCCCATGCGCAGCCGCGGCCGCGGCACGCTGGTGGGCATTGCCAGCGTGGCCGGGATCCGGGGCCTGCCCGGGCATGGCGCCTACTGCGCCAGCAAGGCTGCCGTGATCAGCTACTGCGAGTCGCTGCGTGCAGAGTTGCGGGGAACCGGGTTGCGGGTGGTCACCATCAGTCCGGGCTATGTGGCCACGCCCCTGACGGCCCGCAACCGCTACCCGATGCCTTTTCTGATGCAGCCCGATGCCTTTGCCCGCCGGGCGTTGCGTGCGATCGCCGCCGGCGCGCGCCACCGGGTCATTCCCTGGCCCATGGCCATCGTCGCGGCGGTCCTGCGCGTCCTCCCCGGCGCCTGGCTCGAACGTGCCCTCGCGGGGCAGCCCAGAAAGCGGCGACATGAGCCGGGCTGAAGCCCACTGCCAGCCGTTCGCCAGGGCCCCCGCCGATGGCCAGGCATGTCCGGTAGAGCTCCTGGCCCCGGAGGCATCAAAATAGAGCCCTCAAGTTCAGTTCTTCGGTTCACCCATTCCAAGGAAAGAGACACATCGTGGCTACCGCCAGCTCCAAAATCATCTATACCCTGACCGACGAGGCGCCCTACCTGGCGACCCACTCGTTCCTGCCCATCGTTCGCGCTTTCGCGGGTGCCGCCGGTATTGATGTCGTCGAAAGCGACATCTCTGTCGCGGCCCGCATCCTGGGTGAATTCCCGGAATTCCTCACCGACGCCCAGAAGGCGCCCGACACCTTGGCCGAGCTGGGCAAAAAGACCCTGGAGCCCGACGCCAACATCATCAAATTGCCCAACATCAGCGCGTCACAGAACCAGCTGATCGCCGCCATTCGGGAGCTGCGCGCCAAGGGCTTCATGGTCCCCGAGTACCCCGAGAACCCGCAGTCCGACGCGGACAAGGCCATTCGCCAGCGCTATGGCAAGGTGCTCGGCTCGGCGGTCAACCCGGTCCTGCGCGAGGGCAACTCCGACCGCCGTGCGCCGCGCGCAGTGAAGGAATTTGCTCGCAAGAACCCGCACAGCATGGCCGAGTGGAGCCCTGCTTCGCGCACCCATGTCTCGCACATGTTCGACGGCGACTTCTATCACGGTGAAAAGTCCATGAC
>JAURKV010000119.1 GCA_030831585.1 Ramlibacter sp. | reverse complement strand
GTGCTTTCCAGGCGGCGGTCGGCTGTGTCGATGCGGGCCGAGGCGCGCTGGTCTGGTCCCGCAGCGCCGATGGCGCTCAGGGCTTGGGTGGGGATGACCGACAGATTTTCGGCGCAGAGTCCGATGGCCGGGTGATCGCCTGGCGCCGCAGCGACGGCGAGCGGCAGTGGGCGGTCGACACGCTCCGCCTGCGAGGTCTGAGCACGCCTGTGGTTTTGGGCCGATCGGTCGCGGTGGGCGACGCTTCCGGATTCGTTCACCTGCTTTCCCGCGAAAATGGCAGCCTGCTGACCCGACTTTCCACCGACGGCTCGGCCATCGTGGCTACGCCCACGCTGGTGGGTAATACCCTGATCGTCGTGACCCGCTCTGGCGGCGTCTTCGGCTTCACCCCCGAGTAAGAAGCTTCACAGCCGCTCCGCCGGCCCGTCACGAACGCGCATGAAACCCGTCCTCGCCCTGGTGGGCCGACCTAACGTCGGCAAGTCCACCCTGTTCAACCGCCTGACCAAATCACGCGACGCCATCGTCGCCGACTTTGCTGGACTCACGCGCGACCGGCACTACGGCAACGCCCGCCTGGGCCGGCGCGAGTACATCGCCATCGACACCGGTGGCTTTGAGCCCACCGCTGAATCGGGCATCTACGTCGAGATGGCCAAGCAGACCCGCCAGGCAGTGGCCGAGGCCGATGTGGTGGTGTTCGTGGTCGACGCTCGTGCCGGCCTCTCGGCGCAGGATCATGACATTGCCAACTACCTGCGCAAGTTGGGTAAGCCCACCGTGCTGGTGGCCAACAAGGCCGAGGGCATGACCGAAGGGCACCAGCTGGCAGAGTTCTATGAGCTGGGCCTGGGCGAGGTCATTCCCGTCTCCGCCGCCCACGGCCAGGGCGTGCGCAGCATGGTTGAGTTCGCCCTGGACCAATTGGGTCTGCCCGAGGAAGACGAGGAAGAGGGCGAGCCGGACACGAGCATCATCCGTCTGGCTGTCGCTGGGCGGCCCAACGTGGGCAAGTCCACGCTGATCAACACATGGCTGGGGGAGGAGCGCCTGGTCGCCTTCGACATGCCTGGCACCACCCGTGACGCGATCACCGTGCCCTTCGAGCGGGACGGTCAGAAGTTCGAGCTGATCGACACCGCCGGCCTACGCCGCAAGGGCAAGGTCTTTGAGGCGATTGAGAAGTTTTCAGTGGTCAAAACGCTTCAGGCGATCGAATCGGCCAACGTGGTCTTGTTGCTGCTCGACGCGACGCAGGGCGTGACCGACCAGGACGCGCATATCGCTGGCTACATCCTAGAGAGCGGCCGGGGCGTAGTCCTCGCGGTGAACAAATGGGATGCGATAGATGCCTACCAGCGCGAAATGCTGCAGCGCCAGATCGAACAGCGCCTGGCCTTCATGCGCTTTGCCTCCCTGCACCTGATCTCTGCCAAGAAGCGACAGGGCCTCGGACCGGTCTGGGACTCCATCATCCAGGCGCACCGGGCCGCCATGACCAAAATGCCTACGCCTGCGCTCACCCGCCTCTTGCTCGAGGCGGTGCAGTTCCAGGCCCCCAAGCGGGCCGGCATGTTCCGACCGAAACTGCGGTACGCCCACCAAGGCGGCATGAACCCGCCAGTCATCGTGGTTCACGGCAACTCGCTTGAACATGTGACCGATGCCTACAAGCGCTTTCTTGAAGGTCGCTTTCGCAAGGAGTTCAACCTGATTGGAACTCCGCTTCGGGTCGAGATGAAGACCTCGAAGAACCCCTATGCCGACAAGGAATAAGGGCTACTGATCCAGGCCAATTGTCCCCTCGTCCCCAGAGGGGACAGGGTCTGTCGGATGCCGACTACTTGCGCTCAGGATTTGCTGTGGTAATGTGCCAACTCGCACCATCCACACCAACACGGAGAATATCGTGAGCAACAAAGGGCAACTTCTACAAGACCCGTTTCTCAACACGCTGCGTCGAGAGCATGTGCCAGTCTCCATCTACTTGGTCAACGGCATCAAGTTGCAAGGGCAGATCGAATCCTTTGACCAGTATGTGGTCCTGCTTCGAAACACCGTGACCCAGATGGTCTACAAACACGCCATCTCCACCATCGTCCCGGGTCGTGCGGTGAATTTTTCCGCCAGTGACGGCCAGGAGCCGCCCGCGGCCTGAGGTCGTAGGCACAGATCTCCTGCCAGAGCGATCAGGCTCTGGGACACCTTCTCGAATTGCAAGATACCTCACCCCCCGCCACCGCCTCGGCCATCTTGGTCGGGGTCGATTTCGGCGAACCCCATTTTGATGCCGGCCTCGAAGAGCTAGGCTTGCTTGCGCAGACCGCAGGGCTCGTTCCGGTTGCCAGGGTCTGCTGCAAGCGCCGGGCGCCCGACGCGGCCTTGTTCATCGGCAGCGGCAAGGCCGACGAGATCAAGGCCTTGGCGTCCGAGACCGGCGCCACCGAAGTCCTATTCGACCAGACGCTCAGTCCAGCCCAGCAGCGCAACCTCGAGCGGCATCTGGGGATCGCGGTGAATGACCGGACGCTTCTCATTTTGCAGATCTTCGCCCAGCGTGCCCGTAGCCATGAGGGCAAGCTGCAGGTGGAACTTGCGCGTTTGCAGTATGTCAGCACCCGACTCGTCCGCCGCTGGTCTCACCTGGAGCGGCAAACGGGTGGTGCAGGCCTGCGCGGAGGTCCGGGCGAAAAGCAAATCGAGCTCGACAGACGGATGATTGGCGAGGCAATCAAGCGCACCCGCGAACGGCTCGACAAGGTCAAGAAGCAGCGCCGCACCCAGCGCCGCCAGCGTGACCGGCGGGATGCTTTCACCATCTCGCTCGTTGGCTACACCAACGCTGGCAAGTCATCGCTGTTCAACGCCTTGGTCAAAGCCCGGGCCTACGCGGCGGATCAACTCTTCGCCACCTTGGACACCACCACAAGGCAGCTCTACCTCGGGCCTGCCGAGGCTGCTGGGTCCGCCTGGGGCGGGCGTACCGTCTCCCTCTCGGATACCGTGGGCTTTATCCGCGACCTCCCGCATGGCTTGATCGACGCCTTCCAGGCCACGCTCCAGGAGGCGGCTGACGCAGACCTCCTACTGCATGTGGTGGACGCCGCCAATCCGGGCCATCCAGAGCAGATCGAGGAAGTCCAGCGGGTCCTGCACGAGATCGGCGCATCGCATGTGTCGCAGGTCCTCGTCTTTAACAAGATCGACGCGCTCGCGCCGGATATCCGCCCCCTGCATCGGCAAGACCTGTTCGAGCTGGAAGGCCGGCCTGTGCGGCGTCTTTTTGTCAGCGCGCACACGGGTGAGGGCTTGGGCGAGCTGCGCCAAGCTTTGGCTGAAGCTGCCGCCCAAGCCGCCGAGCCCCCCCCAGAGCTGCCAATCATTGAATCCACGGAAGACCTGGACTTAGATCCGGATGGGGGATTCCCTCATTCGCACGAGGCCGCTGCCTGATTGGGCACAATCGCACAGATACAAAAAATGAGAACCCGGCGAATGAAACTACCACTTCCCGCCTTCCGAGCCCCTGCCCTGGGTCAACGTCTCAGGGGCATGTTCAATCTGAACGACTCCCGCTGGGGCCGGGGTGATGACGACGGCGGCGCGGAAGCCGGCGCCCGCGCAGGAGAGCGCCCAAGTACTAACGGCAACGGCGGTGGCGCCAGCGGTGGCGGCGAGAGCCGTCCCGCGGGAGGCCAGGGTGGGGCTGGCGGCTCCTCAGGTCCCGGCAATGGCACGGGCGGCGGTCAGAACGGCGGACCGGGCGGCAATGGCCGAGGCCCCCAATCGGGTCCGCCCGACCTCGACGAGCTTTGGCGAGACTTCAATCGCAAGCTTGGCGGCCTGCTCGGCGGCCGGGGTGGCAATGGCGGCGGCCGCCGTCGCAACCAAGGCCGCAACGGTGGCAACGGCGGGGGCAGCGGAGGTGGCGGCGGCTTTCAGCCGGACATGCGAAGCGCCGGTCTGGGCGCCGGCCTCGTCGGAGCGGTGGCCATCCTGATCTGGCTGGGCACCGGATTTTTCATCGTCAACGAAGGCCAGCAGGCGGTCATCACCCAGTTTGGCCGCTACCAGTCAACGGTGGGTGCCGGCTTCAACTGGCGCCTGCCTTATCCGATTCAGCGTCACGAGATGGTGACGGTCACCCAGATCCGCTCGGTCGACATCGGGCGCGACAACGTTGTGCGGGCCACTGGATTGCGCGACTCGGCCATGCTGACGCAAGACGAGAACATCGTCGAGATCAAGTTTGCCGTCCAGTACCGTCTCAAGGACGCTCGCGCCTGGTTGTTCGAGAGCAAGAACCCGGCAGAGTCCGTGGTCCACGCGGCCGAAACCGCGGTGCGTGAGGTGGTGGGCAACATGCGCATGGACTCGGCCCTTTCCGAAGAGCGCGACCAGATCGCCCCACGGGTCCGCACCCTTATGCAGACCATTCTCGACCGCTACAACCTGGGTATTGAGGTGGTGGCGGTGAACCTGCAGCAGGGCGGTGTGCGTCCGCCCGAGCAGGTCCAGGCTGCCTTCGACGATGTGCTCAAAGCTGGCCAGGAACGCGAGCGTACCAAGAACGAAGCCCAGGCCTACGCAAACGACGTGGTGCCGCGCGCGGTGGGCTCCGCATCTCGCCTCAAGCAGGAGGCCGACGGCTACAAGGCCCGAATCTTGGCCCAGGCCGAAGGCGATGCACAGCGCTTCCGCTCGGTGCTGGCCGAGTACCAACGTGCGCCCCAAGTCATGCGTGACCGGATGTACCTGGACGCCATGCAGCAGATCTACACCAATGTGACCAAGGTTCTGGTCGATTCCCGCCAGGGCTCGAACCTGCTTTACCTGCCTCTGGACAAGATCATGCAGCAGGTCAGTCAAGCATCGGTTGAGGCCACCGCCCAGGCGGGCACTGGGGCAGCAGGCGCGCCGGCTGCCGGTGGACCTGTCGTACCTGGACCTTCCGGTAGCGTCGGCGGAGGTGCTGCGGCCGACCCCCGATCGCGTGACAGCGGCGCCGCCCGTGGCCGTGACCGCGACTCGCGTTGAACCGGGGAGTAAAAAACATGAACAGAATCGGACTCATCATCTCCTCGGTGCTGGTGGCAATTGCCATTCTCAGCTCCACGCTCTTTGTCGTCGACCAGCGCCAGTTTGGTGTGGTCTACGCCCTCGGCCAGATCAAGGCCGTCATCACCGAGCCGGGGCTGCACTTCAAGCTGCCACCTCCCTTCCAGAACGTCTCCTACATCGACAAGCGCCTGCTCACGCTGGACAGTGCCGATGCCGAGCCCATGCTCACCGCAGAGAAACAGCGTGTCGTGATCGACTGGTTCGTGCGATGGCGCATTTCCGACCCGTCCCAGTACATCCGCAATGTCGGACTGGACGAGCAGGCCGGCGCTAATCAGCTCAATCGGGTAGTGCGCAACGCCTTCCAGGAAGAGATCAACCGGCGCACGGTGCGCGAGCTGCTGTCCACCAGCCGTGAGCAGCTGATGGCCGACGTCAAGCGAGAGGTGCAGGAAGTAGTGAAGGGGGCGAAGCCCTGGGGTGTTGACGTCGTTGACGTGCGCATCACCCGGGCCGACTATGTCGAGGCCATCACCGAATCGGTCTACCGCCGCATGGAGGCCGAGCGCAAGCGGGTGGCCAACGAGCTTCGCTCGACGGGCGGCGCCGAGGGCGAGAAGATCCGCGCCGACGCCGACCGCCAGCGCGAGGTCACCATTGCCGACGCCTACCGCGACGCCCAGAAGATCAAAGGCGAGGGCGACGCCCTTGCAGCGCGCGTCTACAACGAGGCCTTTGGCCGTGACCCGCAGTTCGCGCAGTTCTACCGAAGCCTCGAGGCCTACAAATCGAGCTTCAACAAAAAGAGCGACGTGATGGTGCTCGACCCCGGCAGCAGCGATTTCTTCCGCGCCTTCCGGGGTAGCGGCACCACTGGCGGTGGTACCAGCGCTCAGCCTGCCAATCCGACCGCCAGTCCACCGCGCCGCTGACACCGGAGCCGGGCGCGTGGACGGCGACCTGCTTTGGACGGCCGTCGGGCTGGTCCTGGTGTTTGAGGGCTTGTTTCCGCTGCTCGCTCCGCGCGCTTGGCGCCGCACTTTCCTTCGAATGGTCGAGCTTCGCGAGGGACAGCTGCGCTTTTTCGGTCTTCTGAGTGTGACCCTGGGGCTCTTGATCGTCGCCTGGCTATCGAACTGAGCGGCACTTTCAGCGAGTTGGGCCTTGCCCGGCAGGTAAAATTCGGGTTTTCACATACCTCCTGCTCATGTCCGCCTGGGTCCTGCCGGATCACATCGCCGATGTTCTGCCCTCTGAGGCTCGGCACATCGAAGAACTTCGCCGTCTGCTGCTCGACTCGGCCAGGGGCTATGGCTTTGAGCTGGTCATGCCGCCGATGCTCGAGCATCTGGAGTCCCTGCTGAGTGGTACGGGCGAGGCGCTGGACCTCCTGACCTTCAAGCTGGTCGACCAGCTATCCGGGCGGATGATGGGCCTGCGCGCGGACACCACGCCGCAGGTGGCGCGGATCGACGCCCACCTGCTCAATAGACAGGGTGTGACCCGCCTGTGCTACTGCGGGCCGGTGCTGCACACCCGGCCAGACCGCCCCCATGCCACCCGCGAGCCACTGCAATTCGGCGCTGAGATTTATGGCCATGCTGGGCAGGAGGCCGATCTCGAGGCCTTGACCCTGGCACTGGACTGCCTGCGTGCGACCCAGGTCGGGCCGGTCACCGTCGATTTGGCCGATGTGCGTTTGGTGCGTGCCCTGCTTGCCGGGATACCGGTCGACGGTGCGGCCCTGGCACGTGTCCATGCCGCCCTGGCGGCCAAGGACGCCAGTACCCTGGCCATGTTGACCCGTGATTTTCCGGCTCCCTCCCGGCAAGGCCTGTCTGCGCTCGTCGAACTCTACGGGGACATGACTGTGCTCACCGAGGCAAGCCGGTACCTGCCTGATACCGCAGCCGTGCGTGAGGCGCTGGCCCAACTGCGCTGGCTGGCCAGCGAGGTCGCCAGCCAAGACGGCGTGCAGGTGAGCTTCGATCTGGCCGACCTGCGCGGCTACGCGTACTACAGCGGCACGCGTTTCGGGCTCTATGTCCCGGGCGCGAGTGACGCGCTGGTGCGTGGCGGCCGCTATGACGAGGTCGGCGCGGTCTTCGGCCGCAACCGGCCGGCGGTGGGTTTCAGCCTGGACCTTCGGGAGTTGGTCGCGGTGGCTCCGCAGCCAGCACTCAAGGCCGCCATCCGCGCCCCCTGGGGCCAAGAGCAGTCGCTGCGTCAGGCCATTGCGGATCTGCGACGACAGGGCGAAACCGTGGTTTGCGTACTGCCCGGCCACGAGAGCGAGGTCGACGAATTCCTCTGCGACCGCGAATTGGCGCGCCAAGGCGCTGGCTGGGTGGTCCGCCCCCGATGAACCTTCCGCTCTGGTGCCACCTGCGTGTGGCGCCTCGGCGGGCCCTACGAACATCTAACGAGTTTCCCGAATGAATAAGACAACAGGTCGCAACGTGGTCGTCGTCGGCACCCAGTGGGGCGACGAAGGCAAGGGCAAGCTGGTCGACTGGCTGACCGAGTCCGCCCAGGGCGTGGTGCGTTTCCAGGGTGGCCACAACGCCGGCCATACGCTGGTGATCAACGGCGTGAAGACGGCGCTGCACCTGATCCCGTCGGGCATCATGCGCCCGGGTATCAAGTGCTACATCGGCAACGGCGTGGTCCTGTCGGCCGCCAAGCTGTTCGAGGAGATCGAGGGCCTAGAAAAAGCAGGGGTCGAGGTGCGCTCGCGTCTGCGCATCTCGGAGGCCTGCCCGTTGATACTGCCCTTCCACGCCGCACTCGATGTGGCCCGTGAGGCCCTGCGCGAAAAGGGCGGTACCGAGAAGATCGGCACCACCGGCCGTGGCATCGGCCCGGCCTACGAAGACAAGATCGCGCGCCGCGCCCTTCGGGTGCAGGACCTCAAGCATCCAGAGCGCTTTGCCGAGAAGCTCAGGGACGTGCTGGCCCTGCACAACCATGTGCTCACCACCTACCTGAACGCGCCAGCGGTAGATTTTCAGCAGACCCTGGACGAAGCCCTGCATCTGGGCGAGCGACTCAAACCGATGATGGCCGACGTTTCCCGTGAGCTCAACGAGGCGCACCGCAGCGGCGCCAACCTGCTGTTCGAAGGCGCCCAGGGTACGCTGCTTGACGTCGACCACGGCACCTACCCCTATGTCACCTCCAGCAACTGCGTGGCCGGCAACGCGGCGGCAGGCGCGGGGGTGGGCCCCGGCATGCTGCACTACATCCTGGGCATCACCAAGGCCTACTGCACCCGTGTAGGCGGCGGCCCCTTTCCGACCGAGCTCGACTGGGAGACCCCGGGCACCGTGGGCTACCACCTCGCCACGGTCGGCGCCGAAAAAGGCACCACCACTGGACGCGCGCGCCGCTGCGGCTGGTTCGATGCGGCCCTTCTCAAGCGCTCGGCTCAGGTCAACGGCTTGTCGGGTCTGTGCATCACCAAACTGGATGTGCTGGACGGGATCGAAACCCTGCAGCTGTGCACGGGCTATGAGCTCGACGGCGAGCAGATCGACATCCTGCCCCTGGGCGCCGACGAGATTGCCCGCTGCAAACCCATCTACGAGATGCTGGAGGGCTGGACCGACAGCACCGTCGGTGTCACCCACTATGACCGCCTGCCTGTCAATGCGCGTCTGTACCTGCAGCGCATCGAGCAGGTGACCGGTGTGCCGGTCGACATCATTTCGACCAGCCCCGACCGCGACCACACCATCATGATGCGGCACCCCTATCTGGCCGCCTGATCACGTGAGATGGCTCAGGTTCGAAAGCCAGAAAGCCAGAAAGGCCGAGAGCACGAACGTCCCAACCCGCCGACGCACGCCGCGCTGAACCGTACCGCTACACCGCTTTCCATTACCCCGAACGACAGCACCCGAGGAGACACGACCCATGTTGACTGAAGACGGCAAGCACCTTTACGTGAGTTACGATGAGTACCACAACCTGATCGAGAAGCTCGCGATCCGGGTCCACCAGTCGGGCTGGGAGTTCGACACCATTCTGTGCCTCGCCCGCGGCGGCATGCGTCCAGGTGACATCCTCTCGCGCATTTTCGATAAGCCGCTGGCCATCATGTCCACCAGCTCTTACCGGGCCGAAGCCGGTACGGTGCAGGGGCACCTGGACATTGCCCGCTACATCACCACACCCAAGGGCGAGATCGCCGGCCGGGTGTTACTGGTCGACGATCTGGCTGACTCCGGCCACACCCTGCACCAGGTGGTGGACATGCTGCGCAATAACTACAAGCCGATCACCGAACTTCGCACCGCCGTCATCTGGACCAAGGCCCTGTCGAACTTCCAGTCCGACTATTCGGTCGAGTTCCTCCCGACCAACCCCTGGATCCATCAGCCCTTCGAGAGCTACGACAGCTTGGGTCCGGACAAGCTGCTGGAGAAGTGGAAGGTCTGATGTGGACCCGATCACAGGCCTGATCCATCACCCCTACCAGCCCCCTGAGGGCTTTGCGGCGCCACAGCCGGGGGTCTTCAAGGCCTCGACCGTTATCTTCCCGGATGTCGCGACCCTCCGCGCGCGTGATTGGCGAAGCAGAGCAGGCTACAGCTACGGGCTCCTGGGTACCCCGACCACCTACACCCTCGAAGCCCGCATCGCCTCGCTCGAGGGCGGGCACCAGTGCCTGCTGGTCCCGAGCGGACTGGCGGCGATTGCTCTGGTGGACATGGCGCTGCTGAAGCAAGGTGACGAGGTTCTGATTCCGGACAACGCCTACGGCCCCAGCAAGGCCTTGGCGCTGGGCGAGTTGGCGCACTGGGGCATCACCCACCAGTTCTATGACCCGATGGACCCGCAGGACCTGGTGTCGCGGCTGTCCGACCGCACGTGCCTGGTCTGGCTGGAGGCGCCCGGCTCGGTGACCATGGATTTCCCGCCGCTGGCGTCCTTGGTGGCGGCCTGCCGCGCGCGGGGGGTGATGACTGCCCTGGACAACACCTGGAGCGCTGGACTGGCATTCAACGGCTTTGATCTCGCCGGACCACCCGGCACGGGGGGCGGCGCCGACATCGTGATCCAGGCGCTGACCAAGTACCCCAGCGGGGGGGCGGACGTGCTGATGGGCAGCATCGTCACGCGCGACGAGGAGTTGCACCTGCGGATCAAGCTGGCCCATGTCCGTATGGGCTTGGGCGTGGCGGCCAATGACGCCGAGGCTGTGCTGCGGGGCCTGCCTTCGATCGCGCTACGCTACCAAGCGCAGGACCAAGCCGCCAGGCAAATCGCCCACTGGCTTCGGGGTCGGCCCGAGGTCGCCCAAGTCCTGCACCCCGCCTTGCCTGGCGCACCTGGGCATGCGAACTGGCAGGCCCTTTGTTCGGGGCGCGACCTGGCGGCGGGTCTGTTCTCCTTCGTCCTTGACCGTCGCTACACCGCGACCCAGGCCGACGCCTTCTGCGATCGGCTTGGCCTCTTCAAACTAGGCTACTCCTGGGGCGGTCCGATCAGCCTGGCCTTGCCCTACGACCTGAGCGCCATGCGCAGTACCGCTTTCGGACATTGGCAGGAGGCGGGCCCGCTGGTGCGTCTGGCCATCGGGCTCGAAGCCGTGGCCGATCTGCAGGCCGACCTCGCCCAGGCCTTCGACGCCCTCCGTTAGGGGCGGCCCCAGTCAGTCTCCCGTCGGCCCGCCACCCCAACGGGCCGCCACCATCGCGCGGTCTCAATAGGGCCCGGCACGCGGGTCGCGGGGGAAGGTCATGCTCCATTTGCTGTTGCCGCTGGTGGTTGGTGCCTGGTTGGTGGCCAGCGCTTGGGCCAGTGACCATCTGGTGAGTCTTCTGGGCAATGTATTGCCGGACCGTGCCTGGCGGATGGTGGTCGAATTGCTGGTGTTTGCCGTCCTGCTTCCGCTGCCACTGGCCGATGAACTCCTTGCCCGTCCCGCCTTTGCCGCCCTGTGCAGTGAGCGCGCCCAGCTGACGGTTCACGCGCCGGCGTCCCTGGGTCCGCAATCGCAGCGAATGCGCCTGCGGCCCGAGCCGGTCGACAACCTGGGTCTGGGGGTGTCGGTGCAACCCTGGTGGGTGTTGGGCGAGGGCGGTGGTCTGGTCCTGGCCAGTTACAACACGGTCGAGGCCCGGGGCGGCTGGCTCGCCCGCTGGGCCAGCGATGAGCCGGGGCACCGACCCTTGAGCTTCAAAGGCTACTGCGAGCCACATGACCTCGAGGGGCGCTTGCAGCCCCGCCTGCCACGCGACCCCCATGGTGCGACCTTGGGCCGCACGAGCCGCAAGGAGCACGCGGAAAGACCGGATCGCCCAGGCCGCACGGACCTCGCGGACCTCACGGACCGCAACTCGCTAGACCGCAAGCGCCAGGAAGCCAAGCTAGAAGGCGACCGCTCCAGAGCGCTCAGGCGCTTATGAGCGTTCGGGCCACCGCTGCCATGGCCTCGGGCGAGCGGTTCTGGGCGCAAACGGTCTGCGCCTGTGGCCACTCGGCGAAGTTGCGGCGGATCGAGGCCGCGTACATTGGGTCGTAGTGCTGCACCAGCAGCTCACGCACCACCTCGGGTATGTGGCCTGCCCGCACCCGCGCCTGCCAGCCGCCCACCACCTCGCGCCCGCGCAGTTCGGTGAGCGCTGAGAGCCGTTCGCAGAAGAATTCTGGCTGCTGGACGAACCAGTCGTAGTCCTCCAGCAGCAAGGCTACCCGCTCCTCGTCGGCGAGCTCAAGGTGGATGCAGGCGCTGGCCCGCATCGCCAGAATCAGCGCTTCGGGCACCGCCACGTTACCGACCTTCTTGCTCTCGCTCTCGACAAACACCGGGCGAGCCGGGTCGAAGCCGCGCAGCGCCTGCCAGACGCGGTTGTCGAACTCTTTCTGGCTGGGCTGGTTCTGGCCCGGCACCAGCCCCAGAACCGAGCTGCGGTGGTGGGCCAGGGCCTCGAGATCGATCACCTGGGCGCCCTCGGCAGCCAGCGCCTGCAGCAAGCGCGTCTTGCCTGAGCCAGTGGGACCGCAGACCACACGGTATTGAAAGCGCCCAGCCAAGGCGGGCAGTTGCGCCAGCACCTCGCCGCGATAGGCCTTGTAGCCGCCATCCAGCAGATGAACCCGAAACCCAATCTGATCGAGGATCAGGGACAGCGACCCACTGCGCTTGCCGCCGCGCCAGCAATAGATCAGCGGCTTCCAGCCCTTGGGCTTGTCCAGCACCTCACGGGAAATATGCCTGGCGATGTTGGCCGCCACCAGGGCCGCGCCGCGCTTTTTGGCCTCGAAGGGGTTGACCTGCTTGTATAAGGTGCCGATCTCGGCTCGCTCGGCGTTGTGGAGGGACGGCCAGTTCACTGCGCCTGGCATGCGGTCTTCGGCAAACTCGTCCTCGCTGCGGGCGTCGATGACAGTGTCGAATTCGGCCAAGCGGGCAATGGCTTCGTGGGCGGGAAGGATCTGGACGGTCACGGCTTGGCGAGCAATTTCTTCAAGGAAGGCCACATATTGTCGAGCAGGCGTGGCTGGGCCTCCTCATTGGGGTGGATGCGGTCGGCCTGCATCAGACGAACGGCCTGCGGGCCGTCGGCCACGCCCGCCAGGATGAAGGGCAGCACCGCCACCTTCTGGGCCCGGGCGACCTTTTCGAACAGGCCGGCAAAGCGCTCGGTGTAGGCCCGGCCGTAATTGGGCGGCACCTGAATGCCGGCCAGCAGCACCCGCGCACCGCTACCACGGGCGGCCTCGACCATGGCGGTCAGGTTGGCCTCGGTCATCTCCAGAGGCAGGCCGCGCAGGGCGTCGTTGCCGCCCAGCTCGATCACCACATGGCTAGGCTTGTGCGCCGCCAGCAGGGCGGGCAGGCGCGAGCGTCCGCCGGCGGTGGTCTCACCGCTGATGCTGGCATTGACCACCTTGACCGGCATAGTCTCTTTCGCCAGCCGGGCTTCGAGCAGGGCGACCCAGCCGGTCCCGCGTTTGAGGCCATACTCCGCACTGATCGAATCGCCGAGCACCAGCAGCACCGCCTCAGCGGCGGGGGCCGGTCCGGCGGCAAGCAGGGGCAGGGGGAGGTAGCCAGCCAGGGGCGCGAGCAGCGCCAGGGCGGATGCCCCAGCGAGCCGCCTGCGACCCTTATTGCCGGGCCCGCCTTGGAGCTGCCCCTTCTTGATGGACGCTTGCATGTCAGAACCCATTGTCGTTGTGGACCATGTGTGGAAGTCGGTCACCGACTCGACCGGCACGCTTGCGATTCTCCGTGATATCGACTTCCAGCTGGCCGCAGGGGAAACCGCTGCGCTTGTGGGCGCCTCCGGCTCGGGTAAGAGCACACTGCTAACCCTCATCGCCGGACTGGACACGCCGACCCAGGGCACGGTGCGCATTGCCGACCAAGACATTTTCGCTCTCGATGAGGACGCCCGCGCCGCGCTGCGGGCCGAGAAGGTGGGCTTCGTCTTCCAGAGCTTTCAGCTCCTGGGCAATCTCACCGCATTGGAGAACGTGATGTTGCCGCTGGAATTGGCGGGCCGGCGTGACGCGCGCCAAGCCGCCACCGAGATGCTGGCGCGCGTGGGATTGTCGGCGCGGCTGGGGCACTACCCCCGGCTGATGTCGGGCGGGGAGCAGCAGCGGGTGGCACTGGCGCGGGCCTTCGTCGTGCGGCCAGCCCTGCTGCTAGCTGATGAGCCCACTGGCAGCCTGGACTTCGCCACCGGCGAGAGCGTGATGCAACTCATGCTGGACCTCAACCAGGAGCTGGGGACCACCCTGGTGCTGGTGACCCACGACCGCGCGATTGCCGCACGCTGTGACCGGCGCATCACGATCGAAGCCGGGCAGGTGGTGGCTTCAGTCTGAGTCGGATTCGGGGTCGATATTGCTTGGGGGGGTGAGGTCCTCTGGGTCGTCCAAGTTCACTGAGGAATGGATGTCCCTCGCTTCGAATTCCTCTGAGCTTTCTGAAACCTCTGAGGACTCGGATGCTGCTCGTGATCGCAGAGAGCCGTCCGAAGCCGCCTGCGCTGATGCCAGGGGCGACATCGAAGGTCCTGAATGCTCCGGCTGCTGCCGCGGCTTCGCGCTCCTCTCCCGGCACTGCTGGATCGTGTCCAACATATCAGCCAGGTGTATGAAAGTGAAGGAACCCTTGTTTCCCCCACCTTCGACAACTCTCGGTTGATCCTGATCAGATGGGGTGATCAGAGCCAGCGCCATTGCATGCTCATCGCTGGCGTCACCCGTTAGTAGCGTCACCTTCGCAATTAATTCTTCCTGAATTCGCGTGAGACGCTCGCGCTCGGTGAAGCGCTGATTCAGGGCCTGGAGTTCGCGTTCTCTGGTTTTCTCCCCCAGACTCTCCGGCTTCGTGTCATCGCGAACAACGCGTCGAGCCGACTCGTCAATGGCATGGTCCGCAAGCTCCCGGCGGCGTTGGACCTCCGCAACGAACCAACTCACCAATTCATCTCCGTCATCTCCCATATCCGCGGGTCGCGGGCGCTGCGCCGAAGCGTCTTGAGGCGCCGCAGGCAAGGTCTGCAAGGTGCGTTCGATCAGTCGCTCAATCAGGGCAGCTCGGGGAATGGCGTCATAGGCACTCCCGACCCAGACCTCCAGCCAAGTCCTCAGCGAAGGCTGCTGAACGACCGCAGTCAGCTTCAGGTCCCCGATCTCGAGGGTGGCGCAGGTGTCTTCCAGCAGGCACCGTATGGACGAACCCGTCACTACGAGGCGCTGTCGTAGAGCGGCAAACTCACTTTCGAAATCCGGATCGGTGTCGTCATTGTCAACGAGCCAGGACGGCGCGTCTGCTGCACGCTGCTTCTCTAGGCTATCCACTAGGGCATCCAACTCAGCCAGGTCGTGATGCCAAAGCTGTATCAACGCCTCAATTCGACGCAGATACTCCGTGGAAGTAACGCCACCCCAATTCATGATTTTATTGTTCTGCGCCAGTTTTACGCGGATGTCGTCCGGCAGGGCCGCCTCTGCTCCCCTGAGGCATTCTTCGATCGGACCCGGCTGAGCGGTCATCAGGTCGGGAATCCGCGTCAGGCGCTCGCGCAGGTCTCTGGCCAGCGCCAGGATCTGCACTGGGCCTTCGATCCCTCGAGGATCGGCCTGTCTAGCCTGCGAAATCACAGCCGACTCCCCTGGCGGTAAGTCCGCAGGCATGGAATCTCCTCCGGTGGGCGCTCCGGCCTGAGGTACAGCATCACTTTCGGGGGGTGACGCGGGTGGCGGAGCGGCCGGTGCAGACTCGTCTGTCGTCGAGTCCGCCGGACTCGCTCGTCTGCCTGAAGGCGCTGTCTCGATTGGATTCTCAGGCGTCGCAGTCGTTGCGAATTTCAATGTGACTGCGGATGACGCCGCCGGCACAGTCCGCCGCGTGGACACGGTGAGAGCGTTGGCGTCCCCCGACGCCCTGCTCAGCTGGGATCGGGAAGGGGCGTGCGGGGTGGGTACCCGAGATCCTGAGTCCATCCGCCATAGCGGGTCCAAATGCAGCCCTCGCAGCCCGTGATTCCACGCCTGCAATTGACCCTCATTGGTTTTGAGTCGTCCTCCCATCAGCTCCTGCAGGCGGGTATCCCAGGCAGGGCGGCGGGATCGCTCGCCCACCGCATCGCCCGAGCTTTGGCCGCCTGCGATGGTTGAGACCGCTTCTGCCCCGCTGCGTCCTGTCGGATCTCGCAGCGACTCTTCTCCCTGGGCGGTGTACGCAATCCGAATCCCAGCATCAGTATTTTTGCCGCTGAGCGCCAGCGCGATCGCGTGCAGGCAGGACTGCTGAATGTGCAAGGGGAGGTGGCTCTCACGCATCAAGGCGCTTATCACCGCCTTGACATGCCCCTGCGCGACTTCGGGGCCGCCCAGGCCGTGGACCAGACCCGAGATCCAGCAGGGAAGGGTGCCCTGAATGCGTTGGGTGTTGCGCTCTGATTGCACCTGCGGCACCACGATCGCCGCGATCGCATCCGCATTGGCGCCCCGTCTGAGCAGTTCCTGGCCAGACCGGATGCCGCTTTCAAACAGCATCTGGACATCAAGGCGTGAGCTAAGCCCCTCCGATACGGGTTCCGGCGAGCGACCTTCTGCAGACAGGCTACTTTGCTCGGGCTGTGCCTGTGCCCGTGCTGCAAGAAGTGCCCGCCCTTGAGGGGCATTGGAGGGCAGCACCTGAACCCTCGCCGTTTCTGGTGGGGCAGAAGCGCCAGATTGGGCGGCCTCAGGCAACAGGCTGCCTCTTCGGCTCGAAGGGCGGCCCCCGTCGGTACTGGTGAAGGAATTGTCCACGTCGGCCTCCCGGCTAGCCTTGCGAAAATCCCAAGGCCTTAGCTGCTGAGTTACTGCCGGGCGGCGACCGGTTCCACGGCAATCACCCTGGCCATACCAGCCCAGGCCGACCCATCTCGCTCAGCCCGCGAGCAGGCGCCCTGCCGCCTGGCGGAACCGCGACTGGCCGAGGGAGGTGTCAATGAGGCCCGCCAGGGCCTCCACCAGGGCGGTGGCAGTGGGCGCCCTGCGCAACTGTTGGCGGACCAGCACCCGTGCCATTGGCCCCAGTTGTTGGCTGAGGAGCGCTTCGAGTTGGGTGAGGAGTTCAGGGGAAAGGAACCCATGCGGCTCGGATTGCTGCCAGGTCCAGGGCTGTGCCGGCGTGGCCGATGATGGCGCGCCGGCTTGACCCGGCGGCCTCTCAGATCCGGTTCGGAGCGCAGGCAAAGACCCCCGTCTGTCGCCTTCTCTCACCTGGAGTGGCGCGGTGAGTGTCAGGGTCCGGGGCATGTGCAGGTCTGCGGGGCTGCCAGGTCGACCGCTGCGGACCTCACCCTCGGTCAGCACTGCATACAACTCATGGACACGGCCATGTTTGTCCTGGCGTTGCCCGAGAAAGCGGAACTGTCCTGCGCGCTGCTCGCTGATCGGGGCCACGCAGTCATGCAGCGCGCCAGAGACCAGAAGGTCCCTGGCTTGGGCGAAGCACATCACACGTTGGGCCACATTGACGCCATCGCCCAGCACATTGACCCGGTTGTTCAAATCGCTCACCACCCTGACTGGACCGAGGTGCATGCCGATGCGCAGCGGCAGGCCAGCGCCCGGCTGCAGGTAGACCAGGTCACGAAGCAAAAGCATGGCGTTGAGCGCTTCCTCAGGGTCTCCGAGAAAGCACAGGGCCGCGCCGTCTCCGGTACACATCGCCAGGTAGTGCTCGCGGGGCAAGCCCTGCAGCACTCGGACGAGGAGCGCGTTGAGCTGTCCTTTGATGCCCACCTGATCGTCGACCGACTGGGCCGACCAGGCGACCAGGTCGATGAACGCGACGCAAGCCAGCAGGTTACGCCCGGCGAGGCATTCGAGCTGGCTCGGTGGCGACGGCCCTAGAACTGCGAGCGGCAGGCAGGCCGGCGAAGAGACGGGGAGGGTGGACAGATTGGAGGGGCCCGGTACCGCCTGCGATGGGCTCCGAAGCGCCGATCCGGAGGCGGACGACAGCCTAGGCGCTGCAGGGGTTGCTGCGAGCAATGCCTCGCGGAAGTCGTTGACCGACTGTGGCCTGTCCGGAGCTTTGGGCTGCATCGCCCAGGAAATGGCTTGCAGCAGGTCGGCGCCGAAGCGGCTGGGATCGGCCAACTGGCTGGGCAAGGGCTGCTTGTCGTCCTGGATACGGGCGGCGGCTTCGACCGGTTTGTGCCCGGTGACCATCCAGTACATGACCGCGCCCAAGGCATAGAGATCTGACCAGGGGCCCTGCTCGCCCTGCGAGTGATACTGCTCAAACGGGGCAAAGCCCGGGCTGACGATGCTGGTGGCGCCTGCGCCAGCCGTCACCCGACGGGCAGCGCCAAAGTCCAGAAGGACCGGCTGGCCGTCGGCACGCATGTAGATGTTGTCGGGCTTGATGTCCCGGTGCAGGAATCCGGCCCCATGGACCGCCGCAAGCCCGTCGAGCAATGGGAGCACCAGAGCCAGCAGCGTAGCTTCTGACAGTGGCTGCTGGCGAGCCAGCCAGCGGGTCAGCGGATCGCCACGCTCGTATTCCATGACGATGCAAGCGGTGCCATGCGAGCGCAGATGACGGAGCACCCGCACGATGTTTGGGTGACGAAAGTTGGCTAGCGCCCGGGCCTCTTCGACGAAGCGCTCCAGACCGTCCGCAAAGGTTGGGTGACCGCTGCCGCGCGGCAGCACAGCGCCGCAGGGGCTGCGGTGGGCGCAGTCGGCGGGGAAGAATTCCTTGATGGCGACTGGCAGGTCCAGTTGAAGATCACGGGCGAGGTAGGTGATGCCAAACCCGCCTCCGCCGAGCCACTGGCGGATTTCGTAGTCGTCAATGCGGGTGCCCGGGAGGAGGGCGCCCGCATCGCCTGAATCCGGACGAGGCGCTTCAGCGCTCATCTGGACTTCCCCGCGCTCCGAGGGAAGGCGCCCAAAGCGCGTCAGGCCGGAGATGGCGGAGCCTCATGACAAGTGCGGATCGGCGTGGATCATTTGCATCGCCCGCTCCAGGCTGCGACGCATGCGGTTGAACGAGGCGCCGAGCAAGGACACCTCGTCCTGGCCGGTCTCGGCGAACTCAGGTTCGCTGAAGTCGCCCGTGCTGATGCGGTCGGCGGTGCGCGACATACGGCGGATCGGCCGGATGATGAGCCAGCCCAGCATGAGATTGAGCGCGAGGAAGACGGCTGTGAATACGCCCGCCAGGGAGATCATGAAAGTGCTGAAGACCTGGTCTGCGTGCCGCAGTGGCACCGTCATCGGGACGTTGACGATTTGGGCGCCGACGATCTCGCCCTGGCGCCAGCCGAAACCGTTGGCCTCGCCGTAAATCTTGAGCATGCTGGGGGGCGCCGCCGCTGGCGTGCTGTGGCATTGCAGGCAAGCGGTATTGCTCACCTGGATGGGCCGGGCGATGTAGAGGCTGCGACCCCCAGACGCCTCGCGCTCTCCGATGATCTCCTGCTGATCGGGGTACTGGCGAAACCGCTGCACCACATCGGCTTCCCAGTCAGCGGTCCGGTTTCGCGGATTGGTCGGGTTGAGCGTGGCCTCTTTGTAGCTGTAATCGCCGTAGTGCCGCCGCAGCTTGTTGATGGTTTCGGTGGCGGCAAAGGCTGGCACCGTTTGCGGCAGAAAGACCTCTGTCATCTGTGGGGCTAGGTGGGGCCGGATCTGGTCCACGGTGTAGGTCCGCACAGCGATGGCGGCCTCAAGGATGAGGCGCGCGTCCTCAATCACCTGGGCGCGCGCCTTTTCCTGCAACATTTGTCGGGACAACCAGCCCGTGGCGCCCAACCCTGCGAGGGAGACGCCGACCAGCACCAGGTTGAATCGGAGCAGTAATCCCATCGCATTCGTCTCCCTAGAGGCGGCGGATTCTAGGCCTAGCGCGTCTCGCGTGGGGACCAGCCCGCCGAGGTCGAAAGCATTGACCGACCTGGCCGGATAATCGGGCGATGACAAGTGCCAAGGTCCTGTTCGGGTTCCACGCAGTGGGTGTGCGGTTGAAGACTGCGCCGCAGTCGGTGATCGAGGTGGTGTTTGACGCCAGCCGTCGCGACGCCCGCATGCGCCAGTTCCTCGACCGTGCCCGTGAGGCGGGTGTCCGGCTGGTCGAAGCCGACGCCCTTCGGGTGGCCAAGCTCGCGGGTAGCCATGGCCACCAGGGCGTGGCCGCACGGGTAGAGCCGATGGCGACGGCGCGCTCCCTCGACGACCTCCTCGATGCCCTGCAGGACCCGCCGCTCCTGCTGGTGCTCGACGGTGTGACCGACCCGCACAACCTGGGCGCTTGCCTGCGGGTGGCCGACGGCGCTGGCGCGCATGCGGTCATTGCACCCAAGGACCATGCGGCCGGGATCAACGCAACGGTCGCCAAGGTGGCCAGTGGTGCGGCCGAAACCGTGCCCTATTTCATGGTGACCAACCTCGCCCGCACCCTGGGCGAACTGAAGGAACGCAATATCTGGTGCATCGGTACCGGAGGCGAGGCCGAGAAGTCGATCTACCAGGTCGAGATGAAAGGCCCAGTGGCCCTGGTGCTCGGGGCCGAGGGCCCCGGCATGCGCCAGCTCACCCGCAAAACCTGTGATGAGCTGGTGCACATCCCGATGTGCGGCGCGGTCGAGAGCCTCAATGTATCGGTGGCCAGCGGCGTTTGCCTGTACGAGGCACGGCGTCAGCGCCTGGGTTGACGGGCCCCGCCCGCCCGACCTGGGCCGCTCTCGGCGACCGAATTTAGCCCGGCTTACTCGTGGTCGCGGCTGGCATGCGGATCAAACCCAGCCTAGCGCGCCCATGAGCGCACCTGCGCCCAGCAGCCACAGCAGGTGGATGCGGGTGCGCCAGACCAGCACGGTGGAAACCAGCGCCAACCCCCAAACCGGCATTTGGGCGAGCGTGTAGCCGTGGGCAGAGATCAGCACCCAGCCGGTGCCGGCCATGAGTGCAATCACGATGGGCGTCATGCCCTGCTTGAAAGCCCGCACCTCACGGCGCTCCCGGTTGCGCTGGCTCCACTGCGCAGTGACGTAGGTCAGCACCGAACTCGGCCCCATGATGCCAGCCATCGCCAATACAAGCCCTAGTGCGCCGCCGGCCCAACTGGCGGCGTTGAAGCCCACGTTCCATCCCAGAAGGGCAATGAAGAGCACATTAGGCCCGGGCGCCGCCTGGGCAATGGCAATTGAGTCGGTGAACTGGGCGTCGGTCAGCCAGCGTTTCTCATCGACCAAATAGCGGTGCGAGTCTGGCGTCGTGCTGATTGCGCCCGCCACTGCCAGCAGCGAGAGCCCCGTGAAATGGGTCAGTAACGCCACCCAGTCCAGAGCACTCATCAGTTGCGCGATCGCGGGGCTCATGACGCTGCCTTTTTCTGGGCTTCGATCGTACCGAGTCGGCGCCAGGTGAGCAGGCAGGTGGGCCCGCCAATTCCCAGCAGCAACAAGGCCAGCGGTACACGCAGCAGGGCCAGACCGACAAAGGTCAGCACACACAGGGCCAACGCCAGCCGCCAGCCCAGCGGATGACGGCCCAGGGCGGGCAGGAGCTTCAGGCCGGTGGCGGCAATCAGGCCGGCAGACACCGCGCTCATCCCTCGCAGGGCCGCCTGAACCTGAGGCACATGGGCGAACTG